>DATNMU010000160.1:0-3191 GCA_035602195.1 Candidatus Acidiferrum sp.
ACTGTCGAAAATGTGGGTCTTCCCGTTTGGCGCTGGATTGATAGCCGCAAAGCTGAGGCCCGGTTGCACCGGAATCGGGCTGGTAGGAGCGACTAAAACACGGTCCGGATGCTCTTGTCCCAGGTAGTAATTGAATGTCCATGTCACAGTTTTGTTCGGCTTCGCCGTGAAACCAAACAGCTCGTCCTTGAAGCCGTTGGTCGCTTCCACCTGATTGGTTCCATTCACCAACCAGTAGTTCAGCGCGAAACGATCGTTCGCCGGATAAGTGACGCGCGCGCCCATGTGATAAAAGGGCAGAAAATCGAACCAGAACGCGCGCGAATAGTTCATTTGATCTTTCGTGTAATTTCCTTCGATTCCGATCGAGCTTCCCCACTTGCCAAAGTCGACCGTCAGCCCTTTGCCTACGGGAGCAACATATGTGCCATAGACCTGGAAAATATTTCGATAAATATCCGGCCGGGGTTCGTTCGTAGGATTGCCCTGCAAAGTGTCGGTGGCCTGCCCGAATTGCAAATCCAGACGGCCGCCCCAGCGCCGCCCCGCCTCCACATCGGGCGCGTGTTCGAGCACGATGCTGGCCTGATTCAAACTGAATTCGTTGCTCAGCACATCATAGGCTCGCAACAGATTCACACGCCCCACCGGATCGTTGAAGTTATATTCGTAATAGGTATCGAGGCCGACGTTGATCGTGGTCTGGCGCAAGAAATCTAAAGACTTGCGGTCATCGGCGGTGACAATCTGCGCTGAACCTTCCTGCGGCGCCAAAGCGGAGTTTGCAACGGCGGGGTCGGCAGAGGAGGAGGTCGCAAGCGCGGCAACTTTCGGCGTAACTGTCCCGCCCCGGCCTGCCTCGTCGGAACGCGCCCGCAGCTCGCTCACGATTTGTTTCAATTCCGTCACTTCCACCTCGAGTTGCTGTACTCTGTGACTCAAATCTTGCGGCGGCAGTTCAGCCGCTACCTGAGCCACAGAGCTGGTCGAACAAATCAAACTTCCAGTTAGTAGTGCAATCTGCCATTTCATGATCGGTGCCTTTCCCAAGGTGCTCACAATATCGAGCACCCGCATTGGGTAAACGAGCAGCACCGATCATATTTGTTTGCGACGTTAGAATTTCACCAAAATCGCCATCGTGGCCCGATCCTCGGTGTGACGAAGATCCGGCTGAAAGCCCGCAACAAATGAACCGGGAGGCCCGCTATTGCCGCCTGGCGGCGTAACTCCGCCAGGACCGCTAAAGTACGGCACATTCGCGTGCCGGTGGTTGAACTCCCACCGGAAGGTAATGTACTGGCTGGGCATGTAGTCATAGGTCGCGGACGCATCCCATGCTTTGAACGGATCTCCGGGATTCTCAGTAAAGTAGGGCGTTCCGGAAGCGGCCGTCGCTCCGTTGATAGGCGGCAGCAACACCAGATAGCGTCCTGGGTTGTTGATCTCTCCCCCGCCTAGCGTGAAGCCGTAACGGTCATGGTGGAACCACCACCGGTTGTAGAGCATGTAACCGAGAAAGCTCTGTTTAAACGAAACAATCTTGCCCGTTGAATCCTTCTGATTGGTGGTGCAGTTCACTCCTCCGCCGCTCTCGCAACCGGCATCGCCAGTGAGAGAGAAGGCCATCTTGTCCAAGAAGCGTTCCGGATGGTCGTAATACTTCACTTCAATGCTGTTGTCCGTGTGATAGCGAGTGCGAGTGGGAATGCCCAGCGCGTCCGCCCCTGCCCCGTAATTGTTCGAAAGAATCTCAAGCCAACCAGTCGGGCGATACAAGACCTGCCCACCTAATCCGAGCCGGCCATTGAATCGAGCGTAGGACTGCCACCCGTTAATGATCCAAGGCTCAATCTTTAGCTTCTTGGTGGGGAACACTTGTATACGCAGGCCGGTGAAAAACCACGGAGTGTTCGACGAGACATAAGACGGCTGGTAGGCCCAGTTATCGAAGTTGTAAAAGCTGAAGAGGCCTATGTACGAGAGGAAGATACCAGCATCGACGTTAATTCCATGTAGCGCATCAAAGTGATATCCACCATAGGCCTCGTTGACATAACGGTAAGCATCGGCCAGATCCCACTGCCCGCGGGCAGTGCTGGCGTCATTGCGCGGCGTTGCGGTGGCGTACAAACCTATCTGGCTGAGCACGCGTGCGCGAACGTGGTCGTAGTGGAAGTCTCCGCCTATCCCCAGATGCGTAAGGCCAACTTCATTCGAACGAAATACTTCGCTGGAACCGACAATCGTATCGTCCATAGGGTGGTTGAAGTCGTAGTGGTAAGCAACATCGGCGCGGATTTCAGGCGTAAAGAATTTCGAGTCGAAAGGTAGCTCTTTCGTGCGGGGATTGCCGTTCAGCCAGGTCCAGTCGGCGAAAGCGAAAGGTTCCTCTTTCGCCGGCTTGGTTGGAGCGGAGTCGGCCGGCGCGGTGACCGCAGCGACAGGCTGGCCGGAGGCCGCCATAACCGGAGTGATGGAAACGCCGGGGGCGGCAGTGCCGGAATTCGCAGCGCCAGAGAAATTTGAGGCCGTCGCCGGGAGGGTGGATCCTGCAGAACGCGGTGCAACATCTTCGTTAACATCCGCATGCTCACTGGCATGCGCGGTGCTTTTTTGTTGCTCAACCTCTGAGCGCAACCGTTCCACTTCAGCTTGAAGTGCCCTCAATGCCTCCCGCATTTCGCGCTTTTCTGCTTGATCCGCCGAGGCGAAATTTGTATTTGTGGGTGACGTCGACGCATCCGGGTTGGATTGAGCGCGAGCCCAAGCCCCTGGAAGCGTTATCGATAGAGAAAACAATAAGACCTGGAACAGACCTTTTCGCATGACTTGGTTCTCCGAGGAACTGTACGTTGCAATCGTTGTGTTCGCCGTTCGCGGCGCGACAGTCCTGCTCGCAATAGATGCGACCCAGAACTACCTGGTGTCTGTCTCTTTTCGACCGCCCGGGGACGGGACCCATCCTGTTGTAGACCGACAACGCTCGCTCGCGAAGCAAACCAAGCAGGAACCAGACCATGAACTCAATCCCTGTCAGCGCAATCGCCGAGAATGTAAGAGCAATCCACATACTTCACCCCGTTGCCCCTCGCGACCGAACCTCTTAGTTAATCGCCTCGGGCATAAGCATGGGTTAAAAAATTCATAAAGATTTCGTAAAGAAGCGAATCACCATAGACGCTGGCATC
>DATNMU010000161.1:0-8961 GCA_035602195.1 Candidatus Acidiferrum sp.
CTTCTGTGAAAGTTGCGACAGCTCGACCGCAAGCTCCACGATATTTTTCTTGTCCACGTCGCGGATCACCGGAACCAGCAAGCCTCGATCCGTGTCCGCCGCCACCCCGATACTGATGTACTGCTTGTAAATGATCTCTTCCTTCTCCATGTCAATGGTGGCGTTGAATTGCGGAAAGACTTTGAGCGCGGCAGCGCAGACTTTCAAGGCGATGGCAGTGACCGTCATTTTGCCGCCGGCTTGCTCAGCTTTGGGAGCGAAACGGGCGCGCAACTGCTCGAGTTCGGTGATGTCGGCGCGGTCGTGCTGGGTAACGTGAGGAATCGTATTCCAGGATTCCGCCAAGTGTTCGGCCGTCTTGCGCCGAACTCCGCGCATCGAAACGCGCTCGATCTTTCCCCACTTGGCAAAGTCCGGTAGTTTGGGCGCCACAAAATGTCCGGCGCGCGCTGGAGCCTGCGCGGAAGTGGCTGCGGCACTCAGAACCGCTTTCGCATGGGCCTTCACATCATCTTCGCTGATGCGTCCGCCGGGACCCGTGCCTTTGACTTCGTAAATATCGACACCGATTTCGCGAGCCAATCGGCGCGTGTGCGGAGCCGCAGGCACCGGGCTCCGGTGCTCGGTTCCGGCGACTTTGCCCAGTTGCACAGGCATGGAAAACGATGCGGGAACTGGCCTCGGCTGGTCAGGAGGGAGCGCCTGTTCTTCGGTTTTGCCTTCTGCGCGAATTGCCGCCTGGAATGCTAGCCGCGCCCCATGCTGGCCTGAGACGTGCTCAACCGGCTGCCGTTGCGGACGAGCGGGCTCGACTTGCGACGGCGCTGCACTCTGCAGAGTGAAAATCACCTGCCCGACTTTGATCTTCTCGCCTTCTTTAACTTTCACTTCATTCACAACGCCGCTGACCGATGAGGGGACTTCAACCACCGCCTTGTCGGTTTCCAACTCCATCACCGGCTGGCCTTCGGAAACTTTTGCACCGGGAGCGATCATCAGGCGCACCAAATCGCCCTCGGAAATGTTTTCTCCGAGCTCCTGCAGGCGAAATTCGGTGGAAGGCTGAGCATCGGTCGCTCGATTTCGACGTGGCGATGGCTGTGATTGAGGCGGTGGAACGGGAGCCGGCTGCGGTTTTGCGGCAGCCCCAGTCGAAGCCGCTGTAGGCTGAACAGGTTCAGCTTTTGGGCTCACGGTCTCTTTTTGGGGCGACGGAGCGCTTTTAGCGTCGGCAGCGGGTGCTCCGTTATTCTCGGCTCTGAAAATAACCTGGCCGACTTTAATCTTGTCGCCCTCTTTGACCAGAACGTCCTTCACCGTTCCGCTGACCGATGAAGGAACTTCCACCACGGCCTTGTCGGTTTCAAGTTCCATAACAGCCTGGCCTTCGCTGATCGTCGCACCGGGGGAAATCATCAGACGCACCAGGTCTCCCTGGTCAATATTCTCTCCGAGTGCGGGAAGCTTGAATTCGATCACCAATTCTATTCCTTTGGTCTTTTGCAGAGTGATTACGACGGCGCTTAACTAGTAGCCGGGTTCAGTTTTTCTTGATCGATTCCCAGATCGCGGACAGCTTGCTTCACGACGTCGATGCCAATTTTATTTTCCCGCGCCAGGGCTCCCAGCGTAGCCAGCACAATGTGTTTGGCATCTACTTCGAAGAAGTCGCGCAATGCTGCGCGGCTCTCACTGCGGCCAAAGCCGTCGGTTCCGAGAGAAACGAATTGTCCCGGCACCCACTTTGCCAGAGACTCCGGCAGCACCTTCATGTAATCAGATGCGGCGATGAACGGTCCGGGCGCATCTTTCAGGGTCTGAGTTACATAGGGCATTTTCGCGGGCTCGCCGGGATGCAGCATGTTCCAGCGTTCGCAGTCATTGGCGTTGCGATACAGTTCCTTATAACTGGTCACGCTCCACACGTCGGCGGCGACACCGTATTTTTCTTTCAGCAGAGTCTGCGCCTTCAGCACTTCGTACATGATGGTCCCGCTGCCCAGCAATTGGACGCGCAGTTTTTGATCGGGTGCATCGGAGGTGTTGAAGCGGTAGAGACCACGCAATATGCCTTCGCGGACGTTCCTTTCTTTCGGCATCTCCGGCATGGCCAGAGGCTCGTTCGTCACGGTGAGGTAGTAGAAGATCGACTCCTGATCGATATACATGCGCTTAATGCCGTCTTGAATAATGACGGCAATCTCGTAAGCGAACGCCGGATCGTAAGCCACCAGATTGGGAACGGGCAGCGCCAGAACGTGGCTGTGGCCGTCCTGATGCTGCAAACCTTCGCCGGCCAGAGTGGTTCGTCCGGCGGTTCCGCCAATGAGGAATCCGCGGCACCGCATATCGGCTGCGGCCCAGATCAAGTCGCCGATGCGCTGGAACCCGAACATGGAGTAATAAATAAAGAAGGGAATGGTATTGATGCCGTGGTTCGCATAAGCCGTTCCCGCGGCGATGAACGAACACATCGAGCCGGCTTCGGTAATTCCCTCTTCAAGAATCTGCCCGTTCTTCGCTTCCTTGTAATAAAGAAGAGTGTCCATATCGACTGGCTCGTAAAGTTGGCCAACGCTGGAGTAAATGCCCACCTGCCGGAACAACGCCTCCATGCCGAAGGTGCGGGCTTCATCGGGAATGATAGGAACGATCAGCTTGCCCAATTCCGGATCGCGCAGCAGTTTCCCGAGCAAGCGCACAAAAACCATCGTGGTCGCCACTTCGCGCCCATCAGTCCCTTTATAAAATTCTTCAAAGTGGGCTTCTGGCACCGCTTTCAAGGGCGTGGCGCGAACGGAGCGCTGGGGCATGTAGCCGCCGAGTTGTTTGCGGCGGGCCTGCATGTACTTGATTTCGGCGCTGTCGTCGGAGGGCCGATAAAACGGTGCGTTATGCAGTTCGTCGTCGGGAATCGGAATTCCAAAACGCGAGCGGAATAGCTCCAACTCTTCTTCGTTCAATTTCTTTTGCTGGTGCGTGATGTTCTTGCCTTCGCCCGCTTCGCCGAGTCCGTAACCTTTGATCGTTTTGGCGAGGATGATGGTCGGAGATCCCGTGTGATCGACCGCAGCTCGATAAGCGGCGTGCACTTTGATGGGGTCGTGTCCGCCCAACCGCATGCGGGCCAGTTGCTCGTCGGAAAGATGTTCCACCATTTTCAGCAGACGAGGGTCAGTGCCGAACAGATTCTGGCGGAAGTAGGCTCCGCTCTCGACAAAATATTTCTGATACTGTCCGTCGCTGATTTCGCCCAGCCGCCTTACCAGAATGCCGTCGCGGTCGGCGCGAATCAGGCTATCCCAGTCCGATCCCCAGATGACTTTGATTACATTCCAGCCCGCGCCACGGAAGATGGCTTCGAGTTCCTGAATGATTTTGCCGTTGCCGCGGACAGGCCCATCGAGGCGTTGCAGGTTGCAGTTCACCACGAAAATCAAATTATCCAGATTCTCGCGCGAAGCCAGAGTGATCGAGCCGAGCGACTCGGGTTCGTCCATTTCGCCGTCACCCATGAACGCCCACACCTTGCCTCCGGTTGATTCCTTCAGTCCGCGATTCTCCAGATAGCGGATGAAGCGGGCATGATAGATCGCTTGGATCGGACCCAAGCCCATCGAAACCGTGGGAAACTCCCAGAAATTTGGCATGAGCCACGGGTGAGGATACGAACTCAATCCGCCGCCCGGCTTCAATTCTCGACGAAAGTTTTCCAGCTTCTCCTTTGGAATACGTCCTTCAAGATAGGCGCGAGAATAAATTCCCGGAGCGGCGTGGCCCTGAAAATAGACGAAGTCACGATCTCCGCTCTCCGTCTTGGCCTGAAAGAAATGGTTGAAAGCGACCTCATATAAAGTGGCCGCAGAAGCAAAGGTGGAAATGTGTCCGCCAATACCTTCCTGAATTTTGTTAGCGCGCACCACCATCGCTAAAGCGTTCCACCGCACCAGGCTCTTGATACGGCGTTCCATCTCCTGGCTTCCCGGAAATGGCGCCTGTTGTGGAGAGGCGATGGTGTTCTGATAGGGCGTGGTGGCAGAGAAGGGAAGATTCACTCCCGCTGCGCGGCGCGCGTGCAGCGCCAACTGCTGCAACAATCTTCCAGCGCGAGTGGGACCGCCCTGCGAAAGCACATAATCCAGCGAATCAACCCACTCGCGTGTTTCTAACACCTCTTGACCGTCAGTTTCCGTCTGAGCCACGTCTGGTATCTCCGTTCGATTGTGCCGAATGGTCCATGATATTCAATTGCGAAGAATTTTGCTGAACGAAGGTCGCCGTCTCGAAGGTTTTACAATGTTACGCAGGCGCCAGGCGTTCGAGGAATGTACCTCGACGCGGAAGCCTTAGAGGTCGCTAATGTTGAAAATCGCTCTGCTCATTATTGTGGTTTTGGCCGTTGTGATACTCGTCCCGCGCCTTTTTGGTTCGCGTGCTGCCGCTCCTTCACCCGGCAGCATTGCGCCTGATTTCGTTCTTCCCTCGCAGGAGGGCGCTTCCGTCAGCCTCAAAGATTACCGCAACGGTTGGGTCGTCCTTTATTTTTATCCTAAGGACCAGACTCCGGGCTGCACACGGGAAGCGCACAACTTCCAAGTGGATCAGCCCAAGTATGCCGAGCGCCAGGCCGTTGTCCTGGGCGTGAGCGTGGATAGCGTGGACTCCCACAAGAAGTTTTGCGCGAAGGAAGGACTGAACTTCAAGTTGCTAGCCGATACAGACGGCAGAGTGAGCCGCGCCTACGGTTCCCTCACCAACTTAGGAGTGGTGAAATTCGCATCTCGCCATACCTTTCTTATTGATCCCCAAGGCAGAGTGGCGAAGGTCTATACAAGCGTTGAACCTGCGCGCCATAGCGAAGAAGTTCTGGCCGCGCTTGACCAACTGCGGAAATAGTTGTGAGGCCGGCCCGTGTAAACTAGCGAAATGGCGACTGCAGTCAGGCAATCTGGAAAGCAAGAGTCTGATCCGCGGCCGCTCGATTACCGCTTCCCTCCCGGATTCAAGCGCAATGTGCTCTGGTATGCGCTTCGCAAGTTTCGCCCGGCAAATCCTATTCTCCTTTTTCAGCATTTGGCTGAGACTTACGGCGACATTGCGCATTACAAGCTCGGCCATCACCACATTGTTTTTATTAATCATCCCGAGTACATCCGCGAAGTGCTAGTGGTGCGAAACGACAACTTCATCAAGGAACGCACCGTGCAGCGCAGCAAGATGCTGCTTGGCGAAGGCATGATTACCGCTGAAGGCGTTACGCACCGAGCGCAGCGGCTGACGGCGCAACCCGCCTTCCACCGCCAGCGGATTGCGGAGTATGCGAACGTCATCGTCGAAGAAGCCGCTCACCTCCGCGATTCATGGCGTGCGGGAGAACAACGCGATATCGCCGCCGACATGATGCACCTTACCCTCAACGTAGTGGCGCGCACTATGTTTGCCACCGATTTGCGGCAGGAAGTCTTCGAACTGGCTGGGGCCATCAATCGCATCATGAGCCTCTACAATCTTCTCATCATGCTGCCGGCGGCGGAGTGGCTGGTGCATTTGCGCCCTCCCGGGCTGGCTGCGTTCGTTCGCGCTCGCAACCGTATCGACGCTGCGGTCTACCGTATGATCGAGGCGCACCGCAACAGTGGCGTTGATCGCGGAAGCTTGCTGGATCTTATGCTTGCGGCCTCGCCCGCCAACGATGAAGAATCGCGTCAATCTTTACGCGATCAGGTCATCACCGTTTTTCTGGCAGGCTACGAGACTGTCGCCAATGCGCTGTCTTGGACTTGGTATTTACTCTCGCAAAATCCGGGGTGCGAGCTGAATTTTCAGACTGAAGTCGATGGGTGCGTGGCCGGGAAACTCCCCGCTTTCGACGATGTATCCCGTTTGCGTTACACGGAGAATGTGCTGGCGGAATCGCTGCGCTTGTTTCCGCCGGCGTGGGCGATGGGCCGTTATGCTCGCAACGACTTTGCGCTGGGCGATTATTTTCTCCCCGCACGAACCACGATTTTGATGAGCCCATTCGTCACCCAGCGCGATCCGCGTTTTTTCCCCGACCCGATGCGTTTTGATCCCGATCGATTTACGGCCGAAGCCAAAGCCGCCCGTAAAAAATTTACCTACTTCCCTTTTGGCGCCGGCGCACGGCAATGCATTGGTGAATCGTTCGCGTGGATGGAAGGCGTCTTGATCTTGGCTACGCTGGCACAGAAGTGGAGACTAAAATTAGTGCCGGGCCATCCGGTCGAGCCGCAACCGCTGATAACGCTGCGGCCTAAATATGGAATGCGGATGCTGCTGGAGTCTCGCTAATTCGGACCATTATCTTCCGCGCTCTCGACGCCTGCGTCGCCGAACCGAACAACTTCACTGATAGGGGCTGCCGCCGGAAGATCTACCCGAAAGTCAGATCCATTTCCCACTTCACTTTTCACGGTGATCGATCCCTTATGAAGCTGTACGATCCACTGCGCAATTGCCAGACCCAAACCCGACCCGCCGAGTTCCCGGCTGCGCGCCTTGTCCGCGCGATAGAACCGCTCGAAAATTCTGGCTTGATCCTCGGGCGCAATGCCAATGCCGGTATCTTTTACGCTTACCACAACGCGGCCGTCGCGTTCCACGGCGGTCAAAGTCACCTTCCCGGGCGGAGTAGTGTACTTGAAGGCGTTGTCGAGGAGAATATCGATCACACGCCGTAACGCATTTTCGTCCCCCATCACGGGTAGATGCAGTGAGCCAAGGCGGTCCTGGAGTTCCAAATTCCTCAAGCCTACAACTTGAGACCATTTGGAAGAGGACTCTTTCAACAATCCAAGCAGGTCGAGAGAACGGATATTGAGAGCTTCGCTGCCCGAGTCGGCGCGCGCTAGTGCCAGAAGTTCCTCCACCAGCTTGCCGGTGCGCTCAGCTTCCTGCAGAATGTGCCGCAGGGCGTCGCGATACTCCTCGTCATTTCGCGACCGGCGCAGAGCCAGCTCGGCCTCGGTTTGGATCAATGCGATCGGAGTCCGCAGTTCATGCGATGCGTCGGCGGTGAATTCAGTGACACGCAGGAAGGCGGTTTCAATCCGCTGCAGCATTTCGTTTAGGGTATCGGAGAGGCGCTGCAGTTCGTCTCCAGTGTGCAACTTCTCAAGCCGGCTGCTCAGGTTATGCCCGGAAATAGTGCGGGCGGTCCGGGCCAGAGCGTCGACGGGAGAGAGGGCTCGACCGCTCAGCCAATAACCTACGGCGGACGCGCCCAGCAATAGGAGCGGTGCGAACCCTAGCAGATATTTGCGAAAGGCATCGAGTGTTTCCATTTCTTCGTGCAACGGGTGCCCGATTTGAACGAAGTACCCGCGTCCATTTACATCCATTCTCTGGGTGACGACGCGAAAGCGCTGGCGGCCAAGTCTCAGGGTTTCAAAATGTGGCTTGGTCAACCGTTCAGGCGAAAACGACGGAAGCGGGTGCTCTTCCAGAAATTGGGAACGGTAGATCGAATTTCCGTTATCTTCGGTGATTTGCAGATAATCTTCGGAGCGCTCGATCTTATAGTCTTCGCTGATTTCGGCTTGCAGCTGCGATATTGGAACGTTGGTTCGGGCTTCCAGAAATCGCTGCAGGTCGGCGGCCTGATCTCGCAGCGTCTTGTCCGCGATGTCGTATAGGTTCTTGCGCAGGATGAACCACATCCCCACACCAAAAATGAGCTCGGCCAACAGAAAAATCACCAGATACCACAGCGCCAACCGTAGGCCGATCGAAAGCCGTTTCACGCCAGCTTCTCCTCGCGAATCATGTACCCCACGCCGCGCACCGTAAGAATGAGCTTCGGCATGCCCTCGCGGTCCACTTTTTGGCGCAGAAGGCGCACGAATGCATCCAACGTATTTTCCTCGATTTCCCGATCAAAGCCCCAAACCGATTCGATCAGCGCGTTTCGCGGGACCACTTTGCCGGCGCGGTACATCAACCGCTCCAGAAGGCTGTATTCGGTTCGCGTAAGGGTGATGGAAACCCCGGCACGAGAAACGGCGCGCGATTCCGGATCGAGAACCAGATCACCGACTTGCAGCCGGTTTTGCGGCCGCGACGTCGAGCGGCGTTGCAGCGCCCGCAAACGCGCCAGCAGTTCATTAAACGTGAAGGGCTTGGTGAGATAGTCGTCGGCGCCAGAGTCCAACCCGCGCACTACGTCGGGAACCGAATCTTTGGCGGTAAGCATCAACACGGGGGTTGTGATTTTTCCTTGGCGAAGTTTCCTTGCGAGTTCGAAGCCGTTCATTTTCGGCAGCATTACGTCTAGCACGACCGCGTCGAACTCGTAGGCGTGCGCGAGTTCCCAGCCTTCATTTCCATCGGAGGCACAGGTCACGTTGTGGCCCTCTTCCGTCAGGCCACGGCGCAACAGTTCCAGCATTCGAGGTTCGTCTTCCACCACCAGCAGCTTCACAGGGTCTGGTTTATCACATTCGGGACACGGGTTTGCTGCGATTTCCTTCTATGGTTATTTATCAGTTCAACCTGAAGGCCAAATGAAACGGGGCGGCGGGCCGGAGTATGAGTAGGAAATCGAACCGCGTCGGCATATTTGATGGCGCGCATGTTGAGAACATAATGGGCGCGCTGGGTAAGAAGGTACGTCGAGAACCGCGCCTCATTTGGGTTCCCCGACCAGTAGTAAAACAAAATCATAGTGGACGCCATCCAGATCCCGGCCGCGATGCTGTTGAGCATCACGGCCAGGCTGCCACTGGCCGTTAGAATTAAGAGTCTGATGGTGGCCGATTTCATGCGTGGGTTCATTGTGGCGCTTTCTTTCAACTGCGGACGCATTTCCAGGTTGCCCAGTAGGCAAAAAAATCGGGACAGATCAGTTTTGGACCAATCTGTCCTGATCACCGCAGCGTGTTGGAAGAACCTTAACTATTGGAAGAACACATCGTAGGTATATCGACCGTCCTTCGATGTGCC
>DATNMU010000162.1:0-3120 GCA_035602195.1 Candidatus Acidiferrum sp.
CAGTCTTTCGACGCATACAGATGCCGCGACTGCCCCCCGACATATGAGATGTCTAACACTGTGTGTTTTACTCTCTGTTGGACACCCAGGCTGAAGTTCATAATCGACGGAAGATGAATAGCCCCGAACATACCTGGGTTAATTGTGAGATTCGCGATACCAGCGTAAACGGCTCGTGAACCGCCCTTGCGTCTCGACGCGTGATTGTGAAGTTCGTTTGATTTCAGGCTTGGTTGGCGGCCGGTGCGAGGGCCTTCCAATTGTGCGGCAGTAGCTCTTCGATTCGGTTGATGGGGTGTGTCGCTATGCGCGACAGCACATCCCGGAACCAGGCGAACGGCTCGACTGCATTCCGCTTGCACATCGCGGTGAAGCTCATCAAGATGGCGGCCGTTCTGCCGCCGGCGTCGCTGCCGAAGAACGTCCAATTGCCGCGACCAATGGCGATGTCCCGGTTAGCTCGCTCCGTAGCGCCATTGTCGATTTCCAGATCGCCATCTTTCAAGAAGCGCGTTAGCGCCTCCCACTGATTTAGCGCGTAGCGCACAGCCTTGGCGGCTGGACTCTTCGGCAAAACCTCATCGCGGATCTCGAGCAGATACTGGTTTAACTTTTCTATCACTGGAGCTGACAACCGCTTCCGTAAACCCAGCCGTTCCTCACCGCTGAGCCCACGGGCGCGATCCTCCACCGCGTACAGACGCGCGATCAGGTGCAGCGCCGGACCCATGTGTGGCTGATCCGAGTCCAGCGCCTTAAAGAAGTACCGGCGTGCGTGCATCATGCACCCGACCTCAATGAGTCCGCGGGCAGGTTTGAAGAATGCATCGTAGACTGCGTAGGCATCGGCCTGCAGATATCCTGTATATCCTTCCAAAAACTTCGCCGGTCCATCCCGACCTCGCGTCGCCGTGTAGTCGTAAACCACCACCGGATGGTGGACATCTCCGACATAGGGCCAGATCCGGCCAGTCCGTGCAAAATTCAGCGATGGGTCTAACACCTTCACGCCAGTATCATCGGTCCCGATCACTTTTGACTGGAATAGAACTTTCCTGGCCGCACTGTAGAGCACTTCCAACCGATCTCCGCATTGCGCCATCCAGCCGCCCATCGTCTTGCGTGAGATTTCCACTCCGTGGCGCTCAAAGATCTTTTCCTGTCTATGCAGTGGCAGATGATCCCCGAATTTGGAAACGATCACCTGCGCCAACACGCTCGCTCCGGCTGTGCTCTTCTCAATCGGCTGCGCGGGTTTGTCCGCCCTTTTCATCGTGCAATCGCAGGCGTACTTCAGCCGCACATCCTCGATCACCTTCATCACTGCGGGGATGAACTCGTAGCGTTCGCTGGTTTCCTCGCCGACCAGGTGCAGATCTTTGCCACAGCAATTGCAGTGCTTTTCCGATGCCGCCAGGTCGTGCACCACTCGCTCCCGAACCAGATGCCCCGCCAGCGGCTGTCGTCCACTGCGCTTCTTGATTTCCGGTTTCTCCGGCTTCTGTTCTTCTTCGGCGGGCGGCTCGGCATCCGCTTCTTTCTCTTCCTCCGACTGATTGGCCTTCCAGAGAGTTTCGAACAGCGCCAGTTGATCTTTCGAGAGTTGCTCGCTCTTGCGGTCGCGCTGCGCATCCAGCAGTTCGCGCAGCAAGATCCGGTACTTGTCCTTTTCCGAAGTCTCGTGCTTCAGCCGTTCGCACAACTCGGCGACGAGTTTCTGCAACTGATCGATGTCCCTGGGCAGCGCGTTGGGATCGACAGTGAGCACGAGCGTGCTTTCAGAATAAATTGAAAAGGGCCCCGCTTCAAGTAAAAACAGATGAAGGTAGAGATGTTTTATTCGTCTTTTATCTGGCCGCGCGTTGATACCGCTTTCGCCGCGTAGCGCTGCTCAGATCGATGCCGCTTAGCAGTGCTCCCAGTTCTTCGACAGTGATCTCGAACCGAGCTTCGCCGGGCTCTCCAGAGGGAATGACATACGTACCTGCCTCAAGCCGTTTCGCCCAAATCGCAAATCCGTCACGGTCCCAGTACAAAATTTTCAGACGGTCTCTTCGCTTATTTGCGAATAAGTAAAGATGGCCGACAAAGGCATCCAACTGCAGGTGATCTCTTACCAGGGCGTGAAGCCCGTCAAAGCTTCGGCGCATGTCGCACGGGTTCAGACACAAATACACGCGCACGCTGGCCGGCAGGTGTATCATCCCCGCACGACCTCCAGCACCATCCGCAACGTCGTCGCCACCACTTGGTTGCCTATGCGCAGCCGCTCCCCGCTCCTCAGCACCAGTTCGAGCGCGGATTCAAGGCTGGACGTGGCCGCCGGCAAGGTTTCCAGCAGCGCGAATTGCACCGTGTCACTTTGTCGCAGCCGCTGACGCCACTTGTAAAACGAATATTCTCCGATTCCCCGCTCGCGACAGAACGGCCGTGCCTTTTGCCCACTGGCCTCCTGCTCGGCTATCAGTTTGCGCCAATACTTCTGCCTGGTTTCCGCCACCCCTCCAATATCCGTCCCGTCATTCGTCAATGGAAGGGCGGTTCACCAGCCGCTTACTATGCAACACCGCGCAGTACTGGAAATTCGCCAAGGTAGCCGGTGGGTATACCAACGAACAACGAAACTGAATATCGCGCACTGCGGTATGGACTTCGACAGGTTACGGTGACAACTGCAGCGCTGCGAAGGAATCGGTCGGCCTACGCGGCTGTTTCATCTGCCCGGTCCACGCGACGGTTTTCTCACCCGTTTTGCGGGCCTGCGGTGATATGCCATACAGAACTGATCTTAACAGTTTTTCATAAGGTTCTCTGATTGCATTTCCATTAATCGAGGAGTACCACTATGAAGCTATTTTTGACACCGTTCTGTGCGGCCCTTCTTATCATGGGCGGGACCACTCTCGTTTCCGCTCAGGACAAGGCTACTGCTTCGAAGGAAAGCAAGGAAACCACCGCGACCAATAAGGTCCAGACGAACAGCGGCACCGCCAAGGAAAACAACGATTTGGTTTATGGCAAGGTTGAGAAGTACGAACCGGGGAAGTCCATCAATGTGACGGTCCCGGGTACGATCATCAAGACGAAGACTTTTGACCTCGACGACAAGAACACGATGTA
>DATNMU010000163.1:0-4722 GCA_035602195.1 Candidatus Acidiferrum sp.
TCGGAAGGTATCCGAGTTCTACGCTTCGGATTAGTCCTGACAAGTCTTGTAGAACGTGACTGGGCGATTCGCGATGTCAAGCGTAAGCCCGGTTTAGCCATTCAAAGGCTTGGCTCGCGTTTGCATAAGTTCCAAGAAGGCTTGGAATCGCCGGTTGGACTATAATCCGTGGATGGCATCCGCAGAACATGGTTCCCACCAGCCTGTCCGCTCAACCGATCCGCAGCCGGATGGCACATTGGCGAAAGACCTCGCCAGTGAGGATATTCTCGAAATCTTGAGACTTCCCGACGGAACTATCAAATACCAACATTCTATCGGACGTCCCATCGTGAACGAGAAGGGCGACTTCGTGGAATTTGTTGGGACCGCAATAGATGTCACCGAGCAGGCGCAGGCCAGGATTGAATTGGAGAAAGCTTTTGAAGAGATTAAGCACCGGACGGAAACTGCCCGCCGGAGCGAGAGAGAGCTTCGCGACGTGGTCAATACGGTTCCGGCAACGGGGGGCTTGAATGGAAGTTCAAGCCTGGAGAATTTTACCAAGCGGATCGACTTCCGGACCAACTTTTTGGCAGCGGTCACTCTCTCAACATCAATGAAGTACATGAAACTGGAGAACAATCATCGTGGAGCTTTCAGAATATGTGCTTGAACCCCTCCGAAAGGATGAGGAGTTCATCTTGTACCGGGGCCAGCACCCGAACCAGGTAGACGCACCGTCTGTTCTTCTGCGAGCGCCTGTTTCAACACGCCCCGCGCCGGAAAGCCTCAAGAGGATGGAGCACGAATACTCGTTGAGGGCTGAGCTGGACCTATCATGGGCGGTTCGGCCCCTCGCTCTCTCCCAGCTCAACGGGCAGATGATGCTCGTGCTCGAGAACCCTGGCGGTGAACCTCTCGATCGACTCATCCAGGGACCGATGGAAATGACGCAGTTTTTGCGCTTCGCCGTTGGTCTCGCAACCGCACTCAGCCGGTTACACAAGCGGGGTCTGATCCACAAAGACATCAAGCCGCCCAATGTTCTCGTTAACTCCGCGACCGGCGAGGTCTGGCTCATGGGCTTTGGTATCGCTTCGCGCCTTCCGCGTGAGCACCAGTGGCCCGAACCTCCCGAGTTCATCGCCGGAACACTCCCCTACATGGCGCCAGAACAGACCGGACGAATGAATCGCTCGATCGATTCGCGGAGCGACCTTTACGCCTTCGGCGTCACGCTTTACGAAATGCTGACGGGTAGGCTTCCCTTTACGGCTTCCGATCCGATGGAATGGGTGCACTGCCACATCGCAAGACAGCCAGCGCCGCCCAGCGAGCGGTTGAAGAATGTCCCGGGCTCAGTCTCCGCGATCATCATGAAGCTACTCGCCAAAACTGCTGAGGAACGCTACCAGACAGCGGTTGGCGCTGAGAGCGATCTTCGGCGCTGCCTTGCTGAATGGGAGACTCAGCGCCGCATCGACGAATTCGCGCTTGGCGAACACGACACGCCAGACCGGATGCTGATTCCAGAGAAACTATACGGGCGAGAATCCGAAATCGAAGCCTTGGTTGCTGCCTTCGACCGTGTTGTAGCAGGCGCCAGACCGGAGTTGGTTCTTGTTTCCGGATATTCCGGCATCGGCAAGTCCTCCGTCGTCAATGAGCTTCATAAACGGCTAGTTCCGCCGCGCGGCCTGTTCGCATCGGGTAAATTCGACCAGTACAAGCGCGACATCCCGTATGCCACTTTGGCACAAGCGTTTCAGACGCTTTTGCGTCCGCTTTTGACGAAAAATGAGACTGAGCTGGGCAAATGGCGCGATGCGCTTCAAGATGCGCTAGGTCCGAACGCAAAGCTCATTGTCAACCTTGTTCCTGAATTGCAACTGATCATCGGAGAACCCCCGCCGGTCCCCGACCTTCCACCGCAAGACGCACAACGCCGATTCCAGTTCGTCTTTCGGCGATTCATCGGAGTGTTCGCAAGACCCGAGCATCCGCTTGCTTTGTTCCTCGACGATCTGCAATGGCTCGATTCGGCAACTCTCGACTTGATCGAGGATCTTCTAACGCAATCCGATGTGCCGCATTTGATGTTGATCGGCGCCTATCGCGACAACGAAGTCAATTCTTCCCATCCGCTGACGCGCAAGCTGGATGCGATGCGCAAGGCCGGCGCGCCTGTGCAAGAGATCGTTCTTGCTCCACTAACACGTGCAGACGTGGCCGTTTTAATCACGGATTCTTTTCACACCGAACCCGAGCGTGCCGCCGCGCTGGCAGAGTTGATCCACGAAAAGACGGCTGGCAATCCGTTTTTCGTTATTCAGTTCATTTCTGCACTTGTCGAGGAGGGTTTACTCACATTCGATTACGGCGAAGGGCAATGGTCCTGGGACCTGAATACCATTCGCGCCAAGGGTTATACGGACAATGTGGCCGACCTCATGGTCGGTAAGCTGAAACGGCTGCCGATCGAAACGCAGCAAGCATTGCAGCTACTTGCATGCCTGGGTAACCGCGCGGAGTTCGCCCTTCTCGAAATGGTTTCCCAGCAGTCGAGCGACGAAATGCACGCCCGGTTTTGGGAAGCTACCAGGACTGGATTAGTTTTCCGCTCGGGTGACGCCTACTGGTTTCTCCATGATCGGGTGCAGGAAGCAGCTTATTCTTTGATCCCACAAGATTCGCGAGCAAATGCCCACCTCCGGATAGGGAGGTTGATAGCTGCCGCGACGCCTCCCGACAAGCTGGAGGAAAGAATCTTTGAGATCGTGAACCAGCTCAATCGCGGCCTGCCGCTCGTCACGTCCGACGCAGAGCGGTTGCAAATCGCCGAGTTGAATCTGATCGCGGCTCGCCGCGCACGGGCGAGCACCGCTTACAAATCGGCACTGGTCCATCTGGCCGCGGGAGAAGCCTTGCTCTCCGAGGAGCACTGGGAGACGCACCATGACCTCAGGTTTCCTTTGGCTCTGCACCGGGCGGAGTGCGAGTTCCTGACCGGTGAGTTTCTCGCCGCCGACGGGCGTCTCTCAAGATTGCGACTGAGGGCCATCGGCTCGGCAGATCTCGCCGCCGTAGCCTGCCTGCGGATAGCGCTCTACACCACGGACCGCATCGATCGCGCGGTCGAAGTCGGAGTGGAGCAGCTCCGAACATTTGGAATCGAATGGTCGGCTCATCCCAGTGAAGAGGAGGTTCGCGCGGAATACGATGAACTCCGGCAGCGCGTCGGCGAGCGTCCGATCGAGACTCTCGTCGATCTGGCGTCGATGAGGGACGCGGATTTCCTCGCGCTCATGGAGGTCTTGTTGGCCATCCTCCCGGCCGCGTTGTTTACCGAGAGGAAGATCCATGACCTCGCCGTCCTCCGCATGGCGAACCTCAGCCTGGAGCATGGTTACTGCGATGCATCACCCCTAGCGTTCGGCCAGTTGAGCATGACGATCGGTCCTCGCTTCGGCCAATACCGAGACGGCTTCCGCTTCGGCCATCTGGGTGTCGCGCTCGTGGAGCGAGAGGATCTCGCGCGTTTTCGCGGCAAGGTCTACTGTGTCGTCGGCTACCATGTCTTGCCATGGACTCAGCCCATCCAGGCCGCGTCCTCGATGATACAGCGCGCGCTCGATCTGGCTCAAGAAACAGGCGATCTGCTGTTTGTGGCCCATTGCCAGACTCACTTGATCTCGCTAGGCCTCGCATCGGGAGCTCGGCTGGACGAACTGGAGGTGGAAGCTGAACGCTATCTCCAGGCCACCCGCCAGCTGCGCTTCAGCCTCCTCATTGACACCATGACGACGAAGCTAGCACTGATTCGCACACTCCGCGGCTTGACGCCCCAATTCGGCTACCTCGACGATGTGCATGTTGATGAGCTTCGGATGGAGCACCACTTATCCGGCAACCCTATGCTGGTGATAGCTGCCAGCTGGCACTGGATTCGAAAGATGCAGGCGCGTTATCTTGCGGGCGACTATGCGGCAGCTGCGGATGCCTTATCGAAAGCTCAACCGCTGGGCGGCGACCCCTTTTCCCAGCATTTCGAAGCAGCAGAGTTTTGGTTCTATGGCGCGCTTTCGCACGCGGCATCTTGGGATTCCGCGCCTCCCGATGAAAAACAGCGGCATTCCGAGGCTCTAAAAGCTCACCAGGACCAGCTCGACATTTGGGCGCGGAACTGCCCTGAGAATTTCGAAAACCGCGCCACGCTGGTAAGCGCGGAGATAGCACGCATCCAAGGGCGCGAGCTCGAGGCCGAGCACCTTTACGAACAAGCCGTCCGGTCGGCGCACGAAAACGGCTTTGTCCACAATGAGGCGATCGCCAACGAACTCGCCGCGCACTTCTATGCGGCACGTGGTCTCGAGAAGATCGCGCATGCATATTTGCAGGATGCCCGGTACGGCTACCTCCGTTGGGGAGCCGATGGTAAGGTGCGGCAACTCGATCAGTTATATCCGCACCTGAGGGTGCCCAGTCCGAAGAGCACGATCGGGGCACCGGTCGAACACCTGGATCTCGCTACCGTTATCAAAGTCTCGCAAGCAGTTTCGTGCGAGATCGTCCTGGAGAAACTGATCGACACACTGATGCGCACAGCGATTGAACACGCGGGTGCTGAGCGAGGTCTGTTGATTCTTCCGCGAGGTGTTGAGCAGCGGATAGAGGCGGAAGCCACTACCAGCGGCGACACTGTCATCGTGCGCCTGCGAGATGTGTCCGCGGCTGGGGCCG
>DATNMU010000164.1:0-6621 GCA_035602195.1 Candidatus Acidiferrum sp.
GCAAAATTCCCGGTGAGGAACTTTGGATAAGCTGCAGCCGCAATCATGGCGGCATTATCGGTGGAAAGCGGCCGCGACGGGAAATACACCGGAAGGCCCTCCTCAGCTCCACTACGCTCAAAAGTGCTACGCAACTCGCTGTTCGCCGCCACTCCACCTGTCACAAAAAGTGTGGATACGTCGTGAGCGCGAGCCGCCGCCAGAGTCTTGCCTACAAGGTCTTCTACGATTGCACGCTGAAACGAGGCAACCAAGTCGAGAGTCCGCTTATCGCAATGGACGAGGTAGTCTTCAAGTTTCGGCTTTGAGATACTCGCCAGAGCCTTGCGCCGCGCCTCGATGGAATGAAGCATCTCGTGAACTTCAACGTAGCGCAGCACGGCAGTCTTGATGCCGCTGTAGGAAAAGTCAAAGCGCGGCCGATCAGTTCCCGGTTCTGCCGCGCCGCGCCGCTCCCGCCGATCGCGGTGTTTGATCTGCGCTGGCGGGAACTTCACCGCGATCGAGTCGCCATGAGGAGCGAGCCGGTCGATGATCGGGCCTCCCGGATATCCCAGGCCAAGCAACTTTGCCACCTTATCGAAAGCCTCTCCGGCGGCATCATCGCGCGTGTGGCCAATGTTTTCGTACGTCCAACTCTCATTCCTTCGCGCCGCCAGGTAAAGGTGGGTGTGTCCGCCAGACACGACCAGCGCCAGCACCGGGAATTGCAGTTCGTGATTGCCCTTGCGCCGTTCCTCCAACAGAACAGCATGAATGTGTCCTTCCAAATGGTTGACCGCAATCAGCGGCTTGTCGAGCGCGAAGGCCAGCGCCTTCGCATAACTGATGCCCACCAGCAGCGCGCCAGCAAGTCCTGGCCCTTGGGTGACTGCAATTGCGTCCACAGACTTGTAAGTCTGGTTTGCTTCGGCCAAGGCTTGCCGCACTACGGGAACAATTGCCCGCAGATGCTCGCGAGATGCCAGTTCCGGCACCACGCCTCCGTACGGCTGATGCAGCGCGATCTGCGAGGCCACCACATTCGAGACGACTTCTTCGCCCGAGCGCACCACAGCCGCCGCGGTCTCGTCGCAGGAACTCTCGATGCCGAGGATGTAGACGTCTGGCATAATCAGTGAAAGATTGCAGTTGCTAGCTTAATTCAAAACATATTGCGATTGTCGAAATACGGAAAGCCAGGTGCTGAAAGATTTTTCCATCTCGATCATCAAAACCCTGCGCCAGCACGGCTTTCAAGCCTACCTGGTAGGCGGATGCGTGCGCGATCTCCTGCTCAAGCGCGAACCTGCTGACTACGACGTCGCGACACGCGCAACGCCAACGCAAGTGATGGATATTTTTCCTGAAACCTATGCGGTGGGCGCGCAGTTCGGCGTGGTCCTGGTACCGCTGCCGGAAGAGCAGCGCGCGAGGGGCGAAGATATCGTTCCATCGAAATCCCAAGCCGTAGAGGTCGCAACGTTCCGCAGCGATCACGGCTACTCTGACGGCCGCCGTCCCGACGAAGTTCGCTTCAGCCAGGATCCGCGGGAAGATGTCGCGCGCCGCGACTTCACCATCAACGGAATGCTGCTTGATCCAGTGAGCGATGAAGTCCTGGATTTCGTAGGCGGACGCAAAGATCTCGCAGCCGGCATCGTCCGCACGATCGGCGATCCCGAACGCCGTTTCGCAGAAGACAAATTGCGCATGCTGCGGGCGGTGCGCTTTGCGGCACGCTTTGAGTACGAAATCGAACCCGAGACCTTCACTTCGATTCAGCGCCACGCCCATCAAGTTCGAATG
Organism: Candidatus Acidiferrum sp.; assembly: GCA_035602195.1. GTDB lineage: Bacteria > Acidobacteriota > Terriglobia > Terriglobales > Acidobacteriaceae > Sulfotelmatobacter. Next base: position 1,789 of record DATNMU010000164.1, read on the forward strand.
GTCTCCCGCGAGCGCGTTCGCGATGAACTCACCCGGATGCTCGTCGAAGGCCACGCTCGACGCGCTTTCTTGCTGCTTGATGAGAGTGGACTCCTGAAGGACGTGCTACCAGAGATTTCGAACATGAAAGGTGTTGAGCAGCCTCCCGAGTTCCATCCCGAAGGCGATGTATTTATGCACACTCTGCTGTTGCTTGATAATCTGCCGAACCCTTGTCCGCCAACTCTGGCGTGGGGAGCACTGCTGCATGATGTTGGCAAGCCCGCGACATTCCGCGTGGCCTCCGATCGCATTCGCTTCGACAATCACGTGGATGTCGGCGTCAAAATTGCCGAAGAAGTGTGTGAGCGTTTGCGTTTCTCCAATCACGACGCGGCTCAAATTCTTGCACTGGTAGACAATCACATGCGCTTCGGGCACGTTTCGCGCATGAAGGAATCGACGCTAAAAAAATTCCTTCGCATGCCCTTCTTCGATGAACATCTGGCCTTGCATCGTGCCGATAGTCTGGCCAGCCATCGCAACCTGAGCACTTATGAGTTTCTCCGCAATAAGCTCACCGAGACTCCGCCAGAGAATATTCGTCCGGCTCCCTTGCTTACTGGTGACGACTTGATTGCGGCCGGATACAAGCCCGGCCCAATGTTTCGCGAAATCCTGGAAGCCGTGGAGGATGCGCAACTGGAAGGACGAGTACCGACCCACGATGCCGCGTTGGAATTCGTCAAGAGCGAGTTTCCCGTGTGACCGCTGGCTCGCGACTCTTCCCCCGCTGCTGTAGTGCTAGAATCGGATTTCCTTCGCAGATCGTTTGCGAAAATCAATCCCATGGAGTCGCTATGGAGCACGCAGCTGCGGGATTAGAGAAGATTGTGCTCGGTTCGCTGCGGCGCATGCCGCCGCCCGAAGTTCCATTACTGGCTTGGCCCCTGGTCTGCGGTTCGGCGGTGGCGGAACGCACCCGCGCGCTCGATTTTGCCGGCGCAGTCCTGCGAGTCGAGGTCCCAGACGTAGGATGGAAGCGTGAGATGCAGAGTCTGGCTCCGCGTTATCTCGCTACCTTGAATCGCTACGCGGGTCAAAAAGTAGAAAGGATCGAGTTCGTGATCCGCCAGCACTGAGATTGCATCTGCCAGCATGAAAGTCACGGAACAAGATGTTGCTTACGTCGCCGGCCTCGCCAACCTTGAGCTTTCAGGAGATGAGCGCACAGGGATGCTGCGCGATCTGAATTCGATTCTCGACTATATCGACAGGCTCAACGAACTGGATACATCGAATGTGGAACCGATGGCGCAGGTGTCGGATCGCTACGGCGTCGACCAATCGAAGCAAGGCAGCGACAGATTTGCCTATGCGACTCGTGACGACATTGTCGAGGGACTGCGCAAGTCTTTATCTCAGCAAGCCGCTCTGGAAAATGCTCCTGACGCGGACGGGACGTTTTTCCGCGTACCCAAAGTGATCGAGCGATAGACGTTTGCTTGATGCGTTAGGCAGGTAAAGCTTAGATTCTCTTCCTCACCCAAGATGGAACTGTCCCAGCTAAATGTTGAACGCGTCAGGTCTGCTATTCAGCAGCGCACCACCACTGCGCTAGCTCTCGCCGAGGCGCACTATGCCGAGATTCAAAAAGAAGACGGACGGATCGGAGCGTTCCTTACACTCTGCAAAGAGCGGGCACTCGAGCAGGCGGATCGCATCGACCGCATGGCTGCCGAGGGAAAACCTTTGCCGCCGCTCGCGGGTGTTCCGGTTGCAATTAAAGATGTAATGTCTACTCGCGGCGTTCGCACCACCGCAGGATCGAAGAGCCTCGAGAAATACATTCCGCCTTACGACTGCACTGCCGTAACGCGATTGGAAGCTGCGGGCGCAGTAATTCTCGGCAAAACGAACTGCGACGAATTTGCCATGGGATCGTCGAATGAGAATTCGGCGTTTCATCCCGTGCGAAATCCGCGCGATCTCACCCGCGTGCCAGGCGGATCGTCGGGCGGTTCAGCGGCTGCCGTGGCCGCGGATATGGCCGTGGTCGCGCTCGGTTCCGATACCGGAGGTTCGATCCGCCAGCCCGCATCGTTTTGTGGCGTCGTGGGATTGATGCCTACCTACGGCCGCGTCTCTCGCTACGGGTTGATCGCATTTGCATCGTCGCTCGATCACATTGGGCCACTTACGAAGACTGTGAAGGACTCAGCGATCGTATTGCAAACCATTGCCGGGCGCGATCCGATGGATTCTACTTCCGCTGATGTGCCAGTTCCGAATTATGTTGCCGAACTGGAAAAGCCCATTCGTGGATTGAAACTGGGTGTGGCCAAAGAATATTTCGGCGAAGGACTCGATGAGGAAGTCCGCCAATCGGTCGAGTCGGCCATCGACAGGTTAAAGAATCTTGGTTGCGAAGTTGTACCGGTTTCCTTGCCCCATACGCCTTACGCAATCCCAACTTATTATCTAATCGCAACCGCGGAGGCCTCTTCGAACCTCGCCCGCTACGACGGAGTGCGCTACAGTTACCGCGCCCCTGGGGTGAAGTCGCTCTCTGAAATGTATCGCCGCAGCCGCGATGAAGGCTTTGGCGCGGAAGCGAAACGCCGCATCATGCTCGGTACGTATGCCCTTAGCGCCGGCTATTACGACGCCTACTATCTGAAAGCGCAGAAAGTGCGTACGCTGCTTACGCGCGATTTCGAAGAGGCTTTTCGTAAAGTGGATGCTATTGTCACGCCGACCAGTCCCACTGCGGCGTTTCGTTTAGGCGAGAAGTCCAACAATCCTTTAGCAATGTATCTTGCCGATATTTACACCGTCACGGCAGATTTGGCGGGAATTCCGGGAATCTCAATTCCATGCGGCCAAACGCGAGAGAAATTGCCCGTCGGCTTGCAGATTCTGGGAAAGCATTTTGATGAGGCGACAATTTTGCGGGTGGCGCATGCCTACGAGCAATCTGCTCAAACCGGCTCGTAGTACCGGTCTCCGGCACAAGCACGGCAAAGCACTTTTCCATCTCTTCGCACTTCCCGCCGAAAGTTGATTCCCTCGCCGCACGCTTCGCATACCACTCGTTCCCCTTTGTATCCAGGAAACTCCTCGGGCGGTAAATTCACTTTCACCCACTCGGTAGTAAACAAGTCGTCGTCTGCGATCTCGCGGTAGGCCAGCATCTGTTGCTGATTCTTGTCGAGAATTTCAGGATGCATTTGCCGAGCCAGAGCTTTCGACGATTCTTTCGCCGCGATGCGAACTGCCTTGCTGGTGCTCACATCCACAAAAGTAGCCGCGACTTTTCCCCAGTCACGAAATTTCAACGCCCGTTTTCCCAGTCGGCATCCTGTGACCACAGCCACCGCGTCGGTGGCGCATCGGTCGATCTCGACAAACGTGACTAGCCGCTTGCGGTCTTTGCCGGCGGGATCGCCGATTTCAAGTTTCGCCAAACCCAGCATCGCCAGGCGCACTCCGAGAACTTGTCCGGCGCAGAGGTGTCCGTGAGCTTGCTCAGCATCGCGAAGATATTCGTCGAGGGATTTCATCGTAGCAGCGGCTCTAAGCAATCATGCTTTCAGGTTAACACCGCGGCAACTACTTCCGCCGCCACCGCGCCCCGTCTTTTGTGTTTTCAACGACAATGCCCGCAGCAGTCAGCTCAGCGCGCAAAGCATCTGAAACTTCAAAATTACGACTGTTCCGGGCCGCTCCCATCTCGGCTACTTTGCTTTCGATCTCTCCATCTGAAAGTTGGCCGGCTTGCACCGTTTTCCGAACTTCCGGACTAATATCCTGCTCGCGCCCCTCGCTCTGCGCCCACTCCAGCACCTGCTTCATTTTCAGCCCGTCATCATCTTGCAGTACGGCGAAAATTTCATCAAACTTTTCCAAGGCGGCGAGCAGCGGCTGCGTGTCGTCTTTCTTCACCTGGACTGCATCAAGCGCGGAATTGGCCTTTCGAACCATTTCGAAGATCGCGCCCTGTGCCTCGGCAGCATTCAGATCATCTTCAAGCGCCGCCCGCATGCGGTCGACTGTTTCCTTGGCAAGCGATTGCATCTCCGGGTTACCTCCTGGCGGAAAATGCCCCGCAGTTAAGCGTTGACGAAAGTTGCGCAAGCGTTCGACTGATACCGCCGCCTGCTTGAGGCCATCAAAGGTGAAATTAAGCTGGTTGCGGTAGGGAACTGACGCCAGCAGATATCGAATCGATGATGGCTTGTGCCCCATCAACACCAGATCCCGCAGCGTATAAAAGTTCCCCAGGCTCTTTGACATCTTCTCGCCTTCCACCAGCAGAAAGCGCACGTGAAACCAAAACCGGGCAAAAGTTTTTCCGGTCACAGACTCCGACTGCGCGATCTCATTTTCGTGATGCGGAAATATCAGATCTTCCCCGCCTGCGTGTAGATCAAAGCTTTCGCCCAATTCCTCCATCGACATCACTGAGCATTCCAAATGCCAGCCCGGCCGTCCCGGCCCAATGGGCGCTTCCCAGGAAGCCTCGCCGGGCTTGGGCGCCTTCCACAAAGCAAAATCGCGCGCGCTGTCTTTGTCGTATTCATCCACATCGACCCGTGCTCCATCGCGCATCTCGCTGAAGTCTTTTTTCGAAAGCTTCCCGTAGCGCGGAAAGCTCGCGATGCGGAAGTAATACGATCCATCGTCAGTGCGGTACGCCGCGTTCTTCTCAACCAACTTGGTGACGAACTGCGCCATCTCAGGAATATGTTCGGTGGCTCGCACCAGGTGCGGCCGCTCGATGCCGATCATGGCGGAGTCTTCGAGGAACGCCTGCTGATATTTTGCGGTATATTGCTGAACGCTCACACCATC
>DATNMU010000165.1:0-3039 GCA_035602195.1 Candidatus Acidiferrum sp.
ATATGACCGACAGGAAATGGCGACAGTGTCTTTCGTAACAGGCGAAGCGGAATTGTCGGCGCCCGCCCTTCAGCCTTCGCTCTTGTCGGTAAAACCCGGGGACGGATAGACGGGACGTTCCCCACTTTCCCCGAACCAGCAACAACTCCTCGCCTACTCCCACCGCGCGCATCCACAACTCTCAGTGAAATCCAACCTTCCTCCCCGATTTCAACTCACTTCATCATTGCCCCAGCACAGGCAACTACGGACGGCGCGCACAATCCGGCAATGCAACAGAAAATCGGACGGGTTCATTGACAAATTTCCCAGACGGCAAGGCTTTGCCTAATAAAACCATCTTGCCCAATAAATTTCTCGGTGGTCAATATTGCTCAGACCACGTTCCCGTTTCGGGCCAAGCTACTCATAACCCTCCAAAGGAGGTGTGTTATGGGTAGCCGCTCCTTCCCTGAGGTGCCCTGCGTACTTTGTAACCGCCCCGTAGATTTGCAAACCGATTTGTGCGCCGATGAAAACGGTAAAGCCGTGCATGCCGAATGCTATGTCAAGCGCCTCGCAAATACCCAAGGAAGTCCTCCGCCGCCCGGTAACTTGATGGCCGCTTAAAAAAGACCGAGGGTTTGCCTATCTGGTGAATCGTCTTACGGGGAACCGGGGGCAGACGGGACTTTCCCCACCTTTCCCGAACCGGCAACACCACCTCCTCGCCTAATCCCACCGCACGCATCCACAACTCTCTGTGACATCCAACCTTGCTCTCGATATCAATTCACTTCATCATTGTCCCAGCACAGGCGAATACCGATGGCGCGTACAATGCGGCAATGCAAGAGAAAATCGGACGCGTTCATTGACAAATTTTCCAGACAGCACGGGTTTAATTCTTCGTTCTTAATATTTTGCCGGCAAAATATCTCGATTCAATATTTTAGCCGGATTCAGGCCGATCACCCTCCCCACAAACCATTGATTCCAGAAATTTTACGAGTTTGATCCGGAATTTTTTTCAATCCGGACATCGGGATATCTTGCCCGCAGAAACGAGTCTGCTTCGCAATCCCATCGCGATTTATTTCGGCCGGAAATCCACAGATCGACACGGCGGCGCCGCTGGAACCGGCTGCGGAAAGAGCCGATGTTGCACGTGATTTTGGGTGGCGCAGCGGTTCACCGCTGCGAGAACCAGCCCGTTTCGACGCCCGGCTTCAGCCGCTGAGGTGAGTTCACGTCAACGGCAGCGGACGAGGGCGTCCGCTCCACACAGGCCTGGTCCAAAGACAGAGTTCACTGCAGCGTGTGGCTCGACGATCCCGAGCCCGAGCCGCCGCTGATGTTGTAGCGCTTGAGTTTGCGGTAGAGAGTGGCGCGGCTGATGCCGAGCATGCGTCCAGCCAGCGCTTTGTCGCCGTGGACTTGCTCGAAGACGCGCTGGATGGTGGCGCGTTCAATGTCTTCCAGATCGGTGGTCGAGGCCGGCGCCGCCCCACCCGTGCTCGCATCGTTTGCAGCCGCCAGATCGGAAACCAATTCCGGCGCAGAGTCCGATGGGTTCTGGGATGCATGCGAAGATGCGTGCGAAGTTGCTTGAGAAGATGCGCGCGAATTCCCCGCGATCGACGAGGGCAGATCGCTCAGGTCGATCAGCGTTCCATTTCCCAGAGCCACGGCGCGCTCCACGCAATTCTCGAGTTCGCGAACATTCCCCGGCCAGTCGTAATTCATCAGCGCCTTCATGGCGGCGTTCGAAACGCGCAGGTCCGCGCCGGGGGCGTAACGTTCGCAGAACCAGTTCACCAGCATGGGAATATCACTGCGCCGCTCGCGCAACGCAGGAACGTGCACAGTCACAACGTTAAGCCGGAAGTAAAGATCCTTGCGGAAAGTTCCAGCTTTGTAAGCAGCCTCAAGATCGCGGTTGGTAGCGGCAATGATGCGCACGTCCACTTTAACCCGTTGGTTGCTGCCCACGGGGCGCACTTCTTTTTCCTGCAGCACGCGCAGCAGCTTGGCCTGCAACTCCAGCGGCAGTTCGCCAATTTCATCGAGGAAAACCGAACCCGTGTCTGCCGATTGAAACAATCCTTCTTTGGATTTCAGAGCGCCGGTGAAAGCTCCCTTTTCATAACCGAAAAGTTCGCTCTCGATGAGCGTCGGCACCAGCGAACCGCAATCGACGGCGACGAAAGGACGGTTGGCAAACGCTCCACGAAAATGAATGGCGCGCGCGATCAGCTCTTTGCCGGTACCGCTTTCGCCGGAAATAAGAACGGCGGTTCGCGTATCTTTCAGCCGCGAGGCCACGCGCAGCACTTCCTGAATCTTGGCGGAAGATCCGACGATGCCATGTACGGCCGTCTCCGAATCTATGCGCTCGCGCAGGAATTCATTCTCCTCGACCAGGCGGACTTTCTCCGCCATGCGCCGCAGAAACAGCCGCAACTCTTCCAGCGGAGAAAATGGCTTGGTGATGTAGTCGTAAGCGCCGAGCTTCATGGCTTGCACGGCGGTCTCGATGGAGCCGTGGCCGGTCATCAGCGCGACTTCGGTGCGCGGCAAAAGCTTTTTTACTTTTTCCAGAAACTCAAGTCCCGACATGTGTGGCATGACCATGTCACTGAGCACCATATGAACCGGTTGCTCTTCGAGCAGCGACAGAGCCGATTCTCCGCTTTCGGCTTCGAGGCAAATAAATCCCAGCGCTTCGCCCACGGTCACGCACAGTTTGCGAATGCTCTGTTCGTCGTCGACTATGAGCAGGCGAACGCGCAGGGCTTCCCTGCTGAGAGTGGTCTTGCTGGATGGTTTGTTGAGGGCTGCGGTCACTGGGCCTTCCCCATGGTTTTTTCGACGGCCGAGATGAGGTCCTGCACGCGGAAGGGTTTCTCCAGATAGAGAGCGCCGATCTTGCGCAAAGTAGAAACTGTTTCTTCGTTGGCGTAGTCGCCGGTGATGATGACAACCTTGTCGATAAGATCGGGGCGATTGGCGGTAATCCACGTATGCACCTGCGCTCCGTCGACGCCACCGGGCGTACGC
>DATNMU010000166.1:0-3179 GCA_035602195.1 Candidatus Acidiferrum sp.
TGTAGTTCGGATACGAAGGATGAAACAAGGCATGAAAATTGGAAAAGCTGGCGCCTTTAGCCGCCAGCGCCGCGAGATTCTTGTCTTGGACCGCAAGCTCATAGTCGCCATTTTCCAGCACGATGATCACAACTCGGTCAAAGTGACGGGAGTTTGATTTGGCGGCCGCTTGAGCAGCATCGTTCTTCTTTTCTTCCGCCGGCTTGACCTGCTCGGCTTGATTGGTTTGTGCGGGAGCGATCGATTGCGCCCACGAAACTCCTAAAAATGGGCACCCCAACATAGTAAAGACGAGATACACAGCGAATAATAGCTTCCGGGAAGAATCTGCCCGGCTGATAGACATAGATCCTATCTCACTTTCCTGGAACACGATGGCACACCCTCACTCGAACTAGAATACCAAGTTTGAGCGATGGGCTAGGCCCGGCAAATCCGCGCTCGGAGCGGGTGCCGTAGGATTGATGAAGAAGAACGCATCCGTTTCGTATACGCCTCTCTTTCGCTGATGACGTCGCCGGCGGCGCTGCGTCGGAGGCTGGGCGGACATCATCTAAAATGAAGAGTTGCGCACCATGGACCTCCCCGCCAAAATCCGCAGCATCCCCACTGAGCCCGGCGTGTATCTGTACAAGAACGCTGAAGGCGAAGTTATCTACGTGGGCAAGGCGAAAAATTTGCGCAGCCGCGTGGCCAGCTATTTTCACGAAGGCCGCTGGGAGGATTCAAAGACGGGAACGCTGGTGCGAGAGGCCGTGGATGTCGACTACATTGTGGTCGCCAACAATAAAGAGGCGCTGGCGCTCGAAAATAATATGATCAAGCAGCGCAAGCCGCGCTTCAACATCCTGCTGCGCGACGACAAGACTTATCCTTACGTGAAGCTGACGCTGGGTGAACGCTGGCCGCGGGTTTACGTTACCCGCCGGCTGCGCAAGGACGGCAGCGCTTACTACGGGCCATATTTCCCGGCGAACCTGGCGTATCGTATCGTCGATTTAATTCACCGCAATTTTCTGATTCCCTCATGCAAGGTCGACCTGACGCGCTTTCATCCGCGTCCTTGTCTGCAGTACTACATCAAGCGCTGTCTTGGGCCGTGCGTGAAAGACTTGACCACGCCGGATGCCTATCAGGAAGCAGTGCGCGACGTAAAACTTTTTTTGGAGGGCCGTCCAACTGATTTGAGCCGCTCGCTTAATGTCCGCATGGAACAAGCCGCGGCAGCTGAGGAATATGAGCGCGCTGCGCGATATCGCGACCTGATTTCGACCGTCGAGCAATTGCAGGAACGGCAGCGAATCGCCGCGGCCGAAGGTGACGACGCCGACGTCTTTGGCTATCACTACGAGAACGGCATGCTGGCGGTGAATCTCTTTCACATGCGCGGCGGGCGCGTGGTCGACCGGCGAGAATTTTTCTGGGAGGATCTGCCGGAAATCACCTCAGACCACGCTACAGGGATAGACCATGCGGGGACGGTCGCCCCCGGCCGTCCGGGCGAGCAAAGCTTGCCGGTTGCGAACAGTGCCTTGAATTCCGAGGAGAGCAGCCGAGTTGCATTCGACGCTGACAGCCGGGGGAGTCTGTCGCCACAGGATATCTTTTCTCCTGGTGAATTCTTCTCCACCCTGTTGAAGCAGCTTTATATCGGCCAGCCTTATGTACCTCGGAATCTCTATGTCCCCGTCGACTTCGAAGATCGCGACGCTCTCGAGGACTTGCTCTCCGAGCAGGTCGCGGGCGGTGGCGCCCGTGCCACAATTGTGCATATTCTCGTTCCCCAGCGAGGGGACAAGCGTGCGCTGATCGATCTGGCGGGAACGAATGCGAAACAGTCCTATGACCAGCGCTTTCGCGTACTCAAACCCAATGCGAGAAAAATTCAGGAAGAGTTGCAGGAGGCGCTCAGCCTTCCCGAACTGCCGAAGCGTGTCGAATGCTTCGACATCTCGCATATTCAGGGGGCGGAGACGGTTGCCTCGATGGTGGTTTGGGAAGACGGCAAGATGAAGAAATCCGATTACCGCAAATTCATCATTCGCACGGTAGAAGGTGTGGATGATTTCGCTTCCATGCGCGAGGTGGTCATGCGGCGTTACAAACGGCTGCAGCAAGAAGAGAAACCCATGCCCAGCTTAGTGCTGATCGACGGCGGGCTGGGACAGTTGCACGCCGCCGCTGAAGCTTTAGAGTCACTGGAAATCATCAACCAGCCGCTGGCGGCGATCGCCAAGCGCGAGGAAATTCTCTATGTCTACGGACAGGAGAAAGATCCCATCGCGCTCGACCATCACTCTCCGCTGCTGCACTTGATTCAACAGATCCGTGATGAGGCCCACCGCTTTGCTGTGACCTTCCACCGCAAACGGCGGCAGATGCGCGACCGCTCGACCGAATTGTTGGAGATTCCTGGCGTAGGCGCAAACACCACACGCCGTCTTCTCGAACACTTCGGCAGCTTGCAGGCGGTCAAGCAGGCGGACCCGGCGGCATTGTCAGCGGTAGTAACAAGAGTGCAGGCGGAAGCGATCAGCAATCACTTTCGCAAAGCACCAGCTTCGGATCAATCTGCGTGACGGCAAAAGCTCCTAAACCGCTAAGAAACGGTTCGAACTGAAGTGAGATATTGTGCCAAGCCACAGCCAACTCGGAACCCTGATCGTGACTGGCGCCAGTCGCGGCATCGGCGCAGCCATCGCAAAGCTCGCGGCTGAGCGCGGATTCTCCGTTGCCGTCAATTTTGCAAAGGGCGCGAACGAAGCGGAAGAGGTAGTTCAGCATATCGCTTCATCCGGGGGCCGCGCCCGGGCGATTCAGGCCGACGTTGGTCGCGAAGAAGAAATAGTTCGGCTCTTCGAAACTGCCGAGCGGGAGCTTGGCCCTATCAAAGCTCTGGTGAACAACGCTGCTATTACTGGGGGATTTGCGCGTGTAGATGCAGTGAGCGCAAAAGCTCTCAATCAGGTGATGGCTGTAAATGTTACGGGAGCGATTTTATGCGCACGCGAGGCGGTGCGGCGCATGTCGACGCTCCACGGCGGTAGCGGCGGAGCGATCGTAAATATTTCCTCTCGCGCTGCCCACACCGGGTCTGCTGGAGAGTGGGTGCACTATGCTGCGTCCAAGGGAGCGATCGATAGCTTCACGATCGGGCTGGCTCGCGAGGTGGCGACTGA
>DATNMU010000167.1:0-48856 GCA_035602195.1 Candidatus Acidiferrum sp.
AGATTCCGCTGCCTCCGAGATCGCGAAATTAATGCAGAAGCAAGGACTGGGGGTCTGATTGCTGCTTAAGCGCCATCGCACGCAAGTCGCAGAAGAATCGTATCTGGCGCTAAAAGGTGTTCGCGTCTTGGTGGGGCGTGCTAAGCATCAGGCCGGCGCCCTCTCCAGCGAATTGCGCAAGCTGGGCGCGACCGTGCTGGAAATTCCTTTCATCGAAATTCGCGAACCGCGCAGCTTCAAGCCGCTCGATTTCGCCCTGCAGAACCTTCAAAGCTACGATTGGCTGATCCTCACCAGTGTGAACGGCGTCGATGCGATGTGGCGGCGGTTGCCCAAGTTGCGGCTGGCGGAAAAGAATCTCAAGCGCTTGCGTATCGCTGCCATCGGTCCAGCAACCAAAAAAGCGATCGAAAAACGCGGAATCCAAGTGGATGTGGTTCCCAAAGAATATGTGGCCGAGTCTGTCGTGAAAAGTTTACGCAAGCAGGTGAAAGGAAAGCGCGTACTGCTGGTGCGCGCCAAGGTTGCTCGCGACGTCATCCCAAACGAACTGCGCAAGGCCGGAGCGCAGGTGGATGTGGTGGAAGCTTACCAGACCGTCGTTCCGCAAGCATCACGCACGCGTCTGCGCACCGCTCTGACCAATCCGAAGCGTTCTCCGCATGTCATTACCTTTACCAGTTCCTCGACCGTGCGGAATTTTGTGGCGCTGCTCGGCCCTCGAAGCGCGAGTCTCAAGGGAGTCCGTCTCGCTTCGATCGGTCCAGTTACTTCTTCAAGTTTGAGCGAGCTTGGCTTGCGGGCCGACATCAAGGCTAAAGAATTCACCATTCCAGGATTAGTCGATGCAATTGCCCGAGCCAGTGCCTTTTCCGATTGCTCAAGAACCCAGCGCTAGATCGGTATGGGTCAGTTCAAACTGACCCGCTACTGTCAGATCCTCTGCCTTGACACGCCCAGTGGTACGTTCTGTTACATTGCCAGCCATGAAACCGAAGACGATTTACCTCGCGCTCTCTTTCGTCGGTGTGTTGCTTCCGTATTGGCAATTCGTGCCTTGGGTAATGCAACACGGGATGAATCTTTCGCTCTTCGTCCGCGAACTGTTTGCGAACCGAATCGCCGCTTTTTTCGGAATGGATGTTGTAGCTTCCGCCGTCGTTCTCATCGTGTTCATGCGGATCGAGAGCGCGCGGCTGACGATTCGCTGGCGATGGCTTCCAGTGCTGGCGCTGCTCCTGGTCGGAGTCTCGCTGGCCTTGCCAATGTTTCTTTACATGCGGGAAGTAAAGCTCGAACAACCCAAAGCCTAAGACAGCGACGGCGCGATGTATTCTATTCCGTCAGCGAACAACTGCAATCGGCCGGCGGAACGTGCGCCAGCAGAAAGTCGGCAACGCGTTTGTAGGCGTCGATCTGATTCTCTACCCGCGCGAATCCGTGTCCTTCATTTTCGTAGATCTTGTACTCAACCGTGCCGCCGCGTTTTTTGATGGCATCGACCACCTGTTGTGTCTCTGACTTGGGACAGCGCGGATCGTGTCCGCCCGCCAGCAGCAACAACGGTGCTTTGATCTGATCGATGAAGTTGATGGGCGACCGATCTTCATAGAGTGCTTTGTTTTTCACGACATCGCCCATGGTCGCCAGATCAGATTGCTGCAGCACCGGATCTTCGTTTTCGATTTCAGTGAACCAGTTCACGAAAGGCACGATGGGTACACCTGCAGCCCATACCTCGGGCGCTTTCGTCACTGACATCATGCTGAGATAGCCGCCATAGCTGCCGCCCATCACGGCAATCTTTTTAGCATCGAGATGGCCGGTCTGCTTGATCCAGTCGACCCCCGCCAGCACGTCCTGCAAATCGCCGCCGCCCATGTCGAACAAATTCGCCTGCTGAAATTCTTTGCCATAACCGGTTGACCCGCGGTAGTTGGGAGCCAGCACCATGTACCCTTGATTGGCCGCGTACTGCACGAAGCGGTTAAACGAATTCATCGTTTGCGAAGTCGGCCCCCCGTGGATGTAAACAATAGCCGCATTCTGCCCGTTGCGCGCCATGTTGAAGGGCACGTAGAGAAATGCGGAGATGGTCCACTTGCTGTCGCGGCTGGGATAGTGGACGAGAAAGGGCTCGACCATATCTTCCGAGAGCACGCCGGCGACGAGCGAATGCGTGACCTGATGCGACTTCCCGGTGGCGAGCGTGTACACCCAGAGATCCCCGGGAGCGGTCGGGCCGTTGTGATAATAGAGGAGCCGCGTTCCGTCTCTGGTGAAGGCGGAATGTCCGCCTGCTGGCTCGTTCACGCCCTTCGGGATTGGCAGAGGGGTGGCTTTGCCCGCCGCGAGATCGTGCACATAAATGTCTTCGTTGCCATCGACGTTGGCGCTGAATGTGATCCGCTTACCGTCCGGCGAGAACTCGTGGCCACGGATTTCCCATTTGTCATGCGTGAGCCACGAGACCTCTTTCGTGGAAACTTCGAGCAGGCCGATGTTTTCATAACCATTCCCAGCGTTCGAGGTGAGGAGAATCTGTTTTCCGTCGGGGGAAATATCGTTGGCAGAATAACGCTGCTCGCCTTCGTGCGGCGTCAGCAGCGTGCTCTTTCCGGTCGCCACGTCGGCGATAAAAATATTCGAATCCGTCCCTTTCGCCTGCCCTTGTGTGTAGACGATGTACTTCCCGTCCTTCGACCAGATTGGGTTCGAATTGCCCTTATCCTGCGGCGTGTTCGTAGTCACGTGTTTCACTTCGCGCATCACAGTGTCGTAGACGTCGATCTCGTGGGCCGCCGAAGTTTTTGGTTTCACTAAATACGTCAGATAACGGCCATCGGGCGACCACGTCGGGTCCGTCTCCGCAATCTCGCGCGTACTGGTGAGGTTCACAACTTTGCCGGTCTTGGGCGAGACCAGAAAAATATCCCACTGCTCGTCGCCGTCGTAATCAGATTGATAAGCGATCCACTTTCCATCAGGCGACCACGCGGGCGAGGTCTGCCGCTGGTCACCCACGGTGAGTTGTACGGGCCAGCCGCCTTCGGCGGGAACCAGCCAAAGGTTGTTGCGTCCACTCATGTTCGAAATAAATGCGATGCTCTTCCCATCGGGCGACCACGTCGGCCGGCCGACCTGTCGCGTCATGTAAAGCTTCTCGATAGTGAGGCTACGAGGCTCGACCTGCGCGTTCGGCTTCGACGCAATTTGTTTAGGGTCGGTGATAGCCTGCGGAGCGGATAAGGTCTGAGCCACGGCGATGTTTTCTGTGACAGCGATACTCATAGAGAAGACGATAGCAAAGAGTGCGAAGCTGCGCATGGAATGGAGACCTCGGTGTTGTCGAAGAAAAAGTTTAGCAGAGGAGGACTATGCCTTCGCGTTCTTGTGCATCTCAACCGTGCTCCAGGTCTTATCGGCGGCGTGGCAGATGTTTTCCAGAAGGCAATCCACGCATCTAGGTTTGCGGGCGATGCAGAGCTTGCGTCCGTGCCAGATGATCTGGTGCGCGAAGAGAATCCACTTTTCTCGGGGAATGATGCGCACCAGGTCTTGCTCGATTTTCTGCGGATCGGTATTTGTAGTGAGTTCCAGGCGGCGCGAAATGCGTTGCACGTGGGTATCCACAACTATGCCTTCGGCGATTTTGAACCATGATCCCAACACAACGTTAGCGGTCTTGCGCGCGACTCCGGGAAGCGTGAGCAGATCCTTCATGTTCATCGGAACCTGCCCGCCGAAGTCAGTAACAATCTTTTTCGCCGCGCCGACCACCGATTTTGATTTGTTGCGAAAAAATCCTGTGGAGCGGACATCGGGCTCGAGCTGCTCGGGTTTCAGAGCGGCAAAGGCTTCGACGGTGGGATATTTGCGAAACAGTTCGGGCGTGACCCGATTTACATTTACGTCGGTCGATTGAGCGGAGAGAATGGTCGCGACCAGAAGCTCCCACGCGCTGGTGTGCGTGAGCGCGCAGGTGACGTCGGGATAGAGTTGGTCGAGGCGCTTCAGGATTTCGGTGATACGCTCGGGAGCGACGGGGTTGTAAGTTTTCTTGGACCTGGAAATGGAAGGAGCTTTGGTGCTGCCCGGACGACCGAGGGCGACCGTCCCCACATTAGGCCGAGCGGTACCGCGACCTTCTTTGCCTGCGCGCGACTTTCGTGGCGCTGGCTTCGCGGACAAGGGCGTCCGCGCCACACGGTCTTGGCGGCCGGTGCGGGCGGGCTGGCGGGGCGTGCGTCCGCGGGGCATGAGGGCAACATCTTAGCAGAACCTCGGTAACCACGCGGCCAATTGACGCGCTCCGCGCGCCCAGTTAGTCTGGAAGCAATCTCATAACATTCAGGAAAAATTTAATTGTGGCTGTGAATTCCATCCAACTCGGGCAAGTATGGCGCAATGATGGCGATGGCCAGGACTATCTGGTCACCAAAGTCTACAGCGAAGTGTTCACTCAATATGCCATGCTGCGCCCAGCGGGAATCGCGGCTCCTGACGCCCCAACCGTGCGCATCAAAGTGGCCAAGACTCCGCAAGGCGCCTCGCTACCCGGCTACACCTTTACCCAGGATGGCTCGTTCTAGCACAGGCCTTTTAATCTCTCCGTTACACTAAGAGTTCTCAGTTCATAGTTCTCGGTTCTCAGTCTGAGAGCGACTCGTTTTTGCTGAAAGCCGACAACCGAGAACTGAGAACCGACAACCTGGAACTGAGAACTGCTTTCCCTCATGACTGAAAGACTTCTTGCCGCCATTTTTATATTCATCAACTCGGTGATCGCTACAACCGGCTACGCCGGCGTGACGCTGCTGATGGCGATCGAGTCGGCCTGCATTCCGCTGCCCTCGGAATTAATCATGCCCTTTGCCGGCTATCTCGTATTCCAGGGCAAGTTCAAACTTTTATGGGTGGCCACGGCGGGCGCGATCGGCTGCAACTTAGGCTCTCTGGTTGCTTATGAGATCGGCTGCTACGGCGGCCGTCCGCTGGTCGAGCGCTACGGCCGCTGGATTATGATGGGAAAGCGCGAACTTGACTGGGCTGATCGTTTCTTCACCCGGTGGGGATATCTGGCCGTTTTCTTCGGAAGGCTGTTGCCCGTGATTCGCACTTTTATCGCGCTACCCGCGGGCGTGGCGCGCATGCCGCGCGGACGCTTTCATCTCTACACGTTTCTTGGATCGTGGCCCTGGTGTCTGGGCTTGGCCTATCTCGGCATGAAGCTCGGCGAGAACTGGCGCGAACTGGGAAAGTATTTCCATAAGTTCGACGCGGTGATTGGCATCGTATTGTTGGCGGGCGTCGCTTGGTTCGTATGGAGTCACTGGCAGAATCGAATGAGAACCGAAAGCCCGGGGCATTAGGCGCATTATTCGCCGCTAGTATTCTTCGCCAGTTGCGACGCCACAATCTGCCACCTGCCGTCGCGTTTCTCCACTACATCCATGTAGAAGTAGCGAACGGGGAAACGCCTTCCACCCTGCTCGACTTCGTCTACCTCCGATCCGTGCACAATCGCTACATTCTCGTTCAATAGTCGGATTCGGCGGCCGGTGGAGATCATTGCGATATACCGGATCGCGCTGGACTTGAGATTATTGATCAAGTCCTGTTGGGTGAAGGATTTCCCAGATTCGTCGTACTGCAGATAGTCGTCGGCGAAGATGCGCGAGAGTTCTGCCACGTCGGCGGTGATGAGGGCGCGGTCACCATCTTCGAAGAGTTTTAGGATCTGCTGCCTCTCGTCCGCGACTGGGAGCATATTTGCCCTGCGATTGTATCTCAGCTCTTCGACTTCCCCTTGGCGGCTTTGTTAGTGTACTAGCTGGTTTAAGAGGAGGACTCCGTGATTCCAGTGCTTCGCGCTCTCGCAGTGCTTATGTTGTTCACCATTACCGTCCCAGTCGCTTTGCCCGCACAGTCAGCCCCTGCAACTTTCGATAAGCCTTTCGTGATCGAGTACTACTACAAAGCCAAGTGGGGCCACGCCGACGAATTCCTGAAGCTCTTCAAGAAGAATCACTATCCGGTGCTGAAGAAAGAAATGGAACTTGGGAGAATCGCAAAAGTGTGGGTCGACCAGCCGCGCTATCACACCACCGAAGACGGGCGCTGGGACTACCGCGTGACCATCGTCTTCAAGAACGCGACCGTGGCCAACGAGCCCTTCGATGAGGCGGCCCTGCAAAAGCAAATGTATCCCGATCAGGAAACATTCCAGCGCGAAGAGCAGCACCGCTTCGAGATTCTCGAGGGCCATTGGGATTTGCCCGTGAAGACCGTGGACATAGAAAAATAACCTCGATCACCCAGGGCCCACTGCCGAGCATTTAGTTGCGAGAGAGGTGCGGGACTCAGAAGGTTTCGGATTTCGCAGCCTTCAGTCGATCTTCAAGAAATTTGCGACAACCTTCTCGTACCAATTCCACGGAAGGATTCGCTTCAGCGCGAGCTGTATCTTGGCGTCGGGTCCGATCAGATAACGCAGCTTAGGGTTCGCATCTTGCGCAATAGACACGATCAGGCGAGCGACTTTGACCGGTTCGCGCTTGGGCAAAGCCTCGACCCGATCGCGCATGCGCAAGCTTCGCTGCATGTTGGGCGACCTTTCCTTAGTAGCTTCTGTGCCGATGATTACTCCGCGCGTCCAGATGTCCGTCTTAAAGGCTCCGGGCTCCACCAGCACGACCTTGATTCCCAGTGCATTCATTTCCATGCGCAGCGACTCGCTCCAGCCTTCGAGGGCGTGTTTCGATGCGGAATAACTGCTCACGGTGACCGATCCATTCAGCCCGGAGATGGAAGAGATCATGATGATATGTCCGGAATGCTGCCGCCGCATCGCAGGTAGCACGGCCTTGGTCATAGCCACGGCGCCGAAGAAGTTAGTTTCGAATTGCCGGCGAAGTTCTTCGAGCGAGATATCTTCGGCGAATCCGGCGAGCGGGTAACCGGCGTTGTTCACAAGGACGTCAACGCGCCCGTAATCGTGAATAATCTGATCCACGAATCCGGAAAGCCTATCAAACTTGGTTACGTCCAACTCGCGGATATCGAGTCGCGCGAGAACACGTTCGTTCGCGGCCGATTGGTCCAGCCGCTGGCGCCGAGCCAGATCACGCATAGTGGCGACCACTTGAAACCCCACCTTGGCTAGCTCGATAGAAGTGAGCAGTCCGATGCCACTCGATGCGCCCGTAATCACAGCGATCTTTTCAGTCATGCAGCAAGTCCCGTCCGGTTTTAACACAAGCCAGGAATATAAGAAATGGAGGTGCCGAGCTCTATCGACGGGCACTTCAACCCCGGGGATGCAACACTTCCGCAAGAGATGTTAAAAGACTATGACAATCGCGCGGCAAATCCTTTATCGCTCTCATCAAAATTTGGAGTTAGACACACCCCTCAACTCGCCATACTCTTAAGCATGGAACCCCTATTATCAATTGAAGAGTCACATGTTGATTTGCTGCACGAGATCGGCAACCGCCTCGCTTCAGCCGATGGCTTCCGTGAAGTTCTAAATCGTGTGGTCGAGTTTGCCGCTGCACTCGTGAAGTGCGACTCCTGCCTGATTTACGTGTTGGAGGGCGATGAACTCGTTCTGCGAGCCTCCAAGAATCCCCATGCTGAAGTTGTGGATCGCCTGAAAATCCGCGTGGGGCAGGGCATTACGGGATGGGTAGCGGAACATCAGGAGCCGGTCGCAGTAGCGGAAAGAGCCGCGCTCGATCCCCGCTTTCAGTTTTTCCACGAGCTGCCCGAAGATAGCTACGAGGCGTTTTTGTCGGTTCCGCTGATGTGCCGCGGCCGCGTCGTAGGAGTCATCAACCTCCAGCATCGCCAGCATCATGTATACCGGCGTCGCGAAATCCGCCTGATCTCCACAGTGGGATTTCTTGTGGGCGCCGAAATCGAAATGGCCCGCCTGGAAGATGCCAATCTCAACCTGGCAGAACAATTGCAAACCCGCAAAATAGTGGAGCGTGCCAAAGGAATTTTACAGCGCGATCTTGGATTGAGCGAAGAACAGGCCTATCTCGCGCTACAAAAGCAAAGCCGCCAGAAGCGCAAAGCGATGAAGGAAATTGCCGAAGCCATTGTGCTGAGCGAAGAAGTACGAGGAAACTCGTTCCCACCGAAACCCGCCTGAGATCGATTCATCGCGGGACAACCAGTCGTAGGTTAATCCGTTCGGAAATGAATTCATGACGGGCCCGGGCGATTGGAGGGCCCGAGGGCAGATAGGGGTTATCTGCCCTCGGGTTCTTGCAGCGAAAACTAGCGAGCGGCGGCCACAGCCGTGGTTGCGGCTGCCTGCGCTACTTCACGAGTTTCCGACGGTACCGCAAAGTGCAACGTCATCCCAAACTCAGGAAGCTGCATCTGTTGGACGAAGCTTCCGCTGGCTCGCGAAACGATCACCAACCGGCTCAGATCGGTGCTCTGGGAGTCTGCAATGTCATTCACGAGGATCACAAAGCTGGCTCCATCGCCACTAAGCTGGCGCAAGCTGAGCAGTTTCGAGGGGCCGTCGGTCTCGATGGCGAACCTGTACTTCCCCGCTGGCACGACGGCTTTCTGCCAATGAACTTCATGGCTTAGAGTGAACTTCCCGCCCTCATCCTGCGCAGAAGCCTGGCTGGGCGCGAAGTTTAGAGCGCTCAGAGTTAAGAGCGCGGCGTAAGCGAATTTTCGAATTACGTTCATAAGGATCTCCTGTTCTTTTTAAAGTCTGGAGTGCACACACCCGGCGCAATGCCGAGTGGCAAGATCCAGATTGAGTGGAGAACTACAGGGTCAGGAGATTGCAATACCGCATCAGGGCTGGCATGCAAACATCAGCTTCGCGGGACCGGCTGCTGAGCTGGCTGCGAAGTCATTTCACTATGAGGGAACTGGGCGCTGGAGTCCAACGCAAAAAATCTATTGGTCGCATCGTTCGGGTGCTGTCTCCAGATTCAATCGTGTGTCACCGCTCGATGATACAACTGCGCCGTTGGACAGATTTTCTGTGCGTTTGGCCGCTCTCATTTGCCAAATGCTCGCCAGATACGAGAACATACAAGGTTTGCACATCCATACAGATTCTTACTGAGGAAGCGGCCAAAATATGGCGACACGGAATAAGTCTGCAAAAAGGGCGGCGAAAGCCCCGCGGGTTGAAGTAATCAACGAGACGAAGAGGGAAGTGAAGTCAGCCCACAAGACAAGCAATAAAGGCACCATCGAACCGGCGAAAGGGAAGCTCGGCGTGATGATCCCGGGCATGGGCGCAGTGGCGACCACCTTCGTTGCGGGCGTGGAAGCCATTCGCAAAGGTTTGGCGAAGCCGATCGGCTCGCTTACTCAGATGGGAACTGTGCGGCTGGGCAAACGCACCGACGGTCGATCTCCGAAGATCAAAGAATTCGTTCCTCTGGCCGGGCTCGATGACCTGGTCTTCACCGGCTGGGATATCTTCGAAGACAACATGTACGAAGCCGCGTCCAAAGCCGGCGTTCTCGACCAACGACTACTCGACCAACTGAAGCCGTTCCTCTCAACTGTGACGCCGCGGCCGGCGGTGTTCGATCACAACTACGTAAAAAAGATTGACGGGCCGAACCTGAAAAAAGGCAAGACTAAAATGGATCTTGCCGAGCAGTTGCGCGACGACATCCGCGACTTCAAAAAGACCAGCGGAGCCAGCCGGCTGATCACGATGTGGTGCGGTTCAACCGAGT
This sequence comes from Candidatus Acidiferrum sp., assembly GCA_035602195.1. Lineage (GTDB taxonomy): Bacteria > Acidobacteriota > Terriglobia > Terriglobales > Acidobacteriaceae > Sulfotelmatobacter. The sequence goes on from DATNMU010000167.1 coordinate 9,735, forward strand.
CCTACATCGAGCCGACCTCAGCCCATCAGACGGTGACGTCATTCGAGAAGGCGCTGCGCGAGAACGACGAAATGATCGCGCCCTCGATGATTTACGCCTATGCCTCTTTGATGGAAGGCGTACCCTTCGCTAACGGAGCTCCGAATCTTACCGTGGATCTGCCGGTGATGCTCGAGCTCTCTCGAAAGAACGAGGCGCCGATCTGCGGCAAGGACTTCAAGACCGGGCAGACTCTGATGAAGACCGTCCTCGCTCCCGCATTCAAGGCGCGCCTTCTCGGTCTAAGCGGATGGTATTCAACCAACATTCTCGGCAATCGGGATGGCGAAGTGCTCGACGATCCCGGCTCCTTCAAAACCAAGGAGGAGTCGAAACTGGGCGTGCTTGAGCATATCTTGCAGCCTGCGCTTTATCCCGAATTGTACGGAAATATATTCCACAAGGTAAGAATTAACTATTACCCTCCGCGTGGTGATAACAAAGAAGGTTGGGACAATATCGATATCTTCGGCTGGCTCGGCTATCCGATGCAGATCAAAGTAGATTTCCTGTGCCGTGATTCGATCCTGGCTGCGCCGATCGTCCTTGATCTGGTCCTATTCGTGGATCTCGCGAAACGGTGTTCCGAGTTGCGCGGGTTGGGAATCCAGGAGTGGTTAAGCTTTTACTTTAAGTCTCCGATGACCGCGCCGGGCTTGTATCCCGAACATGATCTGTTCATTCAACTAATGAAGCTAAAGAATACGCTGCGCTATTTGAAGGGCGAGGAACTGATCACGCATTTGGGGCTGGAGTATTACGATTGATTGGCAGCGAATAGTTCGGCCGGATGCGGACTTTACCAGACCGTCTTAAGCAAGGGACTACGGCGGATGTTCTCGTCACGGGTGATCAAGGTCATGCCTTCGGCGCGGGCTGTGGCGCCGATCAGGCGGTCCGCGGGATCGCGGGGGTAGGTGTCAGGAAATTGCACGGCTAAGGCGGCGATTTCAGGAGTGATAGAGCGCACCGTGACTCCTTCCAGCAGCTGCTTTATTGACGATTCGATCGTGCCGTAGCCCTGAATCCGCCCACGATTAATTAACAATCCCAATTCCCAAAGGGTGATGGCTGAAACCGCCAGACCTCCGCCTTGACGCGCCCGCCTAATTTCTGAGGTCGCCGCGCGCGAAAGTTTCTTGGTATCGCCCACTGCCCAAACCAACACGTGAGTATCGAGCAGGATCACTTCAGGGCGTCCCACGCTTCCGGAGGTTCCACCGGAGACTCGATGTCACCCACAATTCGAATAATGCCTTCTAAGCGGCCCAAAAATTCCCGGTCATCGTTTTCAGCGGGCACAAGCTTGGCAATGGGCTTTCCCCGTTTCGTAATTACGACAGGTTCTCGATTTTTGCGCACGTCATCCATCAGCGAAAGACAGCGCGCCTTGAACTCCGCAGCAGCAATTGTCTTCACGGACATATTGTAACATACATGGTCATTTCAAGATGACCATCAAGATTGCGACCCCCCGCCTTGAAGGGAGAACTCCTGGGCATGGAGCAGATCAATAAGCGAGACCATCAGGTAACCCCGAGGCCCACTCGCGCGTCTAAGAAGTGACAAACTTTAGGTCGGGGGGTCTGCGAATCGGGCGTATAATTCGCTTTAAGAGTACGCGTTCGCTTCGCATTAAGGGGTTTTTATGAAATTGCGATGGTTGGCAATCGCGGCGGCAATAGCGGCCTTCAGCCCACTTCCAGGGACGCAGGCGCAAACCCAGAATCCGGGTCAAACTCCCACTCAAACACAGGCTCCTACCCAAACTCAGACCCAGACTCAATCCCAACCGCCGGCTCAAGATCCCGACAAGGACCAGCCCAAAGCGGCCGACGTTCAAAACGCTCCTAAGCAGGCGCCGGCAGCCCTGCCAACAAAGGATGATGACGCGATCAAACACGACGGCACGAAGACTGACGTCGACGCTGTGGGCAACCGCAATGTGGGTTGCGGACGCGGCGTGGGCAATTGGTATACGGTCGAGGGCCAGGTGGCTCGCGGCCGAGTCTACGCGCAGCAGATCGAATCGCAGATCAAACTGGTGAACGATCCCGTGGTTACGGAGTACGTGAACCGGATCGGCCAGAACCTGGTGCGGAACTCCGATGCGCAGGTGCCCTTCACCATCAAAGTAATTGACTCCGACGTGGTAAACGCCATGGCGCTACCCGGCGGCTTCTTTTATGTGAACTCCGGATTAATCCTGGCAGCCGACGAAGAGGCTGAAATGGCGGGCGTAATGGCGCACGAAATCGCCCACGTCGCCGCCTGCCACTACGGCCGCGAAATGACTCGCGCCAACCTGCTGCAGATGGCTTCGATCCCCTTCATCTTTATGGGCGGCGCCATTGGCTACGCCGGCTACGAAGCCGCTGGACTCGCCATTCCCATGACTTTTTTGAAGTTCTCCCGCGGGTTCGAGGCCGAGGCGGACTATCTCGGCGTCGAATACATGTATCGCGCTGGATACGATCCATCCGCCTTCGTTTCGTTCTTTGAAAAGATTCAGGCTATGGAGAAGAAGAAACCTGGGACACTGTCCAAGGCCTTCGATACCCATCCGCAGACCCCGGATCGCATCGCCAAGACGCAGGAAGAAATTGGGAAAATTCTGCCATCAAAGCCGCAATATATCGTGACCACGTCGGAATTTGACGACGTCAAGTCCAGGCTGGCGTCGATCGAAAATCGTCACAAAGTACTCGATCAGAAAGACGGCAACAAACCCAGCCTGCGGCGCACCTCCGCCAGCAGCGATAGTAAAGACGGGGACAGCAAGAGCGACGATGACCGTCCAACGCTAAAGCGGCGGGATGATTCGTCCAACTGATCATGGTGGCTATCACCCAACATCGAACCGGCGGCTGCGGCCGCCGGTTTTTTGTTGCCCGCAGGTCAGCGCTGCCTGGCGAGGAGGCACTTTCGTCACCGTAAACCGTGACCGGTGTCACAGCGGTCGGTTGTCCCGCAAACTAAGTTAAGCTACGCTAGCAAGTTAGTGTTAAAAGCAAGGAGCCTCTTTTCCATGCCAGAGAACACGCTCACCATTACCGACAATCGCACCGGTCAAACTTATAACGTTCCCATCGAGGACGGCACGATCCGGGCGATGAGCCTGCGGCAAATCAAAACCGGTCCGGAAGATTTTGGACTGATGACGTACGATCCGGCGTTTATGAACACGGCATCGTGCCGCAGCAGCATCACCTATATTGATGGCGATCGTGGCATTCTGCGTTATCGCGGGTATCCCATCGAAGTGCTGGCCGAGCGCTGCACTTTTCTGGAAGTCGCTTATCTGTTGCTGTTCGGAGAACTGCCTACCAAGTCAGAACTGCAGACTTGGGTGCACGACATCACGCACCACACCATGCTGCACGAAACCACGAAGAAGTTCATGGAAGGTTTCCGCTACGACTCCCACCCCATGGTGATGTTCGTGAGTACGGTGGCCGCGCTCTCCAGCGTGTATCCGGATGCGCGGCAAGTGCATGACCCGGAAAATCGGATGCTCCAGATCAAACGTCTCATCGGCAAGGTGCCGTCCATTGCTGGTATGTCCTACCGCTACAACGTTGGCTTCCCCTACGTCTACCCCGATAACGATCTCAGTTACACCGAGAACCTCATGAACATGTTGTGGAAGATGGTCGAGCCGAAATACGTCGCCAATCCGGTCATCTCCCGCGCCTTGGACATTTTATTTATTTTGCATGCGGATCACGAGCAGAACTGCGGTACCGCGACGATGCGCACCGTCGGCAGCGCGCAAACTGACCCTTATCTGGCCACTGCGTCTGCGGCTTCCGCTCTGGCCGGACCGTTGCACGGCGGGGCCAATGAAGAAGTCCTGAAGATGCTCGATGAAATCGGATCGAAGGACAATGTACCCGCCTACATTAAGCGAGTGAAGGATGGGCACGGAAAGCTAATGGGATTCGGCCATCGGGTTTACAAGAACTACGATCCGCGGGCCAAGATTATCAAGTGGACGGCCGAACAGGTCTTCCAGGTCACAGGCCGCAACGCCAAGCTCGACATCGCCCTCGAATTGGAACGCATCGCGCTCGAAGATGAATACTTCGTCAAGCGCAAGCTCTATCCCAACGTCGATTTCTACTCCGGCATCATGTATCAGGCGATGGGATTCCCGCCCGAGATGTTCACCGTGCTGTTTGCCATTCCACGCACTGCTGGCTGGCTAGCTCAGTGGCAGGAATTGGTAACCGACCCCGAGCAAAAAATCACCCGGCCCCGGCAAATTTACACCGGAAACGATACCCGCGAGTTCATCCCCATGGAGAAGAGAACTTCAGCCGTCGCGACTGCTCGCTAGCTTTTGTACATCGCAGCCACGAGTGTATGGATTTCCTGGGTGTAGGCTTCTGAGTCTTTCACAAAGGCGCTCCAGGTTATCTCCGCCGCGAGTGGACAATTCTCGACGAGAATTGTCCAATCGGTTTCCCATGCATCCATGGGGTCGGCCGTCTCCAGATAGCCGAATCCGAGGTTTGACGTACGGCACAGCCGGTCTGCGAGCGCCACTATCGCCACCAGGCCGGGGTTGACCACTGCCGAAGCCACATGGTGGTGGCATAGGATGACTTCCACCAAGGCCTCAGCCAGATTCCAGCGACGCGCTAAAAGCTCACCACTCTGGCAATGAGAAAAACCGAGGTCCCTATACTCAACCTCTCCTGGAAAGAGGCCCTCCCTTCGAGCTTTTTCAATTGCAACTTTGGCTTGTTCAGGGAAGACAACCAGGTTCACGATATACCCGACGTCATGCAACAATCCTGCCAGATAAGCCTTTTCCGGATCGCCGAACCCCACCGCGCGGGCGAGCTTGCGCGCGATGATGGCGCAAGCCAGGGAATGCTTCCAGAAAACCACGGGGTCGAGAGTGTCGGAGCTGCCCGGCATCACCCGCATCAATCCGCACGAGACAGCAATATCGCGCGTGCGCGCGATTCCCAAAGTTCGTATAGCACCGCGAATCGAATCTGTGCCGGGACCACGGGCGTAGAGCGCGGAATTCGCCATGCGCAAACACTGCACCGCCAACGCTTCATCGTGGCTGATGATTTCCGCCACTCGAAGCAGGTTTACGTTGTCCGCGGGTTGGTCGAGTTCGTTCAGCAAAGACCGCAACACGGCCGGAATACTGGGAATCGAAGCCAGCAGATCATCCTTCCCATCCATGGCCTTGACTAGCTTGAGATTCTCCGCCGCAGGCTCGCTGAACCGTTCTCTTGCTTGCAGATCTGTCATAAGCGCCTACGAGATGCTCGCAAATCCTCAGGATGGACAGTTTGACTACCACGCGCGCGAAGCAGGGACATGCCTTCCCGCAGACCCGCGTGGATGACCACAAGCTGTTCGACAGAGAATTATTTCAACAATATCGCAACACAAGTTGGGAGCGGTGTTGCGGAGTAAAAAGGCGAGTTACTCCCGTGCTGTACGAGTTCCAGAACGGGACAGGAGAAAGTTTTGGCAAAAATCCCATTAAGAATATTTAAGATCTGCGGGCGGGGAACGCAAGCAATGCTGCGCCTTGTGACCCGGAATTGGTCTTTAACTCGCGTGCTTGGTGGCGAGAGAAGCCACGTATTCGCGACTGTCCGCCTGCGAGGTGATCACTCGCATTTCCTGCCAATCGTAAGGGAACTCCCTCCCACACTCAAGGCAAGTGACATAGGTTCCGGTTAACGCACCGGCCTGAGGCCTGCGGGCCGATCCTCGCAGGGTCACTGGGAAGCTATAGCGAGGATGACGGCAGCCAAAAATTAAATCAATCAATCTTGCGATCATCGAACACCTTCCACAACCTTCTTGCCCTACCTGGGTCCTTCTAATCAGCGGCCTCTCAGGTCCACTCAACGCCAATCTACACTCAACCCCTTAGATTCACCTACCCGGCAAATGGTTTCGTGCTTTCCTTTTTCTCGTAATCCTCTACGGGACATCTGGCCAAGTACTTCCAAAGTAGTCACTTACAGTGAACGAACTTGAACCCACGCCGCCTTCTTCTGACATATTCTCAGGCTTGACGCCCCTCCGGCTGTGACATGTGTCACAACCGATTGCGACGCGTTTCACAGTTGAAATGTCGGAGACGAACGCTGGGACTACGAAAGGTTCAGCGCCTTGCGGATGGTTCCGCGCTCTTTCTGGATTTTTTCTTGGAGAAGGGTGATGGCGTAGATAAGTTGTTCTGGGCGCGGCGGGCAGCCGGGAACATAAATGTCGACCGGAATTACCTGGTTCACGCTCTGCACCAGCGCATAATTATTGAAGACCCCGCCCGAAGTTGCACAGGCCCCCATCGAGATCACCCACTTCGGCTCCGGCATCTGTTCCCACAACAGCCGGATCACTGGGGCCATTTTGTTCGACACCCGCCCGGCAATGATCATGAGATCGCTCTGCCGCGGCGAGGGCCGAAACACTTCCGCCCCAAAGCGCGCAATATCGAAACGCGCCGCCCCCATCGACATCATCTCGATGGCGCAACAAGCCAGGCCGAACGTCATCGGCCAGATCGAGCCCTTGCGCATCCAGTTCACGGCCGAATCCAGCGTGGTCAGAACAACGCCCTCAGGCGTGGGATTGCCGTAGGTCAGGTCTTTAACGACCCTCTTGCCATTTTCGACGTCGACGTAGGGGCCGAAATTCAGTTCACGGGGCATAAAGTTATTTTAAACCACGGGGGACACAAGTCACACTCGGCATCCTACGGGTTCACCACAATTTTCCCAAACATCTGGCTCTTCTCCAGATACTCATGTGCGGCCCGAAGCTCGCTCAACGGAAACACACGGTCTACGACCGGCTTCAGCCGCCCCGCAAAAACATGTTTCAACACTTCATGCAACTCGCCCATAGTGCCCATGTAAGAGCCGAGCAGCGACAACTGCCGCGCAAACAGATGCCGCAGATCGATCCCGACATTCGGGCCGGTCGTCGCGCCGCAGGTCACCAGCGTGCCGCCGATCTTCAGCGACTTCACACTTTCGTCCCAGGTCGCCGCGCCCACGTGTTCGACCACGATGTCGACCCCTTCTTTATTCGTGATCTTGCGCACTTCCTCGGAAATTTTCTGCTTGTAATGGTCGATGCCGTAATCGGCGCCAAGCTCCCGCCCCTTGGCCAGCTTAGTTTCATCCCCTGCGGTGGTGATCACGCGGCAATGGAAAAGCCTGGCAATCTGAATCGCCGCGATACCCACGCCCGAGCTTGCGCCCAGCACCAGCACGGTCTGCCCAGGACGAACCTTCGCCAGGCCCACCAGCATGTGCCACGCCGTCATAAATACCAACGGCACGCTGGCGGCCTGGTTGAAATCGAGTGAGTCGGGAATCGGAATCACGTTGGCTGCGGGAACCGCTATCAGTTCGCAATTGCCTCCATCAACGGCATTTCCCAGGACCGTAAATTCGCGGCACTGGTTCTGCACCCCGCCAACGCACTTTGTACAGTGCCCGCAATAATGCATCGGCGACAGCAAAACTCGCTGCCCCGGACTGAATCCGCCGACATATTCGCCGGCTTCGACCACTTCGCCGGCAACGTCACTCCCAAGAATGTGCGGCAGCTTCACCCCGGGCAATCCTTTGCGCACCCACACATCCAGATGATTCAGCGAACACGCCCGCACGCGAACCAGCACCTGATCCTTGCGCGGCTGTGAATCAGGGACATCTTCGTAGATCAAAACTTCCGGCCCGCCAAATTGATGAATGCGGACAGCTTTCATAGTCTCTCCAGACTTTGTGACGCTGACACAAGCATACTTCTCCCCACTAAGAATTCCCAATCCGGAACCCAAGGTTAGATTTCTTCTTCGAATCTGCCCGGCAACCTGACTTGTCAGAGTAGGATTCTATTGGGCAAGTCGAAGGTCTAGAGGGTGTTGCCAGTGGGCACTGGACACGGCTTGCCAAGCCGTGAGTGGCTTCATCAGCCATTGCAGTTCGACTCTGCCGCCCTCTGTGTTCCACTCGCCGAAAAGTAAGCTTGACAACCATCCTATGCCGGTTCACGATTGAGCTGCTTGGCAGGCCGTGTCGTTCCTACTGGTTTAATGCATAGCCCCGGATTGATGACCCGGGGCTTTTGCTTGGTCGAACGTTTGACTCCCTCCCGGTTACCGCCGGATAATCAAACTGCCAAGTGTCTGCAACCACCATGGACATCTACGAGCAAATCGTCGAGCTTCGCCACCAGGGACGCCGCGGAGCTGTTGCCACCATCGTCAACGTGCGCGGCTCGATTCCTTCGTTCAAGACAGCCAAGATGCTCGTGCGCGATGACGGCTCAATCGTTGGAACCATCGGCGGCGGCTGCGTCGAGGCCGATGTTTGGCAGGCGGCCCGCGAGGTCATGGAATCGGAGAAGCCTCGCACCCTCAGTTTCGATCTCAACCAGGATCCGAAATATGATACAGGCCTGGTTTGCGGGGGCACGCTTGAAGTTTTTATCGAACCGATTTTACCTCCAGCATTGCTTTATGTATTTGGGGCAGGCCACGTATCTGTAAACCTTTGCAAAGTCGCGGCAAATGCTGGTTTTGATCTTATCGTTACCGATGACCGGACCTCCTACGCGACCAAAGAACGTTTTCCCGCGGCTCGGGAAGTGCATGCCCTCGATTGCGATGAAGCCATGCAAAAGCTCGAGCCCAACGAGGCTTCCTATATCGTTATTGTCACTCGTGGCCATCGCGACGATATGCGGATTCTGCGCTGGGCCGTCCAGACTCGAGCCCGCTATGTGGGCATGATCGGCTCCAAGCGCAAGGTCATCGAAATTTTCAAGACGCTCCAGAAAGAGGGAGTGCCGGCGCATCTGTTCGACCGGGTCCACGCGCCCATCGGTATCGATATTGGAGCCGTCACGCCCGAAGAAATCGCCGTTGCCATCACCGCGGAACTGATTGCGGTCCGTCGTCATGCCGATAAGGGCTTGCCCCACATGAGTTGGTTTCGCTCGCAAAACTCTCGAGCGGAAGAGAGCCCCGCCGCGAATGCCATCGTCGAGGACCACGAGTGAGTCTTGATTTCTGATCGCGAAAGGCAATCGTGACCCGCGCTCCTAGCTTCGCCGGCGTGATCCTTGCCGCCGGCAATTCCTCGCGCATGGGCAGAGATAAAGCCTTATTGCCGTGGCCCCCGGCCACGGCGGGCCAAGCGCCTTCCAACGCAACGTTTCTCTCCGCCGCGATTCGCTCGCTTTCGCGTGCCACCGACTTCGTTGTCGTTGTGGTCGGCGAGAATGAACGGGCTTTGGCGCCAATCATTTTTGCTCACGGCGCATCTTTGGTTGTGAATCCCGATCCCACCCGCGGTCAGTTCAGTTCTCTGCAAGTTGGACTCGGCGAAGTGCTGAACCATGGCCGTGACGCGGCCATGATCACTTTGGTCGACCGTCCGCCAGTAAGCGATGCAACCATTCAAATTCTGCTGCACAGCTTCGAAACCGCCGACGATAACATTTGGGCGGTCGTCCCGGAGTATTCCGGCAAACACGGCCACCCTTACCTTGCCGGCCGCGAAATGATAGAAGTGTTTCTACGCGCTCCAGCCACAACTATCGCTCGCGACATAGAGCACAAGCTCCAGGTGCACATTCAATACGTTCAAGTCGAGGACCCTTTCGTCGCCCTGAATATCAATACTCCAGAGGATTACACCTCGCTGCTGGCGCGCCCGTCGTGCATGTAGCTCCCGATTTGCGAGCTTCATTTGCGCACCTCATTTGCGCACCTCGAGTGAAGCGCGTTATCGTCGACAGATGGATGCCGCCGAGGCGCAACAATTTCTTCCCGTCACCAACCAATTTCTTGAGTCCATAGTCCGTCTTCGGCCGCGCGTGGCCGCATTCGATTGCGATGGAACGTTATGGTCCGGCGATGCCGGCGTTCGCTTCTTCGATTGGGAACTCGAGCATGGAAACCTTATCGCTGGCGCTCTCGTGCTTCCTCTGCGCGAGCGTTACTCCGCTTACCGCCGCGGCGAGGTTGATGAGACAACCATGTGCGGCGAAATGGTGACCATGCACCGCGGCATTTCAGAGTTGAAGATGATGGAGGCAGCCCGGCAATTCGTCGATCAGTCCTTCACCAAGCAAATTTTTCCGGCGATGCTCGAACTCGTGCGCCGCCTGCAGCAGGATGGCTGCGAAATCTGGGCCGTTTCCTCAACCAACGAGTGGGTAATTCGCGCCGCCATGAAGCATTTCGGCATCCCTGAGAATCGCGTTCTGGCGGCTAAAGTCGCGCTCGATGGCAATCTTGCCTCCGATCGTCTGGTACGCGTCCCCTCGGGCCCCGGCAAACCGCAGGCGCTGCGCGAGGTCGTAGGGAAGGGAATTGACGCTGCTTTCGGCAACTCGCGCTGGGACGCGGAGATGCTTGCCATGGCGGAACATGCGTTCGCCATCAATCCGAACGCGGACCTGGAAGCCGTTGCCCGGGAACGCGGCTGGCCAGTATTCTTCCCCGAAGGTACTCGCTCTCGCGCTTGAGCTCGCGCACCCCGCTTCCGTTTACAATTGATCTACCGATGTATTCAGCGCAATTACTCGATCATTTTCAGAATCCGCGAAACGCTGGAGAAATTGCCGATCCTGATGCCACCGCGGAAATTGAAAATCCTGCGTGCGGAGATATCTTGCGTTTAACCCTGAAAGGAAGCTCAGGCCGCATTACCGAAGCGCAATTCAAGGCCAAAGGATGCGTGGCGGCTATTGCCTGCGGCTCAGCCCTAACAGAATTAATTGTGGGAAGAACGATGGATGAAGTTCTGAACTTGCGGCGCGAAGATTTGACCGGCGCAGTCGGCGGCTTGCCGCAAGCCTCAACTCACGCCGCACAGCTCGCCCTGGACGCTCTTTCGCTGGCATTAACTCGCATCAAAGTAAAGTCCTGAATCAAATGCCTTCCGCTCACGCCCCCAGACGCATTGCCAGCCTGCAACCGAGCGCCACTGTGATTCTTGCCGGTGTCGGCGAACTGCGCCGCGTGGTCGCGTGCACGAGGTATTGCGCTGATGTGGTTCCCGAAATTAAATCGCAACCGCATACCATCCTCCCCGACTCCTGGACTGCCAATGCGGATCAGATCATATCGGCGCGGCCCGATCTTGTCATCGCCTCCGTCCCTTACCAGGAAAAGTCTGTCGTCGAAATACTCAAGTGCGGAATTCCTTTCCTCGGTCTCGCTCCGAGAAAGCTTTCCGACATCTATACCGATATCGCCATCATCGCCGGAGCAGTCGGAGCGAACTATCGCGGCCAGCATCTGATCGAAGACATGCAGCACACAATCGAACAAGTTCGCTCTCGCACCGCGGGATTGGCGCGTCCCACGGTTTTCTGCGAGGAATGGGGCAAGCTCCTGATTGCCTCGCAGGCCTGGGTTGCGGAACTGGTGGAAGTCGCTGGCGGCAAATTTCTCGGTACTCCCGGCAAGCAGATTACGGCCGAAGAAGTGGCCCACATGAATCCTGATATTTTGATTGCAGCCTGGTGCGGAGCGGGCGACCGTGTCCCGCTTGAAAAAATAATAGCTGACCGTAAGTGGCAGGGAACTGGTGCCGCTCGCACGTCGCGTATTTACTGTGTGCGCGACGAGTTTCTCAATACCCCGGCTCCTACCCTCATCCGCGGCCTGAACGCGCTGGCCTTTGCCATTCATCCTGAACTATTCACGTGCACCGAAGGAATCCGCCAGATTACCTTTGATCCGTCTTCAATAGTGGAGAAGGTTCGCCAGTGAGTTAAGATTTTGCTCATGCCCGACAGCATTCGAATCGAAGAAGTCCGAAGCGAAATCATGGGCCTTGCGGAGTCTGCCCCCTCCGCCCCGGATTTGATGGAAGGTGTCTGCAAGACATTGCACGCTCGCATGCTTAAATACAACTGGGTTGGTTTTTACATGCTGGAACCCGACGCCCGCCCGCCGATGCTGGTGCTTGAACAATTTGTAGGGGCTATGACCCCGCACACTCGCATTCCGCTGAATCAGGGCATTTGCGGCGCCGCCGCCTCCAGCGGAAAAACTGTTGTGGTGGATGACGTCAGCAAAGACCCTCGCTACCTCGCTTGTTCGCTCGAGACCAAGTCCGAAATCGTTGTGCCCATTTTTGTGAACGGCAAGGTGGCAGGCGAGCTCGACATCGACAGCCATTTTCCGGCCGCATTTGCCCCCGCAGACCAGGAACTCGTGCAATTCTGCGCCGAAGTTGTAGGGAAGAAGTTGGAGAAGTCCAAGTGCTAAAGGAAAGCACTGATTCAGAATCCCGGGTCGGATCCGGCCCAGTTCAGGTTACAAGCTTAAACTCACCAAACCCCTCAACCATGCCGCGCCAGTACGCACTTGTCCGCTGCCGCCCCAGAATCTCAACCTTATGAAGCGCGTCGTAGCGGCAGTGATCGAAAAAGATTCCAAGATCCTGGTTTGCCAGCGCACGCGCCATCAAACCATGCCGCTCAAATGGGAATTTCCCGGAGGAAAAATCGAAGAAGGCGAGCAGCCTCGCGATGCGTTACGTCGTGAACTGGAAGAAGAATTAGGAATCCATGCCACCATCGGCGATGAGATCGCCCGCATCCAGCATACCTACCCCAACGGGGGCACAGTGGAACTGCGTTTCTTCCTCGTGCGCGAATATGCCGGCGAAATGGAGAACCGCATTTTTCGTGACCTTCAGTGGTCCGCGCCAAAGAATCTGGCATCGTATGATTTTCTGGAAGCCGATGCATCGCTGGTTAAAGATTTGGTTGCTGGACGATTCCTCTAACCTTCGTGATCCCTAGCGTTCTTGTGGTCCACGGTGTTTTTCTCTTCAAACGCCCGACTACCGCCATTTAGCCGCCCGCCCGCAACGTCCAGAACCACGCAAGCGTCAAGCCGATCATTACGATCGTAGTCAGCCACGCTACGGCATTGAATAAATGCGTGTTCACGTATGCACCCATGATTTCTTTCTTGTTGATCAGGAGCAGCATGAAGACCAGCACAAACGGCAGCACCACACCGTTTACCACCTGCGACAACACCGCGATCTTGATCAAAGGAAGATTAGGTATCAAAAGCACGGCGCCGCCCGCCGCAATCAACAGTGTGTACAGCCAGTAAAAAAATGGCGCTTCGCCAAATTTCTTGTCCACTCCAGATTCAAATCCCAACCCTTCGCATACGGTGTAGGCCGTCGATAGCGGAAGAATCGACGCCGCGAACAGCGATGCATTGAACAAACCCACGGCGAAAAGAATGTAAGCGTACTGTCCGGCCAACGGTTTCAGCGCCTGGGCCGCATCGGCCGCATACTTAATGTCGCGGTAGCCGTGCACATACAGCGTCGCCGCGCAGGCTACAATAATGAACCACGCCACCACGTCCGTAAAAACGCAGCCTGTAATCACATCCCAACGCGAGGCGCGAAGCCCTCGCGTGGTCACGCCCTTTTCGACGATTGAGGATTGAAGATAAAACTGCATCCAGGGGGCAATCGTGGTTCCGACCACTCCAATCACCATGAAGAGATAGGCTTGGTCGCGGAAGGCGTGCATCGCCGGAAGCTTGACCGTGGCCAGCATGGCGTTCTTCCACAGCGGATGGGCAAGCGTTCCGGCAAGAATGTAAGTCACGTAGAAAAACGAGGCGGCGAGGAAAACCTTCTCCACGCTCTTGTACTGGCCTTTTACCACGATGAGCCAGACAATCACCGCGCATACTGGCACGGTGATGTAGCGTGAAAGGCCAAATAATTCCAGGCTAGTGGCGATGCCGATAAACTCAGTCACCACATTGCCGAAGTTAATGATCAGAATTCCCAGCATCATCAGGAAGGTGATGCGCAGGCCGAACTCTTCGCGGATGAGATCGCTTAAGCCTTTACCGGTCACCGCGCCCATGCGGGCGCTCATTTCCTGCACCACGATCAGCGCCAGCGTGATCGGGATCATGGTCCACAGCAAAAGAAAGCCGTATTGCGCGCCCGCCTGCGAATAGACGAGGATACCGCCGGCGTCGTTGTCGACGTTGGCAGTAATGATCCCCGGCCCTACTACCGCCAGGAACAGCAGGGTCCGGCCTTTCCATCGTTTCCAAAGCTTCATGCACGCATATCGCCGGCATAAGAATTAAAACAACTCGAGACAGGCTTTGGTTCCTTGCGGGGCGCAAACATCTGTTCGAGGCCGCATCAGAATACATGGAGCGCGTGGGCGCGGTATAGATGAAAGTGAAAATTAACCGGAAAATAATTGTGAGCGTGTGAATGACGAGGTACTTTTTCGAAACGACCGGGGTTCCGCCACGCGTTGTGGCCTTCCGCAGTTTAAGATGTTTCCAGGCTTATATTTCGAATGACCAAGAACTACGCGCGCACGATATATCTGTTGATCGCACTGATCGTTGTCCTCCTTGATCGTTGGAGCAAGCATGTTGTCGCCCAACGCATCTCGCTTTATTCGCACATCCAAATCATCCCCGGGTTTTTTCGGCTCACCCATACGGAAAACACCGGCGCCGCATTCAGCCTGTTTGCCGACTCGCCGGCACCCTGGAAGACGGCTTTGCTGATTGGATTTTCTTTGATTGCGTTGCTCGTGGTTTCAGTTTTGCTCTGGAAAAACAACCACGCTCACTTTGCTACCGGTATTGGCTTGTCGCTGATTATGGGAGGAGCGCTGGGAAATTTGTGGGACCGACTGGCGCGTGGTCGCGTGGTCGACTTTTTGCTGTTCTACGTGAAGCGGTACCAATGGCCGGTGTTCAATCTGGCGGATAGTGCGATTGTAGTTGGCGCGGGGTTACTGGTGTTGGAGATTCTGTTCGCCAAGTCCCATCCGAAGGAATTCCATTCGTAGGGCACGGCTCGCGTGCCCCAGCCAGTGACAGTTAAACACTTATTTCTCGCTTTAAACTAAAGTCCTGCATCCAGTTGCCGATGGAACTTATAGAGGTTCCACATGATTCCCCCGGTAAGTAGCGCAACACACGCCCAACCAGCAAGTCAAACCGCGGCAGCGCCCCAACAAGCGGCTGCATCGAAACCGCAGCCGCCTCCAACGGACACGGTCCAGATCAGCAGTACCGCTGCCCAGGCGCTAAAGGAAGCTATCGAAAATCCTACCCAGACAGCAAGGGAGGCGGCAAGTGGCGACAATCAAGCCAAGAGGCTACTGGCAAGAGAAGCCGCTGATAAAGCGCTCTGAGATAAGAGTGGAATACTAAGGTCTAGGGCGTTCCGTAAATCTGCTTGTACACGCTGGCATTGCGCAGAATTGCCTGCACATACTCCCGCGTCTCGGTGAAGGGAATCGATTCCACAAACTCCTGCGGATCGCGATACTTTCCTTGTCCTAACCACTCCTCAACGCGATCCGAGCCCGCATTGTAGGCGGCGAGGGCGTATTCAAACGATCCGCCGAATTTGTCGACCATGCCGCGGAAATAACGCGTGCCCAATTGCAGATTTACTGCGGGGGTATACAACTGGCTGGCGTTGTAATGCTTCATCTTCGCCTGCCGGGCCACGACTTTGCCGGTCTTCGGCAACAGCTGCATCAAGCCCACCGCGTTGGCCCGCGACACCGCGCCGGGGTTGAATTCCGACTCCTGGCGAATCAAAGACGCCACCAGGTAAGGATCGAGCCCATTGGCCGCTGAAGATCGTTTCAGATCGCTCCAGTAAGCTTTCGGAAAAAGCGCCTCCCAATATTTTCTCGGCAGATCGGGAATATCGAGCGCGAAATAGTTGGGCGTCGAATGCTTCATCACTTCGATGGCCTGGTTGTAGTGTCCAGTCTCAACGTAGAGCTGCGCGGTTTCCGCCGGGCCCCAACTTCCGCCATCGACCGCAGTTGCGGCTTGCAGTTCGCGAACCGCAAAATCAACCAGCCCGCCATTGCCCAGCAGTTCCGCCTTCTGTACATGCAACTCATCCGAGGGCGGTTCTGACTCCGTTATCTTCGTATCACTCTGAAGCGCAGGCACGCGATCGAGTAGCGGATATTGCGTCATCTGCTCGGCTGCGACCGCAGGCAGGCGCTTCATTCTTTGACGCGCTAGCTCGGCATAGTAAAAATTGCGGTAACGATCCGAAAGCTTTCGGTAAAACGCGCCAGCCATCGCCGGCTGATTGTCTTCTTCCGCCAGCCGCGCCCGCCAATAGAGCGCCGCAGGAGTTTCCGCCCCGGAAGGATACAGCGCAATCTGTTCTTCAAAGGCTTTCTTGGCGTCCTCATTGCGTCCTTCCCGTAGAGTCAGCCAGGCGGCCTTCCAATGCACATAAGAAGCCCGCGCACCTGTGGGAAAACGCTGTTGCGACTCGCGGAATGCGTCGAGCGCCTGATCGTATTCGTGATGCACCAAATGCAGATTGGCCGCCGAGAGCAGCGCCTGCTCCAGCCACGGACTCGCCGGAGCCGCCTGCCGCAACTCCTCGACTGAGCGGTAGAAAGCGTCGTTGTCGTTAGCGGCAAACGCCACTTGGCCGATCAAGTACAGCCTTTGGGCGTTTTCTTCACCGGACACCGCACCGATCGAACTGAGTTCTTGTTTCGCGTCTCGATTTTTCCCACTTCGATGCAGCGCATCTGCTAGCGCCAATTGCATCGCTGGCTTCTGCTCCGGCCCGCTTTCGTTCACCAGGCTGCGATATTCCTCGGCCGCGTCCGCGTAGCGGCGCTTGGCCATTAACGCGTCAGCGCGCGTCTTCAGTTGAAGCGCGGTCGGCTGCGGCGCGAGCGAAAGTTTTTTCAACTCGGCGCTGGCAGCATCCGCCTCTACGCAGGTCGGCATCGTGTAATAGATATTCTCGAAGACTTCCGCCGCATTCGCGCTCTGCCCTGAAGCTGCGTAGGCGCGTCCCAGCGCAAATTCCAGGTCTGACCGCAAGGGGGAACGGTTATGCTCCAGCAAAGTTGCTGCTTCCACTGGTTGCCCTTCGAGCAGCAGAGCATCCGCATAGCTGATTGCTGCGTCACGCACCAGCAACGAATCCGGATGCGCCTTCGAAAAATCCGCCAGGCTTGCCAGCGCTTCAGCGGTGCGGCCAGTTTGCAGGTATGAACTCCCGAGATAGTAGTCCACGTAATCGCCTAAGTCTCCCGCATGCACTTTCGCCCGGTTCAGCGGATCGATAGCCTTGGCATAGTCTTTATCGAGAACGTGCGCGTAACCGAGAACCAGCCACGCCAGCGCTCCAGCATCCTCTTTCGCGTGCGCCCGCGCATAAGCTTGAACTCCGGCATAGGCGGGCAGCGAACGATCCTGCAGCAACTGCTGCGCCATGGGACGCAAACTTGCCGAAGCCACAAACGCCTGCCGCATCCGCCGCACTCGCGGAGATACCGGCCGACGCTTGTGCGTATTGACGTAGTGGCTCTTAGATGTGCTGGCAGCGGGCTTTTTTTCGGTGGTTGCTTTGGAACCGGGAGTCTTTTTTGTGCTCGTGGGCGCCTTGGCGCCGGCAGGGGATTGAACGCTCGGCTGTGCCGGAGTCGGTGCAGGCAGATCCTGCAAGGCATTCAGGGCAGATGGCGTCAGAGCCTCTGCCCGCGGCGGCAGAACGCCAATGTAGCCGCAGAATGCTGCGGCTGCGAGTACCCAAGACCACGTCGCCCCTGTTATCACTACTTTTGCTTCTCGCGAAAACACGTTACTGCCAGAACCTGCGCCTTTAGCGGTGGAAATTCGCACCCATAATCGAAGGATCATCCTCTGCCAGGCTGCGCACTAACTCATTATGAAAATAATCGGCGCTCGCCGCCGCGGTGTGGCCATATCGCTTGTGAAAAGTACCGCGGCTCTTGTCGATATCTTCTTTCAGCCGGTCATACAAATCTTTGTGACGGCGGCCTTCCGCAACCTTCGCCTGGTTGTACAGCTTGATCTCATCCACCAGCAGCCGAGCAAATCTCTGCGCCTTGCGATGGACGTCGGCGTCTTCCGGCGACATCCCCGCCCACGGATCAGCGGCCGCTGCCGGCGCCGCAGCGCTGGCATGCGAAGTCATCTCTACTACCTCCGCGGCCGGTTCCGCACGAGCAGGAACGCTGGCAGGCACATGCTTGGGTGTGTGGGCGGCGAATGGATCTGAAAAGGATGAAACTGTTTGAACCGGTGGCGGGGGAGGCGGCGCGGCGTCAACCCTGCTCGTCATCGAGACGTCATCTCTTGCAGCAGCCTGCTTGCGCAGCGAAACTACTTCCAGCCACGCGCTGGTTGCGATCACCAAAAGTTCCAGCGCGGACGATTCCAGTTTGCCGCTATCCCCGCCATCGGCATAAACAAGCGCGGCTACCTTCTCCTTCAGCGTCAGCGGCAATACCAGCACCTGTTCGTTGGCGGGGCCGCTGAATCGTTCCATGAAGCGCCGTCCCATTTCCGCGACGTTGCCCGGTGTGGCGACTCGGTTCTGGTAGGCGTGCGCTACGGGACCCGCATTCAGATCAAGAGAAAAATCTTTGACTGCCTCGTCATCCCCGAAGCCCCGCGCCTGCCATCCCGACGCGGCTCCTGACTTCACCACAAATAACGCGATACGCGAACAGTACCCTCCGCCGGAATCGAGCAGCGCCCGCAGAATTTCCTTCTGCGTCGAACCCGCATGCACATTGGAAACCGCGTGAACCAGCGTGCTCGAGTTATCCACTGCTGGCGCGGAAGGGGCTACTGGAGCCGGAATCGATTGCAGCACCTGCTGCACAATCTGCGACTGCAATTGCGGGATCTGCGCCTGAAAAGCTTGCGCAACGGCGTGCTCAACGAGCTGCCGCACTTCGTTCTGTTTCTGGTTCTGTTCCACCATGCTCGGGAAAACCGTATCCTCTCGCACCACCCAGATCGCGATGCCAGCTCGGCGCCGATCTTAACTGCTGATTATACGGTACTTGTGACCATGTCCGGAATTACGTCCGGACGTGTTCGACTGCGCAGTAACTTCCTTTGTGACTTTATCCCAAACCCAGGCGCGGCCAAAGGCGAAAGCGATTGGGCAAACACCACGGTTACCAAGTAGAATAACAGTTTGCCTTTTGAGCCAGCGATTCGTCGCATTCAAAATACTGCATCGCCAAGAGAATGGGAGCCATCCAAAACAAACTAGAGGGGCCTGTAACTGACGAACTGACCCTGGTACAGGCGGCCAAGAAAGGCGACGACTCTGCTTTCGAGGAGTTGGTTCGCCGTTATGACCGCAACGTTTTTAGGATTGCCCAGCACATCACGCAGAACCGCGAGGATGCGGAAGATGTGGTACAGGAAGCGTTCCTGAAGGCGTACAGCAACCTGGCGAAGTTTCAGGAGCAGTCCAAGTTTTACACCTGGCTGGTGCGCATCGCCGTCAACGAGGCGTTGATGAAGTTGCGTCGCAAGAAGCCGGAGCGCACGGTCTCACTTGATGAAGACATCAAAACGGAAGATGATTCGCTTCCGCGTGAGATTGCAGATTGGAGCCCGAACCCCGAGCAGCAATACACGCAAGCGGAGTTACGGGAAATCTTAAGCAAGACGATCCAGGGCCTGCCCCCCGGCTTCCGGACGGTGTTTGTACTAAGGGATGTCGAAGGACTTTCGACCGAGGAGACCGCCGCAGCGCTAGAGTTGAGCGTGCCGGCAGTCAAATCGCGGCTGTTGCGGGCCCGCCTGCAACTTCGCGAACGATTGGGAAGGTTCTTCGAGAAACGTAAGAGTGGAGATGGCGACCAGTGAAATGCTCTGATTTTCTGACCGAGCTAACCAACTATTTAGACGGCGTCCTCGACGAACCTACAAAAGTCGAGTTGGAGAACCACCTCTCCTGGTGCCACAACTGCTATGTGGTTTGCGATACCACCAAGAAAACCATCGAAATTTACCGCGACTCTCAGCTTTACGAATTGCCTGACGACCTCCGCTCCCGCCTCCGCTCCGCCATCATGACCAAGTGCCAGCAGCACAAGAAGCGCGGCCCCGAAAGCGCATAAACGGCGATCGCAGAGCAGAGATAAGAAAAATAGCAACCTTTAGGCCATCCCCATCCATCGCATATATAATGCTGTTAAGCGTTGGGGTGTCGCATGCTGCGATTTCGGAGTACGACCCTTCTGGTATTGCCTCTGTGTTTCGTTTCTTGCCTCGCCTATGGCCAGTCGAACGACCCTGCGATAGTGGGGAATTCATCCTCTTCTTCTTCAGGCATTAAAGGGCCGGAAAATCAACCGCCAGTTCCTGCCGCCGCGATTCACGGCGACGCTCCGCGCATCTCGAGGCAGACCCGCCTTGAAATCATCCGCGATTTTGAAACCCAGCTCGTTTATGCGCGCACGGCCTTTCCCATGGGCCTTAAGGGCCTTCGTTTGAAAGAAGGTGTTATCACGCCCAACGGAACGGAATTACAGCAGGTGCTCACCATCTATGGACCGTCGGTAAAACCCGGCGATCCAGCGCACATTTCTTTTGTGCACATTAAAGATGATCACATTCATTTCGAGATCAACGGCGGCCCCGTCCATCGGCAAAAGTGGTATCAGCACATTCAGGTTTCTGGCGCTGGCGGCAGCATGCAAGCGCCGCAAAACGCTCCCCAGAATAACCCGCACGGTTCATTCGTCGATGTTTATTTCAGTAAGTACGTTCCAGAAATTACGGCGCAGCAGTTGCGAACGCTGTTATTCCCGGTCCTCGATTTCAATGCTCCCAACAAAGAAGTGGCTTACCTGGACACGCTGCCTCCAAAGGTTAAGGAAGCGATTCAAGCTCATCACGTGCTGGTAGGAATGAATCAGGAAATGGTGATCCACGCCAAGGGCAAACCTCCGAAAAAAGTACGAGAGCGGGAAGGCGACCTAGAATACGAAGAATGGATTTACGGCGAGCCCCCGGCGGATGTCGATTTTGTGCGCATGGTCGGCGATGAAGTGGTGCGCGTCGAAACCATGAGAATTGGCGGCGAAAAAATAGTGCGCACGGAAAAAGAAGTCGTCCTGCAGCGACCGGACCACGAAGCAGAAGCCAAGAAGGAGCAGCAGGAACGCCCCACGAACGCGCCGAGTCTGCGCCGTCCAGGGGAAGATTCGGAGGATGTGCCCAAGCCGGCGAACAACGCTTCGCCTCTCCCTCCCGCCCCTCCACCGGAACCGCCCTCTGGCGGTCCGGGTCAAATGTTATCGCAGCGGTGATGGAAGTTCCGGTTATCGCTGCGAGCGTTGGCATTGCGAAAGCGAAAAGTAAAACTTTGACGAGGTTCTACCGTACAAATCGATACGTGAAACTCAAACTCGCGTAAGAAGGTATCCGCACTCCAACTACCTCCTGTATTTGCGTTGTCGATATCGATTTCGTCCTGAGTCGTCGCACGCTAGAATACCTCGGTGGCGTTGCTATCCAATGAAGGTTGAGCGCAAACTTAGAGTTGAGGTTACGAAATGGGCACGACAGTAATTGGACGATTGATGTTCGCACTTTTTCGCTGCTTCATTGTACTGGTCGTGGCGCAGATAATGATGGTTGGAACCCAATGCGCGTTTGCGCAGAATTCCGATGCAAATTCCACGACCGGCTTTCCTCCTCTTGATCTGTGGAAGCACTCCATTCTCGCGGGCGATGCCGCGAGCTTAAAGGCGCTCTACAGTGCTGATCCAGCTGCACAGGTCGAGGTCAACGGCCTTACCCGTAACTCCGATGCGGATATCAATTTCTGGTTGGGATTAAAAGCGCGTGGCATCACTCTCGAAATCGTCAGAATTAAGCAGAGGCCCGGTTCCGAGAGCATCATTTTCAAGGCCGAGGTGCAAACCGGCTCCCCGCAGGGCCCGACCATGAATGTGACCGACGCTCAAGCTTGGCAGAAGCAGGGCGAACAGTGGCGGATCGTAGGCGCGGAACGAACGGATGCGCCGCATCTAAGCCAGCCTTCGGATATGAAGAAGAACATCTATCCAGATAATGCTGACGCGCACGCCGAGATTAAAGAAGCCGAGCAGAATGCAGCCGAACAGCACAAACGCGTCCTGTTAGTTTTCGGCGCCAATTGGTGCTATGACTGCCACGTGCTGGATTTAGCTTTCCAAAGGCCTGACCTGGCCCCGGTGCTTGCCGCAGCATACGAGGTAGTTCACGTCGATCTGGGACCAGATGGAAAAAAGAATGCTGACCTGGTTAAAGAGTTTGACGTTCCCCTTGATAAGGGAGTTCCGGCCTTGGCGATCGCTGAATCCGATGGCAAGCTTGTAGTCAGCCAGAAAAACGGCGAATTCGAGGATGCGCGTTCCCTTACGCCGCAAGTGTTGCTTGAATTCTTGAATCAATGGAAGCCAGAATCGCGATAGATTCCCCTTGCAGAGCCTGTTTGCAAGAGATACCGATTGTCACAAAGCTGCTGGGTCTTAGGAGCAAGCTAACTTTCGCTGTCCGATTGTGGTTCCGAAGCTTGGGCCCCGTCCGCAAGTCTTGGGAGAAGTTACGAACGAGGCCGGCTGCGGTGCTTGCGAAGCATTGCCCTAATTACTTACGTCTTGACCAGCTTGGCGGCGGCCTTTCGGACTTTCGCCCAGCGTAGCCGTTGCGCTTCGGCAATTCTCCTGCGGGCATCTTTACTCAAGGTACGGCCGACCCTCTTGAGTTTCCTCCCGCTGGCATGCCCGAGAGCGTCCAGCGCTTTCCCTACTTGCCCCATCTCCTTTTCCAGACGGGAGTACTCCTTTTGCAGGGAAGCAACCACCTTGTTCATCATTGATTAATACCCCCTTGCGGCTAAGACTAACACGAGAGTACATGAGCGGTGCTATGTCAGAGCCGTAATATCATCAAACTCTCTAACCCATTTCTGCAGGATCGGGAATAACTACAGAAGATAGTAGGTCAGTCGCCAGGGCCTATCGTAGATAAAAACCGCGGAGCCCGCCGTGCTCTTGTAGCTTGCTCGAAAGAAAATGCCAGGCGGATAAGGGTGGGTTCACTCCACGCCCGCCCAAAGAAAGAAATTCCGACGGGAAGGCCCGAGATGAATCCCGCCGTCACATTGATATTAGGATATCCCGCTACGGCCGCAGCATTCGAGCTTCCACCTCCAAAGTGATCGCCGGCAATCAGATCCGTCAGCCAGGCCGGTCCGCCTGTAGGCGCGACAATAGCATCGAGATGGAACTTGTCCATGGTGGCATCTATCCCCTCAATCCGGGCGTACCGTTTGTTCTTCTCGAGCGCTTCGAGATAAGGACTCTCCGTTAGCGGTCCCTTGCTTTCGGCCTTCAAAAACAAATCCTGGCCAAAGTAAGCAAGTTCTTTCTGATGATTGCGCTCATTGAATTCGATGACATCCTTCAGCGTACGGACCGGAGCAGTCGGGCCCAGTCCCGCAAGATAGGCATTAAGATCGGCCTTCAGCTCATACATAAAGACCAGTAGTTCGGTGTCATCGAACTTACCCATAGTTTCTATATCTGCCGGATCAACAATTATTGCGCCTTGTTTCTTTAGTAGGTCGAGGGCTTGCTCCATAAGAGCATCCACCGCATCGTTGAAACCAAAGTATTTTCGCGCCACTCCGATCCGCGCTCCCTTCAGTCCATTCGGATCGCAAAATTGAATGTAGTCGGTGTAGGACTTACCTGCACTCGCGGCGGTCGCCGGATCTCTTGGGTCAACCCCGGTGAGCGCTCCCAGCAAAGTTGCGGCATCGCGCAATGTACGGCACATCGGCCCCGCGCCATCTTGAGTGTGAGAAATGGGGATGATTCCAGCACGGCTTACCAGTCCAACTGTCGGCTTAATCCCGGCGAGGCCGTTCGACGATGACGGGCAAACGATGGAACCGTCAGTTTCCGTGCCGATGCCGACCGCGCATAAATTGGCAGAGATTCCAGCCCCGGTGCCTGAACTAGATCCGCACGGATTGCGGTCCAGCGCATAAGGATTTCTGGTCAGGCCTCCGCGGCCGCTCCACCCGCTCACCGAGTGGCTGGACCGAATGTTCGCCCATTCGCTCAGGTTCGTCTTGCCCAGGATGACCGCTCCCGCGCTGCGAAGTTTCTGCGCCACGAACGAATCCTGCAGCGGCTTCGAGCCAACCAGGGCAAGCGACCCCGCCGTTGTCATCATCTTGTCCGCCGTATCGATATTGTCTTTGATCAGCACGGGAACGCCATGCATAGGCCCGCGTGGCCCCTTGACCTTGCGTTCCCGATCGAGCGCCGCGGCAATCGACAACGCATCCGGATTCAGTTCGATGATGGCGTTGACCGCCGGCCCGCGCTTGTCGATCTCATCGATCCGCGCAGAATAACTCTCCACCAGGGATCGCGCCGTAAACTTTCCCGACTTCATGCCATCCTGCAAGCCGGCGATTGTAATTTCATCGAGCTCAAACGGCTTGACGACAGGAACTGAAGGCTCACCCGCCAGTTCACGCGCCGCCCCGAACGCTGGATAAGCCGGTGTGAGCGTCGCCGCCGCCCCGCTACAAATAGCTGTTTTAAGAAACGAACGGCGATCCGGTGAAAGTTTCAAGCGTTTTATTGCTCCCATGATTGAGCGCGTTCCTCGAACGAATGAATTTGTATGCGCAATGCAAGACGACATGGTAATTCATGTCGCCGCGACAGCTCGGTCATTCTGTATGAGTCGGAGTTCCGCCGCTAGCGGTCTCAAAGTGGTTATGCTTGCTTGTCTTTCTTGTCGCTTCCATCTGTACTTTTGAGTCCGGCACTTGCAATCGCTGTTGACGGTAACTTTCTGCCGGCCTCCAGCATATGCGGCGTATCGTCGTATGGGTTATAGATCCCGTCGGGATACCATGCCCCCGCGAAAAGATCTCCCTGCCTGGCTATGGTGCACCGCTGTACATGCACGCTGTCGACAAAGCTATGTCGAATGTCCGGTGCGCCCCAGTCGCCGCCCCAGATCAGGCCGCAACTCCGCGCCAGCCGCCCCAGAAAAGTGAAATCCCCCTTCCAGCACGGCTCGTCGCCAACCACCCGCACGATGTCGCACGCCAAGCCATAATGATGAACGCCGACGGTCCGAAGTTTGCTTGCGCCGCTGTTGAACAGCGCCAACTGCCGCTCCCGGCTCCGGTAGGTCTCGTAGATCATGACGTCGATTCCCATCTTCTGTGCGTCATTGATAAGACGCTCCACAAGCTGCCGGGTTACCGGTTCGAGCAGGGCCGGATCGGCAACACATTTCACCGAAGTGAACCGAGCGTCCCTTGCAATCACATCGGCAAAAAAACTCGTCATAAGACGCCATCCAGATGATCTGCCAGCAGGGAAGGGCAGTACCCGTAATTTGCGGGAGGTGGATCACGCTAATCGCGAATTCTCTGGATGTCGAGCGAAAAACTAAAATCTCAGAGAGCTATTCCAAAAATCTCCCATATTGGGTTTTTAAGAACTCGCCGCTTTGAATAAATTCGCGAGATGGTTGATGTCGGTTGGGCTGGCGTCACCGATCACAAAGTAGCGAAGCCCGTTCTGGCTCCAGGTCTCCATATTGAAGGGCGACGTTTTGGGCGCGCGAGAACTGGCATTCAGGCTGGCTGGCAGCGCCCGTTCCTGGAACACAAAAACAGAGATATGGTGTTTACGTACGTCGTAAATGAGATGTGCGCCCGGAGTTTGATCAAGGTAGGTCATCCGGCCGCCCAGCAGGGAGATCTCGGTGTTCTGCAGTTCTGGCAGATTGAAGGCGAAGGGAATCTTGCCTTGGAACCAGGGCTTTACGGTATGGCGATCGGTGGAGATCACATCCACCGGCGTGGAGCTCGCCAGGGTCTCGACGTGCAGGTCAGCGATCTCGCTGAACGTGCGATCCCGGCCGGATCGGGCAGCCAGATAAGCCGACGTCAGCGACCCCACGATCAGAACCATGGCGGCTGCGGCTAACATCCATGCCATGCGAAAACTGCGCTGTGGTTTTTTTGCAATCGAGTTCTGCACCCGGCGGCGAAAATCAGCGCTCGGAACAAACCGTTTTCCCGCCACCTGAATCGCACGCTTCATCTGTACCTGATCGAGCGCATCGGCCGCGCACGAGGCGCAGCTGTGCACATGCGCGTCGAACTCGCGCATCCGCTCCGAGGCAAGCTCAGCATCCAGGTAAGTCTCAAGTTTTGTCTTCCACGACTCACAAACCATGGTTCGTCCCCTTTACTATTGCCGTCGCTCCGGCTGTGCCTTCCAATTGGTTCCGTAAGCGGTCCCGCAACGCTTTCCGGGCGCGCGACAAACGTGACATCACCGTCCCCATGGGGACCGAAAGCGTTTCGGCGATTTCCTGGTACGACATTTCTTCTACCTCACACAAAAGCAGTATCTCCCGAAAATATACGGGCAGCGCATCCATGGCGCTGGCCAATTGCTCCTGATTCGCCCGCGCAAACAAAATCGTCTCGGGCGTGTCGCGTTCAATTGCCACTTCCTGCCCGTCCTCTTCTGCATCCAGAGGCACCGTCATTGTGACTTTCAACCCCTTGCGAGAGGTCAGGAACGTGTTGCGCAAAATACGATAGATCCAGGCCCGGAAGTTCGTTCCTAACTCGAATGACGAAAATCCCTTCAACGCCTTGGCATAGGTTTCCTGAACCAGGTCTTCGGCTTCCTCGCGATTGTGCGTGAGCCAATGAGCGAAGTTGTACAGCTGGTCGAAGAGTGGCATGGCCAGTTCTTCGAACGAATCGAGATGAGGATCCGCTGCGGACACATCCACATAGTAAAACAACGCAGGCCGCAACTTATTCCCCCGGCGTCAGGATTTATTTGGAAGCTCCGTTATCGCAGGTTAGGCCTATTTGACAGGAGGGAGATACCAAGGCGAGTAGCCCGAAGAACGAACATGGCCGTGCCGACCAGAGACTCCTCGCATGTTCAAAGGACCAGACGGATTTGTACAGCTTCGGAGAGCGCCTCTATCCAATCTGACCGAGAATCGCTCGCGCCTCCGCCGCCGGGTCGGCCGCCTCAGTGATAGGCCGACCGACGACGATGTAACTCGCTCCAGCAGCAATCGCTTCTCCCGGGGTAAGAACCCGCGCTTGGTCCCCGTGGCCGGAGCCAGCCGGGCGCACTCCCGGCGTCACAATGATGAAATCGTTCCCTAGTTTTTTCCGCAGAGCCGCCGCCTCGTGCGGCGAGGCAACCACCCCCTGGCACCCGTTCTCCAGCGCCAGTGCCGAGACCCGTAGGACCTCATCCAGTACAGTTCCCTGCATCCCGACCCTTTCCAGATCGTTCTGGTTGAGGCTGGTAAGTACCGAAACTGCCAGCACGATCAAAGCAGGGTTAGCGGATCGAGCGGCGTCCACTGCCGCTCGCATCATCTTGTCGCCCCCGGTTGCGTGCACCGTCAGCATGCTCACGCCCAGCCGCGCGGCCTCGCGCACCGCGGCGGCCACAGTGTTCGGAATGTCGTGATATTTCAGGTCGAGAAAGACGCGACGCCCTGCGGCCACCAGGTCCCGCACCGCCTGCGGTCCTTCCGCCGTATAGAGTTGCATCCCGACTTTATAGGTGAACGCCGAATCGCCAACGGCTTTGACGACTTTCTGCGCCGCCGCCGACGTGGATACGTCCAGGGCGACAATCAGCCTCTCGCGCGGCTCGCCCGGCAGCGAGCTCTTGCCGAGATTAGAAGGGATGCGGTGGGGAAGAGCAGCCTGCATCCCCATGAGTGTAGAGTTTTTAGCGAACTTGCGCCACTGCATAGTTGCTCGCCAGAGTCTGATAAACCTGTTGATGTTTAGTCTTAGGTTTCACCAGATCCAAACGAACCCTCTGCAACCCGCGGTTCTGGAAGTTCAGAACTTGGGCGGCACCGTAGGAAAGGTCGATAATACGTCCCGGCACAATCGGTCCCCGGTCGTTGACCTTAACCACGACAGCTCGGCCGTTGCGCAGGTTTGTGACCCGCACATAGCTGCCCAGAGGCAGGGTTGGGTGCGCAGCTGTCATGTCGTACATGTCGTAGTCTTCGCCGCTGGCCGTCGGCTTGCCGTCGAAGAACTCCCCATACCAAGAGGCCGTCCCAACTTGATAGGGTTGGGTCTTGGCCTGTTTGCGGACTTCGGGTTTCGGGATTCGGTTAGTTTGAGCGGAACTGGCCTCCGAGCTGTTTGGTCCCTGAGCCGCTCCCAAGCCGACGATCATAAGGCCGATCATCAGTCCATGAGCTATACGTCTGCGCATTCAGTTCTCCTCGCATCTCAAAAGTCTTCCTAGCTAGTACTTCTCCGTTAACGTACTTAAATCGTATGGGGGCAAGGAAGCCCTGTCAACCCGAAAGTGTATGGTCTATAGTGATCTCGTAGTAATGGATATATCACGTAACTTGTTGTTAATCATGAGTAATCAGCAATATGTAATACAAAACAATCATCTTAGATGTTTACTACATAATAAATACCCAAGGCTCCGTAGAGGCTGAAAAAAATACATCATCAATAGATTCAATCACTTACAGACACATT
Source organism: Candidatus Acidiferrum sp. (assembly GCA_035602195.1). Taxonomy (GTDB): domain Bacteria; phylum Acidobacteriota; class Terriglobia; order Terriglobales; family Acidobacteriaceae; genus Sulfotelmatobacter. The sequence goes on from DATNMU010000167.1 coordinate 38,234, forward strand.
CTTTATAAGTTGTTTATTGTGAGCATTTTAGGTACAAGGTTGCTAGCGGAGAAAAATAAATTCTTTCGTTTGCGTAGCACGGAAGTCCAAGGAGCATCCTGCTTAAAGGACTATGCCTGAACAACCACCGGTAGTTCTGACCATCGCTGGCTTCGATCCTTCCTCCGGTGCCGGTGTCACCGCCGACATCAAAACCATTGCCGCCCACGGCTGCTACGGCATAGCTTGCATCACAGCCCTGACCGTTCAATCTACCGCTGGCGTCCGTCGGGTCGTCCCGGTTGACCCCGGCCTAATTGCCGACACCCTGGAGGAGCTAGCCTCCGACATCCCCATAGCCGCCGTTCACATCGGGATGCTGGCCACCGCCAAGGTTGCCAAGGCCGTAGTCGAATTCCTCAGCCGCCGATCCGGCAAGACCAGGCTGCCCAACGTGGTTCTCGACCCCATCCTCAAGTCGTCCTCTGGAGCCGATCTGCTCGATGCCGCTGGAATCAAGGTCCTCCGGGAACAGCTGATTCCGCTGGCGGATGTCATCACCCCCAACGTAGATGAAGCCGCCGCGCTCACCGGTCTTCCGGTCACAAACCTCGACGAAATGAAGGCGGCGGCGGCAAAACTCCACCAAATGGGTTCTTCGGCCGTAGTAGTCACCGGAGGCCATCTGGATAAAGCAATCGACCTTCTGAGCTTCACTACGAAAAATGGGGTAGAGGAGGAAGTTTTCAAGGCCGAACGGCAGCGTTCCAATTCTACCCACGGCACGGGCTGCGCCTTCGCCACGGCCCTTGCCTGCCATCTGGCCCTCGATCGCGGAATCGCCGAAGCGGCCTTGCTGGCCAAGACCTACGTTACCGCAGCTATCTCCGCTGGCCATCCACTCGGACGCGGAACCGCCCCCGTTCATCATCTCTACCGTATGCACGAGCAACGCCGCGGCGTTGGATCAGGTGGCGAATCGTAACGGCAGTCCGAATGGGAGAAAAGCAGTTAGTCGCGTTTTCCGTTGGAAGGCGTCTTCAGCAGAATCCCGGCCACAAACGCAGCCGTGGCAGCCAGCAGCCATTCGATTCGCCACATCTGGATCGCCTGGAACTCCGCCAGGTTGGAAGCCCGGTAGAACAGGCTCACAGCAACAGCACCGCCCACGCATCCCAGACCAAAAATGAAAGCGATCAGCGACGCAGTCGGCAGACCTACCAACCTTTGGATCTCATGGAAATGCAGGTAATGTAGCCACTTGGGGAATGAAATCTGTCGCCAGCGAGCAGCAACCCAAGCCGCCCGTTCCTGCGCCCAGTCTTTGCTTTGCAGCCAGAAGCTCGATCTGCCTACAGCGTCGGCATCAGCCTGAATCAGGGCAGAGCGGCGCACGCCGCAGGCATGACAAAATCGCGCGCTGATCATGTATTCGCTGCCGCATTCCGCGCAGGTTTCGCTCTCGTACTGAACCACATCCGGCGAGCTAACCTCCGCCAATGGTTCTAGTACCGTTGGAGCCTGCCAGAAATCCTGGCCTGTATTTTGGATTACTTCACCCATAAATTTAGAAAGGACCGTGTAACCTCAAGAACGCAAGTTGACAACCAAAACCTGTGGACGGCCAGTTCTTTTCAATTCAAATACTTGCGTCGTTCGAACACCCGATAACAATCCCGCGCCGCGCAATTCTTACTCGCCTTCCCCGGTAAAGATGCCCGGTTACGCAAGTTTTACCCCCACAACTGAGCCGATTATAGGTTCCTCAATACTCGATGCACGATGCAAATGTTCTGTGAGACGCGATTACGTCTTTGGTTCAGCCCGTGCTCGGGCATACTTCGGTTAAACTAGAAATTCAAAGTTGGAAATGCAGTTGAATCTGATATTGACGAGGGTGCTGGTCCGCGGAGGTGCGGGGTTCTGTCTCGTCCTCTGTCTGTTGCCTTTTTGCGCATCTGCACAAACCCTCGGCCCCGCTGGGAGCGCTGCCCGCGCCACGCCTGGCTCCTCGGCGCGCGACCCTCAGGTCAATGCCGCCTTCGATCACTTTTACAATTTGGAGTACGACCGCTCGATCCAGGAGTTCGAGAAGGTCATGGATCGGCATCCAACCGATCCTTTCGCGGTGAATCACGTGTTGACTGCGGTCCTCTTGCGTGAGCTCTACCGAATGGGTGCGACCAATACGGGCGAGTACGCCAACGACAGCTTTATCGGCCAGGCGCACCGACCCGCCGACCCTAAGGTGAAGGAGCGAATCAAACAGCTGGTTGAGCGCGCCGAGAACCTCGAAGAAGTGGAACTCAAGGCGAATCCCAATGACGTGGACGCTCTCTATGCCCGCGGCGTCACCCGCGCGCAGTTCTCGCTTTATACCGCGCTGGTGGAACGGGCATGGTTCTCAGCGCTGCGAAACGCCGTGGGAGCACGTCGTGATCACGAACGCGTTTTGGAGCTCAATCCTCAATATGTCGACGCGAAGCTGGTCGTTGGTGCACACAATTATGTGATGGGCAGCCTGCCCTGGAGCGTAAAGGTCGCCGTCGCCATGGTGGGATTAAGCGGTACCAAAGAAAAAGGCTTCGAATACTTGCGTGAGGTGGCGAATAGCGGCGGAGAAAACAGCGTCGACGCCAAAGTCGTCCTCAGTTTATTTCTACGCCGCGAACATCGCTTCGACGAGGCGCGCTCGCAGATGCATGACCTGGCTGAGCGCTACTCCAGAAATTATTTATTTCCCCTCGAAGAAGGCAATCTATTGCGGGCCGCTGGCCACCCCTCAGACGCCGCCGCCGTGTACCGCAAGGTCTGGCAGAACGGCCGTGAAGGGAAATACGGCAATCTTCATTATGAAATCGCCGCGTGGAGCCTGGGCGAAACACTGCGCGGCCAAAAGGATTATGCCGGAGCCGTGGCGGCCTTTGAACTCGTAACCGAAAGTCAGGATCCGGACCCCGAAACCTTGCAGAAGGCAAATCTGGCGGCCGGCGAAATGTATGACCTGTTGCAGAAGCGCGACCTGGCCATGAAGAAATATCAAATCGTGCTGGCCGAGAATGGCAGCACCCCTCCCGCCGAACAAGCTCGCAAACACATCCGCGAAGCCTATCGCGAATAACTTAGAAGCCGGCACCGCACCCATTCCATGCCGAAGCCCGAAGCGCAGCGGCCCACTACTTCGGAAGCACCGTGATATGCCCGGGATTCTTGATTGCATACGGCGATCCAGCCGCTTGACTGTAGCCGGTCGGTGTAATGGTGAAGACAAAGAGTTTCCGAGCGGATTGGCTGATCGCGTAAAGGTGGTTGTTATTGTCCCAACCGATTTGATCCACCTGATCGATCGGGGCGGTCGTGAGCAAACCCGTATAAGGCTTGATCGGATTCGCACCATTGAAATGGAACACCTGTAAGCCCGCCATTCCTGCTACTGCCAGCAGTTGGCCTGACGGGGAGATCGAAATCCCCATAACGCTTCCCACCGCGACCTTCGGCATATTTGCATAAGTGCTGGTCGTGGTCAGGCCGCCGGAGGTGTTCGCCGTATAAACGGCAAGCTGGGCCGATCCCACGGGCTGAAACGAGCCGCTGCTGGTCGCTTGCATGGAGACTGCGACATGATTCGTCCCGTCCGCCGCCGCCAGGTTCGGACAATAAAATTGTCCCGCCATTGCACTCGGCATCGCTGGCTTGATATTCAAGTCGGTGAGCGCGCCGTCACTGCTTCTCCGGAACCCGAAAATCTCCTGGTTCCAGTGATAGCAGCTCGCGCCGTAAGCGTATTCGTTATTTCCCACAAAGCTCAGCGGCACCTCGAAAATCGGGCTTGTGGCGCTCGTGACTCCCAGATAATTCGTCTTGCCTGTGCTAGCTCCGACGCTAAAGAATTGATAGCCATTGTTGGCGCAATCGCTGTAAATATCCAGATCGTACAAATTGGCGCCAGTACGGTCGAGAAATAATGCCTCCGGGCCGCCGCAACTCGATTGATTAAATGCTTCTGCATTGACCGACGTGATTGGTTTGATTGCGCCATTGGACGCGATGGAGTACGAGTAGATGCGCACTCCGTTCGTGGCAAACAGATACTTTCCATTGTTTGCCAGCGATGCGCCGTAACCCAGATTCGTCGAAAAAGGCGATCCCGCCACCGGCGTGAGTTTTCCGTTCGGAGCGACTGCGTACGCATCGATGACCACATTGCTGCCCGGACTGCTGGATACATAGACATAGGCCACTGGCGCTGTCTGCGCCCGCAATCCTGAGGTCGTTCCGCAAACGACCAAAATCAAAATGAACAAGGTGGACACAGCGACGAAGGGGGCAGGCGAGCGACGAGCGGCGGACCAGAGCATGACACACCTCGTGGAGTGCTCAGTTAGGGTCGGAAACACACCCTGGGGTTGCACTCGCGAAATAATTCTTACGTGGAAATCCGCACCGGTGGCCTATCCACGTGGTCGTGCGGCAGTGGTGCAGTTTCATGGTCATCCTGAGCAAGCGTTCTCCGCGCAGCGAAGGATCTGGGCAAGCCGCGCGAAGTGTCGCCTTTTTGGCGACACAATAATCGCGCGTTTGGCTCGCTTCCTTGTCAAACTTAACCACTACCGGACTTGCGGCTGCCTCTAACCGGCAGAACTTTTCGGCTACAATTGCGTATATTCTTGAAGAGGTCGAGGGAGAGGGGGAACCATGTATTGTAACTATTGCGGCAAGGTCATTCAAGATGACGCAGCAGTGTGCGCCTATTGCGGCGTTCGCGTTTCCGCGTCCGTGGCTCGCAAGCGCCTGGTGCGCCCCCGCCAGGGCCGTAAGATCGCGGGCGTTTGTCTGGGCTTCGCCGAATACTTTGATATTGACGTGACCGTGGTCCGGTTGGTCTGGCTGATTGCGTCTTTCATGACCGGCATCGGCCTGCTCTCCTATCCCATCGCCTGGATCGTGATTCCAGAAGAGCCACTCCTTCTAGCCGCACCCGTCACCGCCCAGCGCGCGACCAACCCCTAGGCATGGACCTTCGGCACATCAAAAGTGACGACGCGGAAATCGTCTACTTAGTCCTCGGCGATGGTCCTCCTCTAATTCTCCTGCATCCGTTTCCTGTGAATCACGAGTTCTGGCTGCCCGTAGCGGAAGCTCTCTCCACGCGTTATCGCATCGTCCTTCCAGACTTGCGCGGCCACGGAGACTCCGGCATTGGCGACGGCCCAGCCACCATGGATAAACACGCCGCCGACATCGCGCGCGTAATGGATGATGCCGAGATCGGCCGTGCCCCTCTGGTCGGTGTTTCAATCGGTGGATACGCTCTCTTCGAAGTCTGGCGTCGCCATCGCGGCCGGGTAGCCGCTCTCGGCCTTTGCAACACCAAAGCTCCCGCCGACGGCGTCGAAGCCCGGAATGCACGCCTGCAAGCCGCAAACGACGTCATCGAGCGCGGCACGGAACTCTTTTTTCAAAGCATGGTGCCACGTGTGTTTTCCAAAAGCACCCAGGCGGCGCGCCCCGACCTGGTCGAAGGCGCACTGCGCATGATGCGACAAATGTCTTCCGAAGACGTAGCCCAGGTGCAGCGCGGCATGGCCACGCGTCCCGACTCAGTCGATACATTGAAGACCATCAATGTTCCGACAATGCTGGTCACTGGCGAGGACGATATTCTGACCGGAGTAAACGAAGCCGAACTGATGCGCCGGCACATTCCCAACAGCCAGATGCGCGTGATTCCAAAAGCTGGACACTACGCGCCATGGGAGCGCCCCGATGACGCTTCTCGAATTCTGCGCCAGTTTCTTGACGAAATATCGTGACCAAAAACCCTGTAATGCCCGTGCTACAATTTTCTCGCCATGATTGATTCGTTCTTGGTGGCCGAGAAGACTGTCGTCACTGCCAAGGGCGACGGGCCCGGCATCGACGTCAGCAATGCGTCCTCGCGCGTGTTTCTTCTCACGCTGCAAATCGCCAATATCATTGAGCAGGAATCGCTCGAAGTCAGCATTCACGCCTCAGCGGACGGCTCGATCTGGGCGCCGAAGCCCGTTGTCACCTTCCCGCAGAAATTTTATCGCGGAGACTTCCCCCTGATCCTCGATCTCACAACGCATCCCGACGCAAAGTTCGTGCGCGCACACTGGGAAGTGGCGCGCTGGGGACGCGGCCTCGAAACGCCCATGTTTGAGTTCAGTCTCCTTCTAAAGGAAATTCCAGCTGAAATCCTGCGCGAAGCTGCCGCTGAAGCCAAAGCCCGAAAAATTGTTGATTTGTGATTGCTGATTGTTAATTGAACATCTCCGCTTCCAAATTCACTTTCCCCAGGTGGATTTTAATCAACAATCAAAAATCAACAATCAGAAATTCCTATTCCGCCCCGCGCGATTTTATATTTCCTCCGCTATATTGATCTAACGATGAAGATTGGCTCCGAAGTGATCGTCCGTCCCGCGCGCAACCTGCGCGGCAGCGTAAGTCTGCCGGGGGATAAATCGATTTCCCATCGCTACGCCATGCTGGCAGCGATTGCCGATGGACCGTCGCGCCTGGAAAACTACTCCACTGGTGCGGATTGCGCCAGCACGCTCGCCTGCCTGCGTTCGCTGGGCGTCAAGTGGGAGCGAAAAGACACGGGCGACAACGTCATCGAAGTGCAGGGAAGCGGTCTGCAGTTGGCTCCGCCTCCAGGACCGCTCGACTGCGGAAACTCAGGTTCGACCATCCGGATGCTGAGCGGCATTGTCGCCGGGCAAACTTTCTCCAGCGAATTGGCAGGAGACGAGTCACTCTCCCGCCGGCCGATGCAGCGCGTCATTGCGCCACTCACAGCCATGGGTGCGCAAATCGAATCTCAGAATGGAGGTCCGCCGCTGCATATTCGCGGCACAAATCTCAAATCCATCGATTACAAAATGCCCGTAGCCAGCGCCCAGGTGAAGACTTGCCTGCTGTTTGCCGGTCTCTTCGCCGACGGTGAAACTTGTATTGAAGAGCCGCTGCCAACCCGCGATCATGGTGAAGTGGCGTTGCGTGCTTTTGGCGCCCAGCTCGACCGGCGGGCAAACATAGTAAAGATTCGCGGCGGGCAGCGCCTTCGCGGAATCGAAACAAAAGTTCCCGGCGATATTTCCAGCGCCGCATTTTTTCTCTGTGCTGCCGCTCTGTTTCCAGGTTCGCAACTGACCATCACAAATTTATTGATGAATCCCACCCGCGCCCGTCTCCTCGATATTCTCGTGCAAATGGGCCTGCGCATTTCCGTGACTCAACTCGCAGAGCTTCACGGAGAACTTGCCGGTACCCTTCAGGTTGAAGGTGGAAGACTCAAAGGTAGCGTGATTTCCGGTGCGGATACCGCGGCCTTGATCGACGAAATTCCCGTCCTGGCGGCCATCGCGCCATATACCGAGCAGGGGATCGAAGTCCGCGATGCAAAAGAACTGCGCGTCAAGGAGTCCGACCGCATCGCCTCGCTCGCCATTAATCTTCGTAGCATGGGGGCGCAAGTCGAAGAACGCGAGGACGGCCTGAAGATTCCCGGTGGACAGCCGCTGCACGGTTCTGAGCTCGAATCGTTCGGTGATCATCGCATCGCCATGGCCTTCAGCATCGCCGCCCTGCGGGCTCACGGCGAGACTCTGATTCGCGGTAGCGAATGCGCCGCAATTTCTTATCCGGCGTTCTTCCCCACACTGGAAAGTCTCTTGGAGCGCTGATCTCAATTCGCCCGCGTAGCCGCCGCCCTTGTTACTTTCGTGCGATGACCGTGGTGATCTAACTACTCCCCGCCGAATGCGGCACAATCCCCAAGGCGAAGCTGGTTCTGCTTCCCGATTATCGACCGATAAGGCATTTGGTTGGATTTCCTAATTTCAAACCACTTGGGGGAATTGTCATGCGTTTCCAATCGCTGGTGGTGGCATCAATTCTGTTAGCAGGAACCGCGTATGCGAAGGAGCCGAAGGCATATCAGAGCGGAAAATTGTTGCAGATGGACTCCGTGCAATGTGGCATGGATGAGAAAGACGCTAAGAGTTTCACCGGCGAAATGATCGGCACCGATTCCGGCCACAAGAAGACTCAAGAATTGCTCTGCCAGGAATACTTGCTTCAGACCGAGCGCGTGATCTACAGAATTCGCCCCAAAGACACCAAGCATCCCATCCTGCTCCCCGTAGGAGACCAGGCACAATTCCGTTTGCAGAAAGACAAGATGCTTCTGCGAGTCGAAGATCTCGACAGCAAGGAACGCGAGTACATCGTGGTATCGATGACGCCGCGTTCTGACAGCACAGCCGACGCCACTCAGGTTCGCCTGAATCACCTTCAGTAGCCAATAAGACATACCGCAACGCAACTACAGCACTCTGTGTAGCCAGCCCCGCGCGCCATTTCGCCAGTACAACGGCAACCCGCGCGGGGCGCAGGTCATCAGATTTCCCAGGTTCCCGCACCGCCGCTTTTGCCGCGTCGTCTCCGCCGAACAATTCTGCCGGGAGATGTGTGTGGACGCGCGGAACGGCCAGTATGGTAAAGTAATGCCGCTCGCCATTCCTCGCCCGCCCTAAAGGAGTTCCCGATGTCCACCCTCCGCGACCTCATCAAAGACCGCAGAATTCACTCCGTCGAAGCCGGACGCACCGTGCTCGAAGCAGCGCGCTGCATGATGGAACACAACATCGGCGCCGTGCCTGTGTTGCGCGACGGAAAATTAGCTGGGATTTTCTCGGAACGCGATGTCATGAATCGCGTGGTCGCCGCAGGTCGCCAACCCGCTCACACCGCGGTATCTGAAGTGATGACGGCAAATCCTCGTACCGTTAATTTGGATGAAACCGTTGAAGAGTGTCTTTTCATCATGGAAGAGTTCGGCTTCCGGCATCTCCCCATTGTCGAAGGCAACGAATTGAAAGGATTGGTCTCACTGCGCGATGTGATGATCCACCGCGACGCAGGTCGCCAGCGCCAAATCCCCCGTGCATCGTAAGCGGCTTCGGCCCTCGGCTTTCGGGCGTCATCTTCAGTATGTCAACTCCCGGCTCCTCCGAACTCTCTCGCGCTTGTCGCCGGCGTGAAAAGGCAAAAAGGAAAAGCCAAAGCCCGATAGCCGAAGCCCGACGCACAGAAGCCCGCTTCACCGCTTCTGCAAAATGAATTCCCCCCGCTCCGGCGGCAACTTAAAAGGAAACTCAAATACCTTCTCGTCAACCGGAACCCGAAGCACAAGTTCCTCTTGCGCTTTCCATGCGCCCAGCCATTTCGTATTTGCATCGAAGAAGACCCATCCGTGCACTTCCGGGTTGGCGCTGTCCATTACCGCCTCACGCAGGCTGCTCTTGCCCAGAAACTCAATCAGTTCATTCACCGACTTCTGGTACTGTTGCAGCCGTGTTTCGCGCACCTGCCTCTGCTCAGGATGTTTCTTGATCTCGCGCCTGGTCTCATCGTCCAGGGCATCCGCATCGCTCTGAACTTTGCGGATGTACGCATCCGGATCCAGCGAAGACTGCGTGACCTTGAAGTGATTTATGAATTGCAACGTGATCCCGCTGGCCGCCGCGTCCACGCTCTTCGCGCCCCGGTTGTGCATAGTTATCAGAACTGCGAAGACAGGCGGCTGAACGCGACGGCGGATAATCTGTAGCTCTCGCGCGTCCACCGCGACAACCACGCCAACATCTCCCGACCAGATGCCGTAGCTATACTTGCCATCGTCTCCCCGCGAAAACGTGCACCCCGGCTGCTGCTCATCCCAACGCAGCACCGGCCGCTGAACTGAATCTTTGTCTTTACCCTCATTGGCGTTTCTAACCGCCGCTCGGCTCGGAAGCGCCGCTGCCAGGGCGAAGGAAGTAATTGCGACGGAAGAGATTAGGAAGGAAGCAATCGCGCAGCACCCGATGACGCCCGCGCACAGGCATCTCCTCCACAAGCAATGCCGTGCAAAATTCCCGAGCTGGCGCATTTCAGTCGCGGATCGGTCTCAGTCTCAGTTCACGGTGATGCTCACTGTAGCCGCAGCGGTGGTGGTATTGCTCGGCGCCGCTCCGTTTTCGTCCGCGCCGGTTAACGTGAATATGTAAGTATTTTTCGGAGTTGTCAGGCCGGTCGGCGAATTTGTAACCGTCGACGAGCTGCAGGCCGGAATCAGCAGTACTCCGCTCCCGAGAGATAGCAGAAAAAACAGCGCGACCAGCGTCTTTCTCCGCCTTCCCGCTCGCGCCGCTCCCGCCAGAGCTAGTCCCGGAATCACCAGCCACAACGCGTAAAAAAGTCGTGGCGTCCGCAATAAGGTCGTGGGTACCGGTCCAAAAGTTGTGATGGTCAGAGTCGCGGTTGCCGGCGTGCCCCCCGTCACCGGCACCGGTCCAGTCCCATTCGTCGCCTGGAACGTACACGTCGGCCCCGCGGTCACCACCGGCGTAACCGACAGGCACGCCAGCGTCACTTGGTGTCCGGAGTAGCTGCCGATCGGCGCTATGCTCACGGTCGTCGTGGCCGTTGCTCCGGGCACTACAGGGTTCGGAACCGCGGTTGTGGGCGTCGCCGAAATCGTGTAATCCTCAGACAGCGGCTGCACTGTCAGGTTCAGCGAAAGGGTTTGAGTTCCAGCGCCACCGGTGCCAGTCACGGTAAAGCCGTAAAGCC
>DATNMU010000168.1:0-5306 GCA_035602195.1 Candidatus Acidiferrum sp.
CTGCACCAGAGCTTCGGGCGATGCCTGCTGCGGAGGCGAAACGGCGCTGGGGTCGCGCAGCGCCTGCGACGTCACCCAGTTCTGACAATACGAGCAATGAAGATCGCAGCCCATCATGCCGAAGCTGTAGGCGAGGGCTCCAGGATAGGCGTGAAAAAATGGTTTCTTTTCGACCGGATCGCATTGCGTTCCCGCCGTGTATCCCCAGGGCGCGTAGAGGGTTCCGCCGCGGTTGTAGCGGACCTTGCAAACGCCGGGTTGTCCTTCGGGAATGGGACAGCAGTGGCCGCAAGCGAAGCAACGGACTCGATTCTTATCGAGCTTTTCGTAAAGGCGAGGGTCGGCCTCGCGGACTCGTTCGTCGAGAATAGTACGCAGGGTGGACATCGAACCTCTGTACCTATTTTACGCTGGAGGAGGCGCGGATTCCGGCTTCCCTGACGGTTCTCGCCTGGCTTGCCGCGGCAGAGCGTGCTGTCGAGCTTCGCTCGACCGGACAGCCGAGGGCGGCTGTCCCCACATGAGCGGCGCTGTCGAGCTTCGCTCGACTGGACAGCCGAGGGCGGCCGTCCCTACATGAGCATCTCGGCTGAATAAAGGAGCTAGCGGCCGGGCCTGGGCTTGGCGCTTGATTCGTGCTGCTGATACCAGATCTCGGCTTGCTGCTCGATGGCGGTGGCTTGCGCGCGCCTAATGCCGTTGGCCAGAACCTTGGCGAGATCCTGGCTGCCTTCCTGGCCGCCGGCGCGTGCCAGCACCGCCCAGAAATAGGCCTTGTACACATCCTTGGGAACGCCATGACCGCCCCAGTAAAGTAAGCCCAACTTGTATTGGGCAGGGACGCTGCCATCTTCCGCGGCCTTTGTGAACCAGCGCACAGCTTCCCTCTCATCCTGCGCGATTGCCTGTTTTTCATCGCCCTGCGCATAGAGGAGGCCAAGGGCATTTTCGGCGGCGGCGTTGCCATGCTTCGCGAGTTCGCGAAGCTGTCCGGGAGTGGCGGAAACGATGGATGAGTTTTCCGCGCTGGGCAGCGGAGCATCCGCAGGCGCTTTGGACGAAGCCAGGACCGTCTGCTCCCCACTTCGCTCCCGGGCGTGTAACCTCTCCTGAATCCACGGCGCGAGCATGAAGCCCAGGACGAGTGCGATGGTGGCAGCGCTGCAGTAGAGGAGATAGAGATGTCCCCGAGGCAGATGAACAGTTCCCACCCTGTCCTCTTCTCGAAGCTTATTCTCATCACTCGGTTCTGCCGGTTCACTGGCGAACAGAATGCTGCCCGGCGGAGAAAACGGCTTAGCCGAAGTTGCGGGCGGACTGGGCGCATCGTCCGACGGTGCAGCGCGCCGAACCGCGCCAGAAATCGTTTCCGCGAAACGTTGCAAGGTGGCGCTATCGTTCTCGCCAAAAACATTCGGCTTTGCTGAAAATACCTCGAGCAAGCCGATCACTTTTTCGCCGGAACGGATCGGAGCTGCAAGCAGAGAACGAATGCCGAGAGCACGGCAACTCTCGCGGTCCACCAGATCATCCGTCTCAGTGTCGCTGCAGCGCAACAGGCGCCCGGTGCGGACGCATTCCCCCGAAAATCCTGAACCTACCTGCAGAGTTGCTCCCACGGGCGGCGCGCTCGGCCCCGCGCTGGCTCTGCAAATCATGGTGCCGGCATCTTTTCCGGCCAGCGCAATCGCCGCGCCTGAAGCCCGCAGCAAAGAATGGGATCGTCGAGCAATCAAGGAAAGAACCGCTTCCAGATTATTGCCCAGCGACTCCGCTTCTCTCTGTACTGCGGAAGCCGCCGTGAGCATGTCGGTGTAGTTCGGCCGAAACGCGGAAACTTCTGGCGTCGCAGATGCGGCAGCGGCTGAGGAAGCGGCATTAGCGGCGCCAGCCATCGCGTTAAGGAAGAGCCACTCCTTCAAACGGTGAAGCGCAGGATCGGATAAACCAGGAAATCCCAACCCAACCCGCCCGGTTGAGTCCGACCAAACTACACGGGCGGTGGCAAAAATCTGATGGCTGGATTCCGCCAGATCAAGACACAGGTCAACCTGCCGGTTGATCTCCATTTGCGACGGACATTGCACGGCGACGCCGCCCTCGCTGATGTCGAGAACCTCGTAGAGATCGAGCATCTCATCCTTCGAAGCGCCTCCGAAGCTGGCATATGCCGGGGCATGCACCTTCTGGCGTACGTTGCGTCGACGATTCGAAGTAACAGATTGAGGTAACGGAACGGTGGCAGACATAAGGGTGCCAGATCGAACTTGTACATATTACCTTGAGTTTGCCAAAAACAAGCATCAAGAAATGTGAAATGTACTTCTTAGACCACACGTTATAAGCCGCTCATAAACCAGGCGGTGATGCAACCCCATCCGGCGCATGCCCAATCTAATCCATAACAATTACTCAGCCCAACCTCAGAGGTGCCCGCATGGTCGAGTCGAGCAAGGTTTCTATCCCATTGAAAAGGCTGGCGGCGGCCGGGGCATTGGCCCTGGCTATGACGGCCTTGCCAGCCTCGGCTTCGCTGGGCGGGGATGCAGCTTCAATTCAGGCCGACCAAGTTCACATGCAAGGCACTCGAACTATGCGGGCTGCAGGATCCTATACCGTGCATGAAATCCAAGGGGAGAACGGCACGAAAGTCCGGGAATATATCTCTGCTGACGGGAAGGTGTTTGCGTTGGCTTGGAATGGTCCGTGGTTTCCCGACATGAAGCAAATCCTCGGAACCTATTTCGACCAATATAGTCGCGCGAGCCAGACGCAAAGAACCACCCGCATACGGCGCGGCCCGGTGATGATTAACGAACCGGGCCTGATCGTGCAGATCGGCGGACACATGCGCGCGTTTGCAGGTCGAGCTTATGTTCCGGAAATGCTGCCCGCGGGCGTTGGCGCCGAGAGTATCCAATGACAATCTTCAACAAAGTTTTTATTGCAGCGGTGGGAGTGGCGTGCGCATTTTCGATCGCATGCGGAGGCGGCAGCAGCCCCGCCAAAGCCAACGTGATTGTGCAGACCGGGCAGAACGTGGCGCCCATTGTGGTGAATGCCGGCCCAGCCGCTTCCCTAAGTGGTTCCCAAGCGTTTTCGTACGCTAACGGAGCTTTTGCCAGCGTGACGGTCTGCGTGCCCGGAACGTCAACCTGCCAGACGATCGACGGCGTATTGGTGGATACGGGTTCGTCAGGGCTGAGAATTCTTTCCTCGGCGCTCACCAACGTTTCTCTACCGCAACAAAATACCGCAGGAGGCAATCCCGTGGCCGAGTGCCTCACCTTCCTGGGTTCTTATACATGGGGGCCGGTTCAAACCGCGGATGTTCAGATCGCCGGAGAAAAGGCGAGCGCCGTTCCAATTCAGGTGCTCAGTGACACGGCTTTTCCCGTGCCGACTGCGTGCTCAAGTTCCGCGCCCGGGCCGTCCGCCGATACGCTTGCCACTTTGGGGGCCAACGGCATTCTCGGGGTCGGCCCCTTCGCGCAGGATTGCGGAAACGCTTCCGCTTGCGTGACCACTGGAAGCGCCGGCCTCTATTACCAATGTATTTCCGGAAGCTGCACTTCCACGGGTGAACCTTTGGCCCAGCAGGTCGTAAATCCCGTCGCGTTGTTTTCGACTGACAACAACGGCGCGATCATCGAGCTGCCCGCGGTTTCGAGTTCGGCGGTAAGCGTAAATGGATCGCTGGTTTTCGGCATCGGAACGCAGTCCAACAATGCGTTGGGTTCCGCTACCGTATACGGAATGGATAGCAACACATTCTCCTTTACGACGGAGTACAACGGTTCCCCTTATGCTGGGAGTTTTATCGACAGCGGTTCGAACGGTTATTTCTTTCTTGATAGCGGCACAGCGGGTTTGCCAAATTGCACGGATTCCACGGGAACTCCGACGGGATTTTATTGTCCGACAAGTCCTAAGACTTTCTCGGCGACCAATGAGGGAACAAACGGGACAAGCGGCGCTGTGAGCTTCACCATCGCGAACGCTGACACTTTGTTCGCCAACTCAAGCGATAATGCATTCAGCCAACTGGGCGGCCCCTCGATCATGGGTACGCCTTCTTCATCGAATCCGGATTTCTTTGACTGGGGACTGCCCTTCTTCTACGGGCGGAACATTTACACGTCGATCGAGAATACGACCGCGCCCGGCGGCGCGACACCGTATTGGGCCTATTGAAAATAGACGACGACTAACCGGCGAGACGCGCAACTCGCGCTTGATGCAGGCTGGAGATGCGGGAGATTGCTGCGACCATCATGCTGGAAAGGAGCTGCATGGTAGCCACGTCGCGCTCATCAAACGCGCTTGGAGAAGACGACAATACTTCGAACACACCTAAAGTTCGCCGGTAATAGCGCAGAGGCGAAACCAGAATGGATCGAACGCCGAGCCGGCGGCAACTGGCCAGATCCACGCGGGGATTGCGTTCGGCATCGTGGCACAGCATGATTTCGCCGGTGCGCACGGCTTCGGCGGAGATGCCGGCATCGGTCTGCAAGCGAACGCCGAGATCTGGCGCGGTGCGTCCGGCGCGGGCCCGGCAAACAATCTCGTCTCCCGCGCGCAAAGCGATTGCCGCTCCGGTGGCCCCGGTCAAGTGCTGGGCGCGCTCGGTGATGGCGCTGATCGCGGGTTCAAGATCTAATTCCGCGGCGCGAATATCTATTTCTTCTCCCACATGCACAGCGCGAAATCCAGAAACGGGATGCGCGGCATTGGCGACGCGAAGCTGGCTGCGCAAAGCCACCGACGGCACCCGCGCGTGGCCTTCTGCAACATCCACCACGCGAGGATCGGGAACAGTCCGCAGCAAGTCGCGGACCAGACTGTCGAGTTCCGAATCGGTGATCAGATGCGCCGTCTGCTCCTGCCGAAGCGAGCCGCCCAGAACACGGGAAAGGCTGAGCAGCGACGGGCTCCCACAGGCGAGGCAGTGAGGCCGGCTGTTGCTGCAGATCGACTCGCACTGGACGCAAAAAGTGGCCGACTGAAGCGGAACAAAATTTACGTCTTTAAAGGTGGAACCATACACCGTCTTGCCAAACATCAATGCGCCCTCGTCCTGAAAAAGAAACTTAGGGTAAACCGTGATGGCATGGTTAGGCAGTAGCCGTAGAGGTTCCGCTTGTGGAAAAGGTGGTTGTTTCCACGGAAGCCCGGTATTGATTAAAGAGGTTGTCGCGCCTGGTGGAGGGGCTCTTTGGTGGTATTGCCTCGCGAAAGTCCAATGCTCTAAAATCGCAACTTATTCGCGGCAACCCGCATCGAAGAATTGGGAGAAAAATACC
>DATNMU010000169.1:0-70031 GCA_035602195.1 Candidatus Acidiferrum sp.
TAAAGGTGGATGAGTTAATGGTGGCCAGGTTCATGGCCTTACTGAAGGTGGCGGTGACGACGGAGTTGGAACAGACTCGGGTGGAAGCGTTGGGCGGGGTGACGGAGAGCACGGTCGGCGGCGGGTTGCATCCGTTGGCGGGGGTGGTGAAACTCCAAACGAAGTTAGTGGCCAGGGCGTTGCCGAACAAGTCTCTGACGCCGGTGGAGAGGGCGGCGGAGTAGACGGTGCTGACGGCGAGAGGGCTGGAGGGGGTAAAGGTGAAGACGGTGTTGGAGGCGTCGTGAGTGATGGTTCCGGAAACGCCGGGAGTGACGGTGAAGGTGGAAGTGTTGACGGTGCCAACGTTCATGGCCTTACTGAAGGTGGCGGTCACTACAGTAGTGTTGGGGCACGCCCCGAGGGCGCCGGTAGGCGGGGCGACGAAAATCACGGTAGGCGGGGTCAGGTCTGGATTTCTGAAATGATCCGGATCGCCGCATCCAGTCACGAAAATGATCATCAGGAATGCTGTGAACCAGGTCTTACGAGTGTTCTGTTTGCGCACCAGCCTTGCCTCTCCGTGTTACGTCGCTGCCTAGAAGACTCCGGCAGGGAATTCTGTGTGAGTGTGCCGTACAACTCGCAACAACACCACGGCAATTGCTCGCATCGCCCGCTCCTTTAGGCGTGGGGATTTCGAAATGGGAAAACGGACTTGCCGGGGAAATCTTCCACATGCGCCGATATTTTCAAACGGCCGTACGCATTGACTGCGCTGGCCGAAAACGACAAAGCCTCACATGTCTGAAATAGAAATTGCCGGCTATTTTTTTTCCACACCTGCATTCTCTGATCAAGAGCGCATGCTTCTGCGCCCGAGCCGCGGGCATTGCCAACCGCAGTGCCCGCGAGTCAAGCGCCAAGACGCCTGGACGAAGTACGCGTGCGCTTCGGCCGCCGCCTTTACTCGCGCATACCTGCAAACCCGGCCGGTCTCGATACGCGAATCGGAGAGACCGACGGTCGTCCCAGTTCCTCGCGACACCCCCCGAGAAGAACCTGAGCATCGGGCCGCTGTATTGATACCGCTTTGGTTCTCGTGCGAGCGGAACTCCACACCCGCTGCATCTGCCCGAAAAGATCTCTTTTTGAGCAGGCAAACGTTCCTTAGTCCGGCGTTCAAACCACTTGCGAAATCGAAAGTCCGTAGCGTCGCGGTTTCTTCGCCAGCACCCCGAACCCCATTATGGCCGCGCACGCCATGCAAACTGAGCCACCCACTGCAGGCAGCGGCAAAGGAGCAAAGGGTTTGTGGCTCTTTGGTATGGCGCTTAACTCAGCGAAAATGTGCCGCAATCGATCCTGTGCTGTCTGCCAAATCCGGTTTCCACCACCCGCCATGTACAGCAGATAACCGAGTCCGCGCACCCCAGAACCTTCGTTCATGAAGTTTCACTAATTTTGGGAGAGGAGGAACAGATTCTGCCGATACGCTCAGCGAAAGGATTGACACAGCCGTGCTAAATTATTTCCTTCTCATCAACCTGCTCGCGGGCTCCGTACTATGCAGGCAAGACCTCATCCCTCGTCCCTACGCCTTCGCCCACCCTAGCGAGGGACTCCACGCTCCAAGACTGTGGCCTATACTCCTTCTATTCGCCCTTGCCCTCCCGGTGTGCGCTCAGGAATTCGTTCCCGAGCACGTCGTCTTTCCCATTACGAATTTCAAGCCCGACATCAAGCATCTTGCCCCTCTCTCCATGAAGTTCGGCACGGGGTTTTGCCTAGACCCGGATTGCCGCTTCGTGGGCACCAACTACCACGCCGCTAAGGTCATGGGCAAGTACGTCCGTATCAAGGGGGTGTTCTCCGCGCACCGCTACCTCGATTCCGACCCGGACGATGCGGGGGCGCAGGAGATAAACCTTGGAGGCGGCGGCTCGCTGAAGTACACCCCGGCTCACGACCTTGCCATCTACGAGATGCGGCATCCCGTCAAGGACTTCCATGGCATCGGCTTCGACGCCGACGATTTGGAGAACAGCCCCGAAGTGGACATCTACGCCTACCCGTTCAACTGGAACCCGAAGCGCGGGCTGGTTCGCTGGCACGGCAAGTTCATCGGCAAGACTCGCCAAGGTCTGCTTGCTTTCAGCTACGAGGAAGGCCGCGTGCGCGCCGGCGCTAGCGGAGGTATTGTGGTTGACAGCAAGACAAAGAAGATCGTCGGCATCCTGAACGGCATAGGCGAGGGCAAGGACCGCATCGCGCTCGCGGTGCCTGTCAAGGAGCTTTCGGACTTTGTTACGAGGGCGCAGCCCTATTTGCAAACGACCCTTTTTCCGAAGACCGTGTTCGTCTCTCCGGTCGCCGCAGACCTGTATCCGCCCTACGTCTGGCCCCGCGTCGAAAGTCTTTCGCAGCGCCCCGTGGAGCCGCCCGAGGTAGTCAAGCTGCGGCGCGCGGCGCAGCATCTCGCCGACTCGATGCGTAACTTCACCGCGACCGAGACATTCGCTTGGGGTCGTGACAACCGCGAGCCGGAGGTGACGGACGCATACGAGACGCTCATCCTGGACGGTTGGCAGCGCTGGCGTCGCCAAGGCAACAAGAAGCTCTACGACAACGTCCCTTTCCCGCCGGTGAACGGTTCCATAGTGTCTGGCCCTGAGTGGTCTGAGCTTCCTCGAATGGTCGGGACGGAGCTTAACTTGAAAATCCACAAAGCGCCGGACGCCGTCGTGGGCGGTCGAACCGTCCACGTGTTCCAGTACGCCGCGAACGTCGAGGACAGGGTGTGCTTGTTCCGGTCTGTCATCAGCTACGGCTTCTTCCAGCGGAGCACGACGAAATTCTACGACTGCCACGGTGAAGTCTGGATGGACGCGTTGGGGGTCATCTTGCGGATTTCGCAAGCCCTTGACCTTTCGGGACCGTGGTACCGCTGGTGGGGAGTGATGACTTATGGCTGGCTGGAGAAAGACGGGACGCAGTACCTTGTCCCGGTCACCATTACGACGCAAGCCGAGCACATGAAAACGTACTGGTGCCGAGGGCTGTTCACGGACTACGAGATGTTCGGCGTAAAAGCCCGTTTGGTGCTGCCGACTGAGCCGGAGCAGGCGCAGAAATCCGCGATCGGCGCACAATGATTTTTTCTTGACTTCCGGTGCAGTTTCAAGGTTACCGATGGAGGTGGACTCTCGACCTCCGGCAACCCGCAAGCCCCGGGATTTGTGAGTGCAAATGCCGGGGCTTCGGAAAGAACGTCGGCAGGGGTCTTGCGCGGTGGAAATGGAAGGTGCGAGACCTCCGATTCGGAGATTGATGTCAGCCATCGCAAATCCCGCGTGCCTCCAGACTGAAATCCAGTTCGACCTCAGACAGCGCCTTGCGTTGCTCTCCGAGCAAAAACTCATTCCAGGCGGAGTTTTCTGTGAGGCCGTTATCGGCCATCATGAATCCTCTACGAGACCTCATCCGTGTCCAATTGCGCGGAAATCCTTAGGTCAGTGCGCTTCACCTCGAAGGCAATGCGTTACTGACTCTACCCAATGAGTGCGCGACTCGGCGAAAATCTCGCAGGTTCCTCAATCGTGTTGCCCTTGCAAGCCTCTCGTCCTGCTCCTTCAGCATGGCGATTACAGGAATGTGTGACGCGCTCGGGATAACGAAGAAGTGAGACACTGAATCGTTCGCTGACCCACAAAAACACAAGAGCGTTACCAGACCACTATGTTGGGCATGGCATGACTCAAACCTCCACCGCCTTTTCCCTCTTAATGTTCTTTGAGCGGGACATATAGCAATGGCCACCTTCAATCCGGTTGAAAAGCGGATAGTCTTTGGGCGTGCGCGAATGCTCTCATGTGTTGCCTTGACATCAGGGAACAGCCGCCGCAATCGGCCATAAAGAGAACGGTACGTTCTGGTTATGTGTTGGTGCGATATGTTCCGAAGATTGCCGGTATCCGTTCGCTTGTAGCCAATGAGTTCGTAAGCCCGAAATAAATTGCCAAACCTGCTTTCATAAGCCGAACACGAGGGGGTCAAAGGTGACTCATTGATGAGTCGTGCATTAAGTCTTCCGCTGGTTTTCAATAATGCACGAAGGCGGTCCAAGTATTGTTCATCAGATAGCTGCCAAGCCTTGTTCGCCCAAACGGTTTGTGCGGCTTCAAAGGTCGAACGATCCACGATAGGCTGAAATGCTCCAGGAGTGATCACCCACTTCTCCCTTGCTACAGGAACAGAGCGCGATCTCAACTTTTGCGTGTACCGGCCCCAGATGAGTGATCCGGCGTACTTCTCGTTAAGAATAATCTGCCTAATGCGTTGATACGTCCAACAGCCATTGGAAGAATTCAAAACTTCGAGATCATTTAATTTCCGAGCGATATATGGAAAGCTTCTCTTTTCCTTACCATACAGGCGAAAGATCTCTTTGATGACAGCGATTTCTTCAGCGGGCCCCGGCACGAGCATTGTACGGTCGTCCCTGAGGTTTTTTCTTTCTCCAAAATTCACTTGTTGTTTTGGAGTTCTGTCGTTGGATACCAACATCCGACGTAGGCCGTATCCTGGCATAGCCCCGGCCCAGAGACCATCTTTGACCAAACGGGTCATTGCGAGAGTGACTTTCTCTGAAAGTTCCCGGCTAAACTCTGCCGCCATGACGCGTTTGATCGCTTTCATCATGACGCTTGGCAGCGTTCCCTCATTCGAGAACGGCTCGGCGCAGTAGTGAACCTCCACACCGGCACGACGACAGATGAACTCGTAATGCGCCGATTCGTCAGAATCCTGAAATCGACCCCAACGACTGACGTCGTAGACAAGGATGGCTTTATATGGCTGAAGGCCCGAAATTGCATCTTCTAGTAACTGAGAAAGACCTGTTCGATGCTTTAGACTCAGGCCACTCTTAGCGTCTGTATAGGTCGTAATGATCTCGAAGTTATGGGACGCCGCGTACGAGGAAATCGCTGCTCGCTGGAAGGGCAGACTATACTCTTGACGGCCGGTGGACTTCCGAAGGTATTGAGCCGCTGCAACGCGTTCGGTCATAATCCCTCCACAAACACAATATTTTACGGCCAGTTCGAGCGTCGCGACGCGGGCGGGAGGGAGCGGGTCAAAACCAATCCCGGCAGGGATCTGGGGTGGGGGGTGAAACTACGCGGGCCTCTGTCTCCTAACCCCCAAAACCGTTTGACCGGGTAGTATCTTCGCTGTTGAACTTGCGCAGTTCTTAGCGGTGTCGCGCATCACGGTCTCCAAGCTAGCGAAAGCGGGGCGCGTCCCGCGTCTCAGGATCGGCACTTGCGTCCGGTTCGACCCGCGAGCTGTCGCTACCCGGTTGCGCCGCACGTAAGAGATTCGACCCTCTTGGTCTCACTCAGTCTCTTCGTGTCGGCAGTTGTGTGCGATTCAGGATTAAGGACTCGCTATATTAGTCGGTGGGATGTGGAGCGCGAGCCAAAGCAGAGGCGGCCTTCGCTAGATCACAGGGCGCTCTCTTGTCGGGGATTGCGCACTGCTGCGCCGTTGCACATTGCGCCGTATATTTCGACCAAACGACGGAATTAGAAGTTCAACACCGGATGTTAATTGACACAATCCCTGTGCAAGCAGAGGCTAGGTATTGTCCGAGCGTGAGCTTCACAGCATCCCTTTGTTTCTGGAATTTGGTTAAGATGGCCCCGTTTCGGTCCGTTATTCGTTAGATGTTGAAAGACAAAGCGTGGGATGTCAAGCTGGCTTGGTAATTGCTTGACACTCTTAGCATTTAACAATTGCACGTTGCGTTTCCCTTTTGCGGGCAAGACTTGCCGCAACCATGTGGTCAGTTTGGTACAGTCTTGGAACTGAAACCTAGCCATACTCTTTACTATAGAAGCCATGCATGTCCAAGGGAGAAGGGAGACTACTTCAAGGCCACCCTTTTCCATGCTGGTACGCGCTTTGCGCATACTGGTGCGCTGGGTGTCACCCGCCGGTTGGTCGATGTCATCACCATCTCCAATGAGGTGGATTCACAGGCGAAACAGGCGAGGGATCGGTACATGAATGTCGTGCGGAGTCGCTATCAACAAGCGAGGCAAAGACAATGAAGGCGAAGACATGGAAGGTGATCACCAACACGGGCAAACAAGCAGACCTTCTGTCTGGCCTTGAGAAAAAAGAGGTTCAAAAGCCGACGCACATCAGCGCCAAGGAGTTTGTTCATTGGCTGGCGGCTGAGAGCCGTATTGATGATGATTCTTTGCGAACACTATTTAAGCTGTAAGGCTTCCTCCTGCTGGAGCGCGAACTCCGCCTTCTGCCAGTCAAAGATGCTCATTGGAGAGAAACCTCTACGACGCCATCATGCAGAAACGCGGAACGCCGCATAAAAATGCTCCCTCCCTAGACTCCTGCTCAGAGCCACGGTTCAGGTCATTGACCTATAGTGCGTCTGGCAGCGTCGCTTGTTGGCGTAGCATATAGCCTGTGACACTACACAGGACACGCGCGAGAGATAAAGCAGGAGCACGACTGTTTGCAGCTTATGAAGCGTCCCGCGCTAAGGAGCACTCTGCTGCCAGTCGCCTGCTATATCCAGACCGTAGCTTACCGCACCAGACATATATGGAACTGGTGGGCGATCTCAGAGAAATACGGATGGACTGCAACGAAAAAATGCTCGCGGTCAGAGCGCATCACAACAAAATGGAAGGGAAGTAGCTGTAGAGTCACCCAAGATTCGAGAGCTTAGCCTATGGGTCGATACCGAACGAAGCTGTTTGGCGTACCACTCGCTTCGCGAATCTGAGGGTTGACGGATACGACGACGGTAGCTCAGAAAACTAGTTGTGAAAGTAGCTTGTAGCGAAACGCGCAGAAAGTCGCTAGCTCGCCCTCCGGTCCTGTTTGCTCATCCTGTGCTGTTCTTGGCGTAGTGACTCCAGCAATCCTCGGGGTTATTGACCGCTGTAATCAGTATGGTCCACTACGAGTTGTTTGGCTTGCTCCTGCATCAGTTTTGTGGCACTGGGCGTTGAATGCGCCCTTTCCTTGTAGAGCCGGACTGGCTTGCTTTCTTCCCCATGAGGAGAGTTTCCCATAGTTCCTCTGTCTCGCCAATTCCCTGCGTCGATCTTGTTACGAAATCCGAAGCGACCTTCGGTCTTAACTCCTCGTATATGGCTCGGTGCAAGGTGAATACCGAGTTCGCAGATGCAACCTCCACCTATGCCAAACACTTTTGTACCGCGTTGAAACGACAAGCGCCCACTGGAAGTGAAAGGGAAGGGAGAAGCAAGAGGCCATTGCTGTGGGGATATGATGGCCTCTTGGCACTGTACCGCTTTGGTTTGTCTTTGTCCCATGTTTTAGGGCTACTGTCAGTGACGAGTGAACATGCGCGAGCTGCGGGAAACGACGAAAGGCGAGATGCTCTTGGAAGAGCGGACTAACAATCCTATGCTTGCCATAGCACGCTTCCGGCTTGCCTCGGATAGTTCTCTGGCGTACAGGAGCATTTACTTTAGTTTACTTTGGAGTCGAACATGCGTCGGTCTACAAGGTGCCAGTCGAATTCGAATTCACGGTTTTCCACGGCTCCTCCTTTTACTCCAAGAGAAAAGGCAGGGACGCAGAACATCTCAGCCTACGTTCCCCGCCACCCACTCCTGGGTCCGGCCGATTGCGAGCTAATATCAATAGCCTGCTGTTCCGAAACCATTTGGTTCCTTAGACAGAGAAATGGCGCAGTGGAGGACTGGTTCCGCCAGCTCGATTCTCTAATTGCTAGGTTTTCTGGTTCGTCGGACTCCACGTGCTTTTTCTCGGTCATCATCCCAAAGAAAACTAGCGGTGCCACGGATTTCCACAGTCGTCATGTTCAGTCGTCACAGACCACATTCCTTCAGCCGTGAGATAAAGGCTCCAGGGTAGACGGTGTGGAGGGGCAAAAGCTACTTATCGGGTTGGCTTCTCCCCGCCAACCCCATGAGGCGGCTAGGGCAGGGAACGTAGACTGAGGGTCACTCCGTCGGCCCCAGGGTCGCCTGCGTCCCTGCCCTTCGTAGTCCTTTAGCATTTTTCGTTGCACCCCGTCCGCATGGCCTTGAGATCGCTCACTAGTTTCATATATGCCTCGTGCGAGAACGTGACTACATGAGATAGCGCTGGTTGTTTTGTCATCCGCGCGCTATGAACCAAAGCTCCGGGCGCGTGCAGCAACCGCGTCCAGCGGCACTCTCTGCACCGCCGAAAGAAGCAGACGCGCCTATTAAATTTCAAGGATTGATCAAAGAATGACCAGTCAGCATTTCCCTTCGGTTCTAGGCTACTTGTGACCGTCCAAAGGAGGCGTTATGGGTGGTCACACCTTCCCAGAACTTCACTGTACAATTTGCTTCGATCCAGTCGATTTAAGCATTGATCTGTGCGCAGATGAGACCGGCCAGCCGGTTCATGAGGGATGCTATGTTAGCCGTCTTTTGAGCGCACGCACTACTCTTGCGAAGCGGGAAATTATGACCCGTTCAGTTGGCTACTTGCATCGTCGCAGGGTTTTGATCGCTCGGATTCCAACTGCTTCCTTTCTCTACTTTAATCCAAGCCGAAGTCACAGGTATGTTCGCTCGCTCTGCGGACCCGGCGATCAGGACGGGAAGAAGCGATTCTGAGTCTCAGTAAATTCAACAGGGATTGAGCAGCCTTCGTCGTCATTGACTACGTAATTCACTCGCGTGCTCACTGGATAGCAACGCATGGGCTGGGCATCGTAAGGTTTCTGCAAGTCCGACGCCGCGTCCGCATTCGTCACACCAGAATCAAGCCACAGGTCAGTTGTTTGGTTCAAGGATGACGGGCATCCGGTCGTGGACGGCTGAGGTCACACCATTCGGAGTCGTCGTCAGAATCGAGCACGTCTCTAGAATTTTACCGCCCGGCTCTTTCCAGGTCTCCCATAGTCCCAGCGAAAGCGAACAGCTCACCTTCGTAGACCTCAAAGCAGTACGGCTGCTTAAGTTTTTTGGCCTTCTGGCACTCATAAAACCATCTGCAGGAATGAGACATCTGCGGAGTTTCAACGCATCGCGGAACGCAGGTTTCGCCGCCGCTGGTTCCGATCTCGCGTTAATCATCCCGGCCGCACTGGACGAATCTTTAGCCCACCAAGGAATTAGGCTGCGTCGACCAACGGGCGGGACAGAGGGGTAAAACACCCAAGCGCATTCAGAGCAACCCTACCCCTCGGCATTCTCTCCTTACGATCCATACCAATTCGCGGGAGGAACTTTCTTCGTAAAGCCTATCGCCCTCACAGGCGTACACAAATTGTATGCCTGAGCCAACGTGCAAGAAAAATGTCCGAAGAGGAAAAAAGTTGATCTAGATCAAAGAATTGCGGCCTACAGCAGGAGCCAAGTGTTCACCGCATCGGCAACGCTCTATGGCAATCTGGAATCCCAGCACTTGCACAGATGTGGAATAGTGATCCGAGTGTCTTCGGGTCGTCCGCAACTGCGATAACAGGGTATCAGTACCACGCACTATCCGAATTCGAGCGCAAACATTTCCTATTTACGCGTACATCGAGGGATACGGCTTCGGAGG
Source organism: Candidatus Acidiferrum sp. (assembly GCA_035602195.1). Classification (GTDB taxonomy): domain Bacteria; phylum Acidobacteriota; class Terriglobia; order Terriglobales; family Acidobacteriaceae; genus Sulfotelmatobacter. The sequence goes on from DATNMU010000169.1 coordinate 9,592, forward strand.
CATTAACGGAGTAATAGTGAATCACCCCAGAGGAATGCAAGATCACAGCTCACTGGTAAGTGAACGTCAAATTATCCAGGTACACGCTGTACGAATCCTGCTTGTTATTGCCGTCCATCTGGTAATTGACGGTCACCCCATACCAGTTGGCCGGCGCCGGACCGGGGGCGAAGGTCCAGTTGAGATTACTAGTGACTCCATTCAACGTGATCGACTGATACAACAGTTCGTTGTTTGAAGTACGCTGTACTTGGATCGTTAGATGGTTCCACGCATTGTTATTCGGGTGGCAAGGAATTCCAGTCGGGGTCCAGTGCGCGGTCTGATTGTTCCAAACGTCCCACTCGCTGCCGCCCGCTATGCGACACTCGTGCCCCCAGATGAACCCCATGCTGTTGAAGAACTGATTAATGTCGAACTCCAGGGCTTGGGAAAGCGCTAGGTTACTTCCGAAAAAATACACGTCATACGTAAAGTCATGCAGCGTCGGAGCCAGCGAGTGACTCGTGTCCGGCAGGCCCTGCGAAGAAAACGGTCCGATCAAGTGATTATTCCACAAGCCGTCATTGTAAGGAGCAGTTCCTCCGAGGCTGTATTGAGTGGACTCTCCGCTCATCGAAGGAGACTGAATCCCCTGCTGCATCGAGAAAGTGATGCCGTCGCACGGTGACGGCGAACAGTCAACAAAGCTCGGTGGGCCCTGGCCGTACTGGCCCCAACCGCTGCTGCTCTGGAGGTTGGAGAATGTCTTTCCTCCATTTCCTCCGCTCGTGCTGGTGCTCGCAGCGCTTGCGACCGATATTTGTAGAGCTTGCTGTTTGGATAATCCCTTCGAATCGGAAACTGAGATGGCAAAACTAAAACCTCCACTTGCGGTAGGCGTACCGGAAATGGTTCCATTCGTAGCTGCGAGGAGAACTCCTTCGGGCAATTGTCCGGACACGGTAGAAAAAGTGTAAGGTGAAGTCCCCCCGGTTACTGTGACGGATGCGTTGTAATTCAAGCCGACGGATGCCGGAGGAAGGTCGGCGGAAATGGTCAGATTAGGTGTTGAAGTGGTTGTCGAGTTGGCGGGCGGTATAGTGCTGCCGCTAGTGGGGAAAGACCTGCCTGCACACCCGTTGAATAGTAGAAGCGAGGAAAGGACGGCAATCAGAACCTCACACCGCAAAACGATGTTTCGATTCGCATGTCCTTCGTGCGTGGGACCTGTTAAGCGGTAGAACATCTATCTTACCTCTCGAAGGGGGTTCAAGAGGACGCTCAACCAGGAGAGTCCTTGAATTGGACTTTATCCAGTGCGTGACGAGCCTACTAGGTAACCAACGGCCATAAGGCAGGGTGGAACTTGCGAGTGCCCGTGACTAATCTTTCGACTCCGAACTCCGGTTTTGTTTTCTCGCCGCTGTCAGACAGCGCGAGGTCGACTAGGGAAAGTGCCGCTTCCAACCGGCACACCTGTTTGGCCAGGTCTCGGCTTGCGCCGATACACTTCGCCTTGCGGCGCCCGCCACGATGATGAACGGGCTTGGCGCGGGGCTGTGCCGACCGGCCCTCGCACCCGTCCACCGCGACCGGGAGTACTTACCGATGCCCGAAAGTTCGATCTAGATGTGATCTTTTAAGAAGAAATCCGCGGTGGAGGATAAGCCGGGCGCTGTACGACAAGTGACTGATCGAATAATGTCGCTCAAAATCTCATCATTCCACGATCTAAGACCGTCAGGCCCGCGCGGATTTGCCGAGTTGCCTGCAATCTTCCACTGAAGCGGCCGAGTGATAAAGTGGAACCGTAGCTCGCATGCTAGTCCCCCCTCCATCGGATTCTATTTCCAGCCTGCCGTTCAATTCGCGCAATCGCTCGCGCATGCCCGCCAACCCGACCCCCGTTTCCGCACTCACTCCCTCAAGACACCGCAAGCGCTCTTCCGGAATACCACTTCCGAAATCTCGTATCTCCAGAATCACTGCTTCGGCTTCATGCTTAAAATGGATGCTCGCATCGGAAGCCCCGGAGTGGCGATGCACGTTGGTTAAGCTCTCTTGCAGCACACGAAAGAGAGCGATCTCCGTACTCTTCGACAATCGTTTCGGAGAAGGCGTGATATTCGCTGTTACGTTAATTCCGCTTCGCTTGGCGAAACCCTCGATATACCATTCGGCCGCGCAAGCGAAACCTACCTCATCCAAAAGTGGCGGATGCAGCAAGTATGACATGGTTCGAATCTCTTCGATGGCCTGATCGGCCAGTTGTGCAACGTCGGAAACCATCGCCAGCCTGGCCGGTTCTGCCCTGCAATCCTCCTGAAGCAGGGAAAGGCTCATTTTTAGCGCAGCCAGCGTTTGGCCTGTACTGTCGTGCAGGTCGCGCGCTAGCTTCCGCCTTTCCTCATCTCGCACGTTAAGCAGACGCTGAGAAAGCTTTTGCAGCTCTGCTGTGCGTTCCAGAATTAGCTTCTCAAGTTCGGAGTTTGTTACAGCCAATAGCCTTGAACGCATTGAGCGAATCCACATAAGTCCTCCCAGAGCGGTGGTTAAGACGCGAGCGATCCTCTCGTTCAACTGTCTATGTTGCAACCCATCTGCCAAATATAGTAAAGATGTACTTATCCAACTATCGGTTCGCTCGCTTCGTGGACAAGATCCCCAGATGAAACGCAAAAGCGTGCATCCGTCGCGCGGCAACTGCGGGTAGTTGGCTGATGTGCACAGCCCACTGCCGCCATGCAGTCGTAGTTGACATAAGCAAGGTGGTTACTCTCATTGAGAGATTGGCTGGCTGGTCAAAGGACGTATTGCCGATGCATTAACCCTTATCAAGGCTTGGCACATCCGAAGCTTGTGCGGGGCGTAGCACCCTGCGTGACTTCATTCTCGGGGACAAGTCCTTTAAGAACCAGTCGGCCATGTCAATCAGTGCAATTGAGGCTACAACAAGGTTCATGGCTATCCGGAGGAAACGTCACTCTCGACGCCCAGGGTAACGCGAACGCTATTTTCATCTTCCAGATAGGGTCCACACTCACGACCATCACAAGTACGCCGGTCGTTCTGGTCGGTGCCGTCCACGCAAGAACATCTTTTGGTTGCACCAAGCCAGTCGATCTCATTGTCGATCTTCCCGCCGACGAAAACAGCAAGGCCGTTCACGAGTACTTACGTCAAGCACATCACGAGTCCAGCGGCCCTGCTACTCCGATGAGTTGCTAGGCTTCGCTTTCGTACTCGACATATTGGATGGCTAATCCGAAGCATTCGCGGAGCGCATCTCGAATTGCGCCAGCCTTACCCTGCGTTCCTCAATCCGAATTTCGATCACTTCCTGGATGCGGCTATCGGTACAGCGTTTGAGGGTGGATTCCAGATTTTGAGTCTCACTTGGATCTTCGCAAAGTTTTGCCAGTGAGCACGTGGGAAGTGCCGCTTGTCAACTTGTACGGCCTTCGGTAGTGTCCTGAGACTGCGTCTCACCGGAAGAATCCAGCTAGTAACGTCCCGGTTGCGCCTCAGCACAAGGGATTTGAGTAGGAGCGACTTTGAAATTAGAGGAAGTTCAGATGGCACTGTGATTGCTTGAGCAGTGTAATGGTGTGCCTAGACGAGCAAAATCCCCGGCTGGCACCGGGCTGCTTTAGGTCTGCGTTGCGACACATAGATCGATCGCATGGGAGAGTCTTCAATGCAAAACGGAATCAGCTTGGTAGTATCATCCAAGAAGACAAGGCAAGATCATGAAACTTTAGCAAAGTTTCGTCTGCTTACTGAGTATGAGTGTGAGCGAGCTTTGACCGCGATTGAGTGGGTGGCGAGAGCACAGAAGCCGATTGTTGAAGCCGGCGGCTATCTAGTGGCGAATTGTGATGTTCGATCACTAGCTCATGACCTCGACCGATGCATCACCATGAGTGGAGAGACCGTGCGTGGGTTCATTGTGCCAACTAAGGATTCTGGGTACTGCTCCTATGGATTCTATCGGTATGCTTGGGCCATCAAGGCACTGCTCGCCGTCTGGGGAACGGAGCCCGTAATTGACCCGTATGGCTCGTTATGGCTGCAGGGCCTCGTGTTTGGATATAGCCCCGCCTCCATTCAACGGCTTATGTCGTCTTCGTCCGACGGCCGAGAGTCCAAGTTGCATTCGGCCCCTTGCATCCGTAGTGGCCGCCACCGCAAGGTGGAAATTTACGGTATTCTGGCACGGCTCGTTCAACGCCGCAACACCTCCACCAGAATCGCGACTGTTTGACTATCGACAGCCCGAATGCCGCATAGGTTATGGAGCTTGGAGTGGTTTTCCAGCCGATTAATACTCCGCGCATTAACTCCGAAACGCTGATTTCGAAACCCTTGGAAAGAATTTCCAGCATTGGCAGGCAGACGTTTTTCTTCCCGCGCTTAGATCGCAGGAATTAAATGTCCCTTAGAGTCGCCAGCGTGAGCACTCTTGCACAGTCCCGTTGATTTAGGCGATTTAGATTTGGAGTCAGAGGAACATTCACATGACACCACCAGAAGAAGAAAAGTATAGGTTGCCTTCGGCTGACTCCGTGACGGACCAACACTTAGCCTCGCTACTTGGATTTAATGAAAGACTTAATAGCCTGCTGGGAGTAATATCACCCCCGGCAACGCCTACCGATACCACTCCAAATCTTTGAAAACCAAATCCACGCTTTTCCACAGACGCACCACGTTCGTTCGTCACAGACTGCACTTCAAAAGCACCGTTACAATCCGCTGAATCCCCGTATTCAGCAAAGGGGATCAGGGAACGAAGCTGGCTGCTCGACTGATCTTCGTTCCCTGCTTCTTATCATCTTGCCCTAGGCGTGTGCTTGCCTCATAGGATTGCGTCCTCGGAGATGCTAAGGGTCCACACCTAGTTGCCCAAAAACGCGCACAGGCAGACAGACTACAGTGAAGATGTGGGATATGACTCACTCAATCCGATGAATGGCGAGGGCGCCGAAGTTGCGCCCCGAAATAGGGCGGCGGATAGTCTGAGTCCGTGCGGGCAGAGAAAGAATGGAAGCGAGTTTTTGATCGAGGGATACCGCGGGCTGCTGGAGGCGGCTCCGGATGCCATGGTCATCGTGAACCAGCGCGGGGAGATCATGCTGCTGAATGTTCAGGCAGAGAAGCAGTTTGGATATGGCCGCGACGAACTCGTTGGGCAGGAAGTGAAGAAAATCATTCCGGAGGGTTTCGGAGAACGGCTGATTGCGGACGGCAACCGGACTGCGGCTGAGGCGCTAGCACAGCAGATCGGTACAGGGATTGAGCTCTACGGGCGACGGAGGGATGGAAGTGAATTTCCCATCGAGATCATGCTGAGCCCGTTGGAAAGCGCGGAGGGAATCCTAGTCGCGGCGGCCATCCGGGACATCTCCGTGCGAAAGGATAGGGAAAAGCATTTGGCACAGATGGAGGGCAGATACCGAGGGCTGTTGGAGGCAGCTCCGGACGCGATGGTGGTGGTGAACCAGGGTGGGGAGATCGTCCTGCTGAATGTTCAGGCGGAGAAACAGTTCGGATACCGACGCGATGAACTCGTAGGCCAGAAGGTGAAGAACATTATTCCGCAGGGCTTCGCGGAACGGCTGATCGCAGATGGCACTCGAAGCGCGGCCGACGCACTGGCGCAGCAGATCGGCACGGGCATCGAGCTCTCCGGACGGCGGAGGGACGGAAGTGAGTTTCCCATCGAGATCATGCTCAGCCCGCTGGAAAGTGCCGAAGGAATCCTAGTGACGGCAGCGATCCGCGACATCAGCTTGCGCAAGAAGGCGGAAAGACATCTGGCGCAGATGGAGAGCAGACGCCAGCTTGTGGAGGACGCGCTCCGAGAAAGCGAAGAAAGATATCGGATGCTCCTTGATGGAGTCCAGGACTACGCCATCTTTATGATGGACCCGCGGGGCCAGGTTGTCAGTTGGAATGCCGGGGCCGAACGAATCAAAGGTTACACAGCCGATCAGATTATCGGTCACAGCTTTTCCTGCTTCTTTCCTCCGGAAGATATCGAGCGGGGCAGGCCGGAGGAGGTACTTCGGATTACCGCCGCAAGTGGCCGGCACGAAGAACAAGGCATGCGCGTGCGGAAAGACGGGTCACAGTTCTTGGCGAGTGTCACCTTCACCGCATTGCACGATCCCGCCGGAAATCTGAGAGGGTTTTCTGAGATCAGCCACGACCTCCGCGAGAGCAAGGAGTCGGAAGCGAAGTACCGCGGACTGCTGGAGGCGGCTCCGGACGCGATGGTGGTGGTGAACCAGCGTGGGGAGATCACCCTGCTGAATGTTCAGGCGGAGAAACAGTTCGGATACCGCCGCGATGAACTCGTAGGGCAGAAGGTGAAGAACATCATCCCCGAGGGCTTCGCGGAACGGCTGATCGCGGACTCTCTTCGATCCGCGGAAGACGCCCTGGCACAGCAGATCGGTACGGGGATCGAGCTCAATGGCAAGCGAAAGGATGGAAGTGAGTTTCCCATCGAGATCATGCTCAGCCCACTGGAAAGTGCTGAAGGAATCCTAGTGACGGCAGCAATCCGCGACATCACCACGCGCAAAAAGGCTGAAGCGCAGATGATCCATGCGTCCGAGCACGACTTTCTCACCGGTTTGCCCAATCGCATGCTCCTGAACGACCGGGTTAATCAAGCAATTCGCTTGTCGGAGCGCTACCGGAGAAAACTCGCGGTCCTGTTCTTGGATTTGGATGGCTTCAAACACATCAACGATTCCCTGGGACATCCCGCCGGCGACAAACTTCTTCAATCCGTCGCGAAACGCTTGGTGGATTGCGTACGCGGCTCGGACACGGTAAGCCGGCAGGGAGGCGATGAATTCGTCGTGCTGCTTTTAGAACAGGAGCATTTGGAGGATGCCGCCATGACAGTGAGAAGAATGCTGCAGGCGGTGGCCGAAGCTCATTCCATCGACCAACACGATCTTCACGTCACCTCCTGCGTTGGCGTGAGTGTCTATCCCAACGATGGCTTGGATGCGGAGACGCTCATCAAGAACGCGGACACCGCCATGTACCAGGCAAAGGAAAATGGGCCTCAGACCTATCAGTTTTTCAAGTCGGCCATGAATGTCCGGGCCGTGGAGCGGCAAGGCATTGAGGAGAGTCTGCGGCGCGCCTTGGAACGGAAGGAATTCGCGCTGCACTACCAGCCTAAGATCAATCTGAGGACAGGAGAGACTGCCGGCGCGGAAGCACTGATACGTTGGACGCATCCCACTCGAGGGCGGGTCTCACCGGCACAATTTATTCCGGTTGCGGAAGACTGCGGTCTTATTCTGCCAATCGGCAACTGGGTCCTTCGTGAAGCCTGCCAGCAAGCCCGAGCCTGGCTGGATGCAGGACTGCCCCTCGGTACGATGGCGGTGAATATCTCGGCAATGCAGTTGCGAGACAAAAACTTTCTTGAAGGTGTGTTCGCAATCCTCAAGGATACGGGCTTGGATCCGAGATCTCTTGAGCTGGAGCTGACCGAGAGCATTCTTATGAAGCATGCCGAGTCTACCGCATCCATCCTCAAATCACTGCGAAGCAGCGGAGTGCAGTTAGCGGTCGATGATTTCGGTACGGGTTACTCTAGCTTGAGCTACCTTAGAAAGTTTCCCATCGATGCCCTCAAGATCGACCAGTCTTTCGTCCGTCAGATCACTACCATTCCCGACGAGACGATCATCGTGGAGGCAGTGATCAGCATGGGCCGGAGCCTTAAGCTTCGGGTGGTTGCCGAGGGGGTGGAGACGCAAGAACAACTGGCATTTCTTCAGGCTCACCAATGTGACGAGGCACAAGGATACTATTTTAGCCGACCGCTTCTTCCTCATCAGTTCGCCAACATGCTCGAAAACCAGCTTGCGGGGAGCCGTGAAGTGAGATTCTGGACGAGTGTTTGAATGCTAAGTCTAGCGGAGAGCGCGTGGTGTACAAAAGACTGAACTCAACGAAAACGTTGATTCAGAGAACAACTATGGAGGCTCCTCAACGGACATTATGTATTACATCGAGCTAGATGTTCACAAGAAGACGATCAGCCACTGCGTCAAGGATGGAAGCGGTCTGCCCTAACGTTTCTGGGAGGCACGGGCTGCTTGATTTGTCCGTTTCCGTGCAGCAGCCTGCCTTCAAGAAAAAGAACTTGATCTGGATCGGCGATCAGGACGACCGGCCATGGACTTCTGCACGATCTGCTCGGCGAGTTGATTGACTTGCTCGGGATCGGCTGCAGACACAATCGCGACTTCTACGGGGAAGTTGCCTCTTCCGGGAAGTTGCGTTGGTGCCGAAGTTGCCTGACGCGAAATGCTGAGATAAGTTCAATTGTCACAGCCCAACGTTCATTCGTCACAGACGGCGTTCCAAGTAGGTCGCTAGACTCCATGCTCATGACTATTTCCCTCTAATGGGAAAAGCAGGGAACGAGGCTGGCGTTTGAGACCAACCTTCGTTCTCTGCTCATCTTTGGAGTTGACGACACTCTTTATCGATTTTGGGAAGTTTTTACAGTCGGAGCGGGCATCGGCGGGCTGCGTGTCTTCATGCACAAAACGGGCATCCACGCGGCATTTCAGAAGGAAATGGGAGATCAATTGGACAAAGCCCTCTTCGATTCAGTACCACGCGTCCAAGTGCAGGACCGCAAGTGAGCGAGTTCCGTTCGGATGGTTTCTACTCGATCCAGCCTGCTGGTAATCGGCTCTCGCTTCAGAAATCACGGCTTCGCCTAGCTTCCAATAAAAACAGTTGATGTGAGGAATGTTGTCCATCTCTTCATGCAAGGCCACCGTCTTCGCTTTCTTTTACGAAGTGGGTTCCATCGGCCCCTGCTCCTCAACACATCGGGCACTTTTCCCACAAGCTTTGTTGGTCGCATATCCTACCCCCGATTCTGACCCGAGTCTGTTACATTTGTGCGAATTACGTCGTCCTCCCCTCAGACAGAGTCGGAAGACGTGTTGCGTGCGAGAGCTAGTAAGGAATCATCAGGCGAGTGTTGGATGTGGTGCGTAGGATGCGTGATAGTAATAGCACAATAGCCATGATGGGTAGTCTTGGCCCAAGCCGCCAGGGTAGGCGACTGTTGGTAGAAAGGTGTACCTGTTTATTCCGAATGAAACGCGACTGATCAGGTTGTGCCTCAGCTCGCCCAGAAGGCAATTGCCGAGATCAAAGCGGTGCCGCTCTAGCCGCTGCAGCTGGGACGCGAAACGCTTGTCGGCCACCAATCGGATCCTAACCAAGGAAGAGAAGTCCGTGCCGTTCAGCCCGCGTGTAGCACAAGAAGTGAAATGTGATTTGAAAACAAATGGCCAAACGACAGAACCGATCCGGGATCGGAAATATTGCTACGCCGCCTTATTTTCGAACAAAGTGACAATCGAAAAATACCAGCGTTGATATTGTAGGCTGTCACGCTTCAAACGAAAAGGTCGTGCTGCACTCGTGCAATTGTGTGATCACGGGTAATAGTTGACTAGCCAAACTGTCTTTCGCGATGAAAACGTCTACCAGCTTCAATGCCTGGTCCGGAACATCTATCGCTGCCGAAAGCATGATGATTGGCACTTCCGGTTTAAGCCGCCTCATTTTCGTGGCAACCTCGAGCCCGTTCATTTTTGGCATGAGGTAGTCAACGATTACCACGTCAATTGGGTACATGGCCGCCAGTTCCAATCCCCTGTCGCCGCTTGCAGCGGTCAGAACGATATATCCGAAACTCTCAAGGAACGTCTTCTCGCATTCCAGTACGTCCTCGTCATCATCGATGCAAAGAAGTACCGCGTTTTGAAGTCCCGGATAAATCGATACGGGCATCGTTCACCTTTAACAAAATCCAGTCTTGCGACTCAATCTAAGACAACTGTTTAGAATTGCTCAGTCACCCCAAGCAGTCTGAAGTGGCCGGTAATGATCACCGAGTGGATCCCAGTTCTTTCAGTCGTTCTGTGATGGCCTCACGCGATAGGACTATGTGCGGCCATAGTTTCTGCATATCCAATTCCACTAGCGCAACGGTTTGTGAGTCTTTCCGATCCGGGCCCCAACCGGACATTGGACTCTCTCGCTCGCTTCCCGAAGAAAGCTGCGACACTACAAACACGTGCCATGACAACCTGTTCAATATTGATCACCCATAGCCGAGGGGGTCCCGAAAGAAGAACGTCCATGAAGAACGGGGAGCGCAGGACCCTGAGTCGAAAGCCGTTTAAAGTCGCACCCGACAGTGTTTCGTGGGGTTACAAGTGCGGCCGGTCGGATGCGTTGATGATATACGCTACGCCGCTTACTTCTGCATACCTTTCATTTAGCTGTCCATTGATTGTGCTGTTTTGGGAATCCTGTGGTTTCGGCACGAGAAACCATCATATTTAGATACACGTGCTGATTTTATCCGCGCAATGTCTGTGTTCCAACCCAATAGGTCGGCGTTCTGCAGGTGCTCATTTGTCTTAAATGGACGCGTGCATTGTACAAAGGTAATGCCCCTTGTTCAAAATTGATCACTCGTTAGAAATATTCGTGCGCTAAGCTGGGCAGTGTTCGTGAAGTCCCACAGAAACCACGGCGCGACAAAGCAGGGAACATGACGACTACCGGAACCGGCACGGCAACCACGACCTCCTCTGACGGCGAAACACGAGCTAAACACTGTAGCGGGGCGGCGATTATTGACCTCAAAGGTGAAACCCCCGATGAGTTCCGAAGACGGGTAAACGAACATTTTCCTGACCTCGTATTGACCGGTACTGAAGTTAGGGAATGGCGCGGAATGGAGGCGTTGGAAATATTGCGTCGCCAAGGTCGTCAGATCCCCAAGCTACTGTGCACGACGGCGCAGGAGATGGAAGTGGAGTCGACACGATCGATGCTGGCCAAGAAGGTGGACGAACTGGCCCGATCCAATGCGGAGCTAGAGCAGTTTGCTTCTGTTGCGTCGCACGATCTGCAAGAACCGCTCCGTATGATATCAACCTACACTCAAATGCTTGCAGAACAATATAGGGGCAAACTTGATGAGAAAGCCGACAAATACATTCACTACGTAGTCGATGGCGCAGTGCGTATGCAAACCTTGATCCGCGATTTGTTGGAGTTCTCTCGTGCTGGCCGCGGCGACAATGGTTTGATGATCACCGATAGCGAAGCAGAGGTGAAAGTTGTGGTAAGCAATCTGCAGGTGGCGATCCACGAGAGCGCTGCCGTTGTAACGTGGGGACCGCTCCCCACAGTGATGGCGCACGGCTTTCAGTTGAGGCAGGTATTTCAAAACCTGATCGGAAATGCCATCAAGTTTCACGACGGTCAGCCGCCCGCAATCCACGTATGTGCCGAAAGGAACGAGTGCGGGTGGATGTTTTCAGTCATTGACAACGGCATTAGCATTGCTCCCGAAAACATGGAGAAGATTTTCGCTATTTTTCAGCGTTTGCATACGCGTGAAGAGTATCCCGGAAACGGCATCGGCCTGGCGATTTGCAAGAAGATTGTCGAGCAACACGGCGGACACATCTGGGTAGAGCCTCGGGCGACAGAAGGAGCGGTTTTCAAGTTCACGTGGCCAAACGGCGTCTTAGAGAAATAAGGGCGAAACAGGAAGGATCGTTGAGACAGGATGAGACATATGAAGACGGCAACCGAAGTCTTGTTAGTTGATGACAATCTTGGAGATGCCGAACTGACCGCGGACTTACTAAAGCGAAACGACCGATCCGTTCATACTCATTCCGTTACCGATGGGGTACAGGCAATGGCATACCTGCGCTGCCAAGGAAAGTATTCCGATGCCCTTCGCCCACACCTAATTATGCTGGATCTGAATATGCCCCGAAAGGACGGGTGGGCCGTCCTCGTCGACGTCAAATCGGACAGTGCGCTTAACACGATACCCCTTGTGGTTTTCACCACGTCGGAAGCAAGGACTGACATCGTCCGCTGTTACGAACTGGGAGCAAATAGCTATGTCACCAAGCCGGGCGACCTAGACCGGTATAGGGCGACGGTCACCGGAATCGGAAATTATTGGTTTGGCTTCGCCAGTCTGCTGCAACAGGAGGGATATTGAACACTCAACCCAAACGTGTCTTGTTGATCGAAGATAACCCAGGGGACGTAGACTTGGTTCGCTTGAGGCTGGTGTCAAGCAACTCTGAGCGAGAAGTCTCTTATGAAATGTCGTGCGCGGACCGGCTGTCCACTGGTTTGTTGGCTTTGTCCCAGGAACGGCCCGCCGTGGTCCTGCTCGATCTCTATCTTCCTGACAGTAGCGGAGCTGAAACGTTTCACAACGTGCTGAAAGAAGCGCCAGGCGTCCCCGTAGTTGTACTTACGGGACGAGACGATGAAGAGTTGGTGGTACATGCCGTACAACATGGCGTCCAGGATTACCTCGTGAAAGGTGCCTTCGATAGCAAGCAACTGGGTCGCACCCTGAGATGTGCCATTGAGCGACAGGCACTCCTGACTGCGCTCGGCAGGAATTGGAAGCAGCAACCGCAGTTTTGGGACGAACTGCATAGTGGTCTGACCTCGATTGATCAGTTTGTTACTACTATGCTCGACGACGTCGATACAGCCGTTACTGAAAAACAGTACCAGCTTTTGAACGCTATTCTGCGCAGTGTGAATCAGTTGCGGTCCATGATTCACGATCAATTGTTTAGGCAAAGCTTGCTGAATCTGGGAAATGAGCATCCAACCGCACTGCGCCAGCTCGGGACAATGTAGTATACGCGGGAATCGATTCAGTACAAGCTGGGACGGCCTTTTTTATTAAAAGCCAATTTACGGCCGACTCTGAAGGTATGAGCCAGGACCGACTCCCTTTGATCCGTGCAGTCGAGAAGTAATTTAGAGAAGAAAGTTCGGGGCAGGCCTTGCATCAACTGTAGGCGCTTAAATGTTGTAACCGAATAAAGGGTACAGTCCCATTTGGCACCCTTTCCAAGGAATCTGCTTCAAGGTTAGCCCATGATGCAGCACCTTTCTGATCATGAATTCCCATTGCCAGGTCTGAACGTGAATGTCCAACTGGAAACACTCCTTGTGCTTCCCCGGAGTCCTTGGGTCGTCAGAGCACCTTGGAACTCTAGCGATTGGGAGCCTCCCTTATTCGTTGAAGTTCACGTGCGGAGCTTGCTAGTCACAGTTGTGGGTTTAGGAGGAGCTTGCACGACGAGAACAACGAGCGCTATTACTGCACCAATTGTTCCCAACAAGCCGTACCTTAACATAAGCTCTCCCAGTCCAGAACATATGAGATCCAATCAAGTATGCCGCAAGATGGGGGGTCTTCGCCGGTCAGATTTGGTCACGGTGCCCGTCAGATCGAGTTGGGGAATGGTTGCGGATGTAGAATTAAGCGCACACACCCAATAAAAGAGAAACCGGAATCGCGTTCTGGTACGAGCGATGACGTGGCGAGTAGACAATCTGCGTTACGCCGGTGGGCCGAGCACGTCGAGCACATTCGGCAGGGCAATCAATGCACGGTCAGGACTCGCAATCGCCAAATTCCCATTATCAGCAGCGCCCAAAGCAAGCACGCGACGGCTGCCAACAAATAACGAATCCGCTTTTTGGTGAACAAGGGCGCGGACTGAGTTCTGTCTACATGTCGTTCCAGGTACCGTTGAACCAGACGAATTCGATGATTCGACATAGAAGAAAAACCTCAGCCAGAGTCAAGACGCTCGGTATCTCTAGAGGTTTTATCTCACGACGCTCACATGGCCGTCTGTGACGCATGAACCATTGAAGGGTGTGGAAGAGTAGTCTGAGTGATTCAATGTGCCGATGATAGGAAGGGAGTTTTTTATGAACGAGACCCACTTTCGCTCTGATGGCTATTAGTAAGGCCTTCTTCGGCAGTTAAAAATCGACAATGTACTAAGTTAGTCCGAATGACAACGGACAGTAGAGATCCATCCTGTTTCGGCCTGTTTCCAATCTCTCGCGGAGCTCAAAACTGCGGGCAGAATCCAAGGCCGGCTCCGCCTCTCCGGTAATAGACAATTATGCAGTAGTTCCCGACGAGATTGACGCCCCAGCTTCACCGATCCACTGGCGTGCTATTTAACAGTTAAAGTGTGACTCTGAAAATCGCTAAGACTCCAGGTGGGTTCTGCGAGTTGAAATGCCTCTTCGCCAGAACCGGCGCGAAGCGTAATGTAGTGCTGGTTATTTCGTCCCTGGGTAACGGCCACGAAGGGGGCCGGCGAGAAGACCGATCCTGGATTGCTGATGCTGAAGCGAACTCCTCCTTCGTCATCGAGTCGCTTTCGGCTTGCGCGTCTCCTCGCACTGAGGAATTTCCACAGCCATCATGTTCATTCGTCACAGACTCTGCTTCGATAGCGGAATTATTCTTTGTTTCATTGATACTGACTCGCTGGATCAGGGAGCAGGGAACGAAGCTGGGCGGCCGTAACCATACTTCGTTCTCTGCTCTCATTTCTGGGTTGCTATCTACCTTCGTGCATTCCTCTCGCGCCAACGTTCTGCGTATTTACGAATACAGGACAACTCGAAAGAAATCCTTCTCAAGGTAGACATTCGATGCCGCTGTATAAATATCCTGACTATCGTGATAAGTCCCAAGACGCAGCATTTGACCAACTCATCAGTCCGAACACGCCAACACCTTGGGCCGGAATCTATCGCTGTGACGTTGTTGACCGTGAAATAACAATGACGCAAGGCCAAACGCTACCGTGCCAGAATCATCATTATCACAAACCGGGGCGCAAACCTATTCAGTGGCGACTGGTCATTTCTCAGAAGGGAACCGGAGATTTGTAGTCGCTCTGTGTCAACTGCACAACGATCGACAATTCCTAGACGGTAAGTCGCGCAGCCGCCACAATGCGCGTCGCACTGCCAGCTGTCCCTCCATTAATTCGTCCCAGCAACTGAAGGAGACAAGGGGCATCCGCCCGATTTTCATACAGTCTTCTGCGCAGAAAGTGCTGCGGCGGGAGCATCACTGCTTCCTTTCAGACAGGAGCGGTGCTATCGACGAACCAAGGCGAACCCCAGTAAGGCGCTTCCCAGGCCCCATAGCGGATGTTGAGAACTTCTGCGAGTCTTACCCGCAGCCTCAGTGCGATCGGAAAGATGCCCCCCTAATTGTGAAATGTGCACGACAGTATCCGCAAGACGGGGATTCTCGTCCGTAGCGCCCCGGAGGGAACTTAAGCTGTCGCTCTACTTTGATCCCTCTCTCTCTTTGTCCCCGTCTCCCTGTGGACTTCGAGAGCGGTACCGCTGAACCTTGCTGGATGCTATATGCTCTTCAGCATCGGGCGGCATCCATTCTCGGCCAAGCTGCACCGCGTGCTCCGCAACGGCACGTGATTCAGTGGTAAAACCCTCCCAGATGTACCACTCAAAGAGCTCAGGCGCTTGTTGGTGCGTCAACAAGACTTCCTGGGCTTCAAAATCTGAAGGATCGCCGCATCTGCCGTTCATAGCCGACCTCGAAGAATAGTCCCGGAAAATAAAAGGATAGGAACACAGTCCGCGTGCCCAGAAGGCTTCACTTTCTGGCTCCGGGAAGCCCTTTTTCGCGTATCTTCTTTCTCAAGATTGCGACGACGATGTCCTTGAATTTTCCTCCAGCGGCGTCGCAGGTTTGAAAGTTCGGGCAAAAGCGTAGGGCTGCTCTGAAGTCGGGCGATCCGTCGGCAAAAAGGATGGAGCACCTCACCACCAGCGCCGTGTCTGGGTTGTGGGGTTGCCGGTTGAACTGGGTGTCGCACCCGACTCCTTTCACATTGGCGTGCCACAAGTGTTCGTTTTCCTGGAGGGAACTCTGAAATTGCTCTTGACTGACTGCTTTGCCCGAGATCAAGGCGAAAACGTAGAAGAGAGTGATGCAGATCGTAGCGAATCGCCCGACAGAAGTGTCTTTGACGCCGTTGAGTTTCACCGCGCACCTACATCTGAGTTGAGGCTTCCTATTGTCGAAGATGAATGCCCGTAGAGGGAAGCTTGCCCATCGGGGATTCGGTTTGGCCGCAACCGTTCGATCTGGTCGGACATTAGCTTGAAGTTGCGCAATGGTCGATGCCGAGCGCAAGGGCATTTCGCAGGTTGAAAGGCTTGGAACTCTTTGCAAGCCCCGGCTGGGCCTTCCCGTGAAAGGCAAGATTGTCGCAAATAAGACGCGGACTTCGACGAAGGGGGCGAGTCGCATTTCTCGTCACTTGCATTTCTGAGCCCAAGCGACAAGCGAGAGAGTCCTGCAATGTCCCCCAGTTACACAATTCCGAAGAGTTTCATCCCACTTTGGGACACGCGGCACTCCGAGCAATTCCGCCCCTGGACGGTGAACGGATGCGTCCCTTGGATGTCTGCCAATCAATAATGTGAGTTCAAGAGACGGCGGTAGCAGTAGAAATGGAGGTCATTAACGATTGATCTGCGCGATTCAAACCTGCTCGGCATCGACTCTGCCACTTTCGCTTGTCGAATGGTGTTTTATGGACATCGCGCGGCATTCTTACTCTTCTCTGTTAGAGTTGCCTGCCTTGATCGGGCATTCTCTAGTTTAGGGGTAAGTGTCAGAGCACACACGTGTTGACAGATTAAATACGCGGCGCGGCTGGAGCATTGTCCCGGAGCTGAAGGAGGTGGTTTCCAGTCACAGCTCCGTGAATGGAGCATGCAGCGTAGACCCTTCCGTCAATATAACCGCCCGCTCGATAAAACCTTCCAGTTCCGTGACGTTACCTGGCCAGTCCGATTTCATCAGAACATTCATGGTTTCGGTCGGCACGGTGCGATGCGCTTGTTCATCCGGCGAGCGAATTTCTGCAAAAAATAGCGCACCAGCAGGGGGATATCTTCGCGGCGTTCGCGCAGAGACGGAATCTTGAGGGGAGCTGCGTTTAGTTGGTCGTACAAATCCTCACGAAATCGATGTAGCCCCCGCTTTATCAGATCGTGTCTGCTTGAGGCGATCCAGCGCACGTTCACCCGGATGAGACGCGTGCTGTCCAGTGGTTCAAATTGTCCGCTTTTCAACACGCGAAGCAGCTTAGGCTGAAGCTCCAGCGGCACCCGTGCGATCTCTTGCAGGAAGAGCGTGCCCTTATTTGCCAATTCGAGCGGACCGGTTGTCTGGCTGATGGCGTCGTCTGAACTTTCCTTCTGATGTCCGAATAGCTCGCTTTCCAGTTGCTCCTCCGCAGTCGTCGCACAATTGACCTTCACGAAGCTATGGTTCCTCCTTCCGCTGATGCGATGAATCGCGCGGGCCATAGACTCCTTACCGGAGCCGGTTTCGCCGAGGATCAAGACTGGGGCGTCGCGTACCGCCATTTCCCTGGCCAACGCCAGGACCGCCTTCAACACTGGACTCTGGCCGATGATCCCATCAAAGTCAGGTTCAGAATGAACCCGCCTTGCATTTACAGCTTCCTCCCGAAGGGACGATTAGTTTTCATGCTCTTTATTGTGTTGTTGGTTCTCATACTCTTCGCGGGAAATTCCCAGCTTCTGCATTCTGGACTGCAACGTTGTCCTTTTCAGACCCAGTCGTGCCGCCGCTCCGCGTGACCCGCTCAGCGCTCCGCCGGTCTCACGCAGCACGCGAACAATGGTCTCGCGCTGCAGGCTTTCCAGCGTGCCATCGTTGAGGGAGTCTTGCGGGGGTAGGCTCAATTCGCCCAGTGGAACCGTCAGAATCGGGCCCTGTGAGAGGATCACCGAGCGCTCGATGATGTTCTCCAGTTCCCTCACATTCCCCGGCCACGTCCAGTTCACCAATGCATTCATGGTTTCCGCTGGGATGGTTTCGATCTGCTTCTTCATGCGGCGAGCGAAGTTCTGTACGAAATGGCGAACCAGCGGAGGAATGTCTTGTTTTCGCTCCTGCAGATCCGGCATTCGGATGGGAAACACACTAAGGCGGTAGTACAGATCACTTCGGAATTGCCGGCTGGCTATACTCTGCGCCAGATCCCGGTTCGTGGCCGCGATTAGCCGTATATTGACGCGGATGGTACGGGTGCCACCCAGGCGCTCGAACTCCTGGTCTTGCAGCACTCGCAATAATTTCGGCTGCATTTCCAGTGGGATCTCTCCGACCTCATCCAGAAAGAGCGTTCCTTTATCGGCCAATTCGAGACGCCCGATCTTCTGGCTGACTGCGCCGGTAAACGCGCCCTTCTCGTGCCCGAATAACTCGCTCTCCAGTAGTCCTGTAGGAATCGCTGCACAATTAAGTTTGATGAAGTTTGCATTCTTGCGGGAACTCATCCGGTGGATGGCACGTGCGATCAGTTCCTTGCCCGTCCCCGTCTCTCCCAGAATCAGCACCGTGGCATCGCTGGGGGCTACGGTTCTGGTTTCGTTTAGCACTCGTTTGAGCGCCGCGCTCTCGCCCACAATCTCTTCGAAGTTCCGTTCAGAGCGGATTTCATCTTCCAGATAGAGCTTTTCCTTGGTCAGTTTGTCTTTGAGTTTCGCGATTTCACGGTAGGCGCGAGCATTGTCCAGCGCGACGGCTACTTGCGCTGCCACCTGCTCTAAGAAGTCGATATCCTCGCCAATGAAGGCGGTGTGTTCCTTGCTAGCCAGATTTAAAGTGCCCAGACTACCGTTGTGCGTGACTAATGGAATGCAGCAAAGTGATTGGATTCCCTGTTCGAGCATCTGGCTAACAAAGCCGGACTGCATCGCCAAGAGATCCTCGCGGCTAAAGGCCTTGGTCTTTCCTTCTACCAAAGCCTGACCAGCGGGAGTCTCTTTAACGGGGAACGTCGTATCCGTCCCGAGAAGTCCCTGCGTCAAAGGAGAATCGAGCGGATAAAGCGATAGCGCTTGAGCTGCCTTGTCATAAACGGCCACACTGGCATAGTCGTACCCGATAACCCTCCGCATGAACTCGGAAACTTCAGGGAATAGGCTCTCCAAGTCCCGGTTGATCATTAACGTGGCGTTGATCTCCAGCAGCACGTGCAGCCGTTCCTTCTCCCGCTGTAAAGCTTCGCGCGTGAGCGCGTTCTCCACGGCCAGGGCTACCAGTCGGGTCACCCGTTCCAGCAACCGTAGATTCGCTTCGCGATAGGCGTTTGCCCGGAAACTGCCCAGGCCCAAAGATCCCAACCGTTTATCCGCAGTCGTCAGAGGCAAGGCGCAGTACGACCGTATTCCTTTCTCCCTAAGCAGATTCACTACGGAAGGGAACCGAGTTTCGGCGTTTACATCAGGCACCACCTGTGGCTGCTGGGTTTGCCAAGCAATACCGCCGGGCGAGTCAGCGACCGGAACCTCGATCGGAGGGCCGGCAAGGTCGTTGCCCTCCAGCACATGCAGACGCATAACATTTCTCGTGGGATCATGAAGCGCGAAGTTGGTGCATTCGGCTGCGGCTCTCTTGCCCATTCGGTCTGCCACTGCAGCAAAGAGTTCTGGCAAGTTTCGATGGTGGACCATGAGGTCCGCCACTTCGATAAGTACCTCGTGATGATCAATCTCAGCAGGGCCCGAGTTCACTTGTGGTTCTAAGTTTGATGACATAGGGGCACCTCATCCTCACGGCCCGGGGAACGCTCTCTTGCGTGAGGCGCTCAAGAACATGCCAGCTGTCAAGGTGTTGCATCCCCCTCGGCAAGTTTCAGGGCTGAGCGAATTCCCTTGAGCAAGGCTTCCTCTCCGAACGGCTTAGTCAGGAAGGCCACTGCTCCAGCTTCGAGTGCTTGAGCCCGGATTCCCTCATCCGGGTGAGCGGTGATGAAAATGATCGGAATGAGGTAACCTGCAGGCGCCAAGTGACTTTGTAGTTGCAGACCATTCATGCCTGGCATTTGCACGTCAAGGACAAGGCATGACCTAATGCGTAAACTCCCGAAACAGAGGAATTCCTCTCCAGAGGCGAAGACCTCAACCGTAAAGCCAAACGATTTGATCAGTCTTCCGGTTGCCTTGCGGACCGAAGCATCATCGTCAACCAGCGACAGAACTCGAATCTTTGGCAACTCTCCCTCCGCTGCTCAGTCGCTAAAGTAGCAGCGGGCGCGACCCGGAATCTATTGCGCGCTGGTACAGATGGGCCATCCGTTCGGAAGGACGAGCTGTACGAAGGTTTAGGGCAGTTTTGTGATGAGAATCCTATCCAGTCAGCCATTTAACTGAGTCAGATCGTTCCGGTCTGTCGATTCCTTATGCTGGCGGAAGGAATTTTGCACAGCGATGACATGCGCGCTAATTTGCTTCTCATCGCTCCGCCTCGGGTGTAAATTGACACCAATCATCTATGGGTTTCTTCCTGCCCTGGTTGATTTGCGGCTGGAAGCTCGTGCGAAACGACAGAAAGCGTGCTTCATGTCATGTGCGGCTGCCAGAGGGAGGGGGATGGCTGCGGAAAAATGCCAACACCCCGATCAGGTAAGAGGTGTGGTGGACTTAGACGTTTCGCGCCCGGAGACTCCGGCGGATCACTCTGTTTATTCAGTGGAAGTCTCAATCGTTGTATGTGAAGAGTGCGGGCACGTAGAACTATACGCGAAGTCTCACCATGCGCTTTGCGATTGGCTAAGAAAAAAGAGTTGAGGCCTGGCGAGCCGGAATTTTTCGGCCGCTACTGATCGAGTGTGGCTGCGATGCAGACGTTCATTCGCGGCATTGTAAGTGCTGCTCAGCTCCTGTGCCCTAGTTCTTCAGGCTGGTTCCTGTAGGGTTGGGAGCCTCACCCGAACTTGCGAAGGAGATCCTTCGTGATGATTTCTGCAAACGCGGCGCTCCCCGGTTTCTACGACCACGGCGAGGTGGCGCGCTCGGTGTTGATAGCCATCGCCGCGTCCTATGCCGCGCTTGATCTTACAGGTCGTGTAACCGCTGCAAGAGGCCGGGTTCGACTAGCTTGGTTGAGCGGTGGGGCGATTGCGATGGGCATCGGCATCTGGGCGATGCACTTCAATGGGATGCTGGCTTTTCACCTGCCAGTATCCGTCGAGTACGACTGGCTAACAGTTCTCGCATCGCTCTTGGTGGCCATCTTCGCGTCTTCGGTTGCACTGTACGTGTCCAGCCGCCGAGAAATGGGCCTGGTTGAAGCTTTGGCCGGCAGCGTCATCATGGGCGCCGCCATCGCTGGCATGCACTATATCGACATGGCTGCAATGAGGCTGCCGGCCGTCACCCGGTATTCTCCGCTGCTAGTGGCGTGTTCCATCTTGCTCGCAATCTTGTTTTCTTTAAGCGCGTTATTGATGGCGTTTGATCTACGCGAGGAGACCCGATGGAGTGTTCCGCGAAGGCTGGGCAGCGCCACAGTGATGGGAGTGGCTGTCTCCGCAATGCATTACACCGGAATGGCTGCCGCAAGTTTCATCCCCGCCTCGCCTCCGGACCTTTCCTACGCCGTAAACATCTCCTCCCTTGCCAACAATGGAATTTCCATCGTGACCCTGATCGTGATTGTGGCTGCCATCACGACATCGTCCGTGGACAGACGGGCGAGCACCGAAGTTGAACGGCGTGCCGACGAGGCCTTGCGGGAAGCGCAGGCCAAGCTCGCCCGCGTCACCCGTGTACATGCGATGGGAGAACTGGCGGCGGCCATCGCCCACGAGGTCAACCAGCCTCTTACTGCGATCGTCACAAACGGAAATTTCTGCTTGCGTGAATTAGCTGGTGGAGGGCGGAATCTTGAGGAGCTGCGGGAGGCAATTGCAGAGATTGTGAACGACGGAACGCGCGCCAGCACCGTCATTTCACGAATTCGCACTCTGCTCGCGAAGGGCGCTCCTGAGAGAGCGGAACTGGACATCAATGAGGTCATTCAAGAAGTCACTGGTCTCATTCGCAGCGAATTGGCCCGAAACCGTATTTCCCTGCTGACTGATTTAACCGCTGGTCTTCGCGTACGAGGCGACGGCGTGCAGTTGCAGCAGGTCTTGATTAACCTGATCATGAACAGTATCGACGCGATGCGTACGGTCACCGACCGGCCACGGGAGCTGCTCATCAAGTCGGCAAAGCACTCCGATGAAGTACTGGTCCAAGTTCAAGACTCCGGACCAGGAATTGATCCGGGGCAAGTCGACCGCATCTTCGAGCCATTCTCTACGACGAAAGCCGGGGGCATTGGGATGGGACTGTCGATCAGCCGTTCCATTGTCGAGTCCCACGGTGGACGTTTGTGGGCCGTAGCAGAGCCCAACGGTGCACTCTTCGAATTTACTGTGCCCACCCAAGATTGAAAGTATTTTATGGCTGAGGCGGAACCCATCGTTTTTGTCATCGATGACGACCCTTCGGTTCGTCGCGCGATCAGACGCCTTATCGGATCTGTGGGGTTGCAAGTAGAGCTGTTCGGATCGGCAAAAGAGTTTCTGCACAGTAGACGACCGGATGCTCCGAGTTGCCTCGTGCTCGACATCAGATTACCTGGAATCAGTGGCCTCGATTTCCAGCGCGAATTAGCCGTGGCCAATGTTCACATTCCGATCATCTTTATCACTGCCCACGGCGATATTCCGATGACAGTGCGAGCCATGAAGGCGGGCGCCGTTGAGTTTCTGACCAAACCGTTCCACGATCAGGATCTGTTGGATGCGATTAATGTGGCGTTGGAACGGGATCACGCCAAGCGTAAACAAGAGGCGGAAATTGCAATTCTTCGCCAGCGCTGGGAATCGCTGACGCCGCGGGAGCGCGAAGTGTTGCCTCTTGTGGTTTCCGGTTTACTCAATAAACAAATCGCCGGGGAAATTGGAACTAGCGAAACCACGGTTAAGGTCCATCGTGGCCAGCTGATGCGAAAGATGGGCGCGGATTCACTAGCCGAGTTGGTGAGGCTGGCTGAGAGAATTGGAATTCCTAATACCAAGCCATAACGGTTGCCCTACGCGGGCTTGCCGAAGGCACACGATCATCTCGCGCCTCATGGTCGGATGGGAGGCATAGAAAACCGAATCCCTCCCTACTGAAGTAATCACTTCACGCTAATACCGCGCGGCCCGGGCAACCCACACAGCGGGAGTAAGATCTGGGAGGCACCGGATCGGGAGATCGGCAAACCCCGGGAGAACCGCGGCGAAATAGTCGCGTACGGAGACTTTCAACCGACGACAGCTCTCCACGACCGAGAGAATCGCCGCAACCTTCGGTCCCGCCTGTGGGCTGCCGATGTGCATCCAGTTCTTTCGACCCGGTGCCACGGGACGCATGGAGTTCTCCGCCAGGTTAGTACTTAGCTCTAGTTCGGGATACTCCAAGAATCGGGTGAGCTTTTTCCAAAGCGTTAGCACGTACTGGCAAGCCTTGCTGAGTGCGCTGGAGGGCAATGCAACGGACAGCGCTATTTAGATCTTGCTGCGGATATCTCCGAGAAGAGGTCTCGCCGTCTCCTGACGCCGGATATGGCGCTCCGCAGTCGTCAGCGCCTTGCGGCAAGCTTCTGCATCGACGGCAAACAGTTCGTCCATCTGAGCCACGATCGGGGTTGCAACCGGATCTCGGGGATTTAGTTGTACTGCTTCGAAAAACTGCCTTCTTGCATGAGACCAACAAGCGGCATGTACCATTCTCGGCCCACCGATTTGGTCATAAGCTGCGTAGCCGTCGGTTTGGAGAATGCCTTCGAACGGTCCCAGGAACCGCTTCGGCCCGTCGCGTCCGCGACCCAAGCGGAAATCGAACACCACGCTCCCTCCGGGGCGACTGTATTGCCAGAGGTACGCTTGGTGGTTCTTACCTCGGTCCTCGCGTGTCTGCACATCGACTGGGGTTTCATCCGCCTGAATGTAACTTCCGCTGATCAATTCTCGCCTCATTGCCGCGACCATCGGGATCAGCAACTCGCCGAGTTTGAGGACCCAGCCGTCCAGCGTTGCTCGGCTGACTTTCAAACCGAGGTCCCTTTCCAGAATCATGCTCTGCCGATGCAGCGGGGTGTGATTGCAGTATTTGCTGACGACCGTCTCGATGACGATCCGGTCACTCGCCAGACACCTCTCGATGACCCGTGGCGGCAGGGGCGCTGAGACGACGCCGAGATCCTCACACGACCAGCAAGCCCGCTTCTCTCGTTTCGTGATCAACACGAAGTACTTCGCCGGTTCCACGTCCAGTTGGGAACTCTCCTCGTAGCCGATCACCGCGGTTCCTTGTCCGCAGCGTTTGCATACGCGCTGATCTAATGAGCAGGGCAGAATCCGCTCAACGCGAGGAAGATTCGCCGGCAACTCTTGGCGACCCGGATGCTTGACGGATTTCCTGGTCGAGCGATGCACTGGCGCGTGCTCGCTCTCCGCCTGCTCGAACATTTCACTGACGACAGGCTCAAGCTCGAACAATTGCATTTGCGCCTGCGAAAGTTTTTCTCCGCCCGCACCATACTTCTCGATCCGCATTAGTCGCAGACGCTCTTCCAGCACACGAATCCGCAGCTCCGCGTACTGTAGCTTGCTCTGAAGTTGTGCGATGAGTTCCAGATCGGCTGGTGCGGAAGGAATGGGAGGCGCACTCACAATGGGTTATTGATTTACCAGAGTCGCTCGAGTCGTTCAAGCAACTCAGGCGGCAGCATGTCCCTCTGGCGGGGCCTTCCGGTACCACCGCTTGTGCTTGGTTTTGGTCAGATCGATCCCACCCAACAACAGAGAAAGCTCTTCGTGACTCAGGATGACCTTGCCCTGCGCATCACCGGATTGCGGCCAGGTGAAACGCCCTTTCTCTAACCTCTTGGCACAGACCCAGAGTCCGCTTCCGTCCCAGACGAGGACCTTCAGCCGATTGCGCTGTCCGTTGCAGAACAAGAACAGGGGCCCGCTCAGAGGCTCACACGACAAACGATCGCGGACGAGACCGTACAGCCCCTCGAACCCCTTGCGCATGTCGGTGACTCCCGCAGCCAGATAGATCCGTGTGGCTGGGCCCAGTCCAAACACGGCTTACGCCCGCTCCAGGATGCCCACCAGGCGTTCGAACGTACTCGTATCAAAATCAGGATGCACCTCGATCCGGCGCCCGCCCGGCAGCACCACGGCCAGCCCACAACTCGGTTCCTGCTGCGTCGGCGATTTCTTGGCCGCCACTTCCACCGGCACCAAACGACCGGCCGAAGAATTTCGTCTACACCTTCTCTTCCAACGCCGCTTTTTCAGATGGCGATCCAGAGTGCTGAAGCTCAAACCTCGACTCTGGCAAAACTCGCTCCGCCGCATACCGCTGCTCACAAACTCGGCCACCAACTGCTGAATTTCCGCACGGGTACGTCGCTTGGGCGCTGACAACTGTGCTTTTGCGATCATCCGGACACTTCAACACAGACCCCGCCTGTCGAACAGGTGTTTTGGTCAGACGCTTACAGTTTAGGTCTGCCAGGCTCATCCGAGGGGAACGAGCGAACGAGCGCTGCTTCGTGACAGTGACCTTCGAAATCCTCTCTTCGCGGATGCTTCTTTACGTTCTGAAAGAAGCGGGCCGCGCGTGGCACTGGTCTTAAGAAACGAAAGGTGACGAAAAGAGAAAAAAGAGAACCCCTAAGGCTGAAGGAAAAACTCCTGATAGTCGGCTGGACTAAGAGAATTCAAAATCGAGGGGTTGGCGGCGCATTAGACGGCATCGTTCCGCTTCAACGTCTCTACACCGCATCTTCATTCTCCTAACTTGCATCGAGCGCGCGAAGCGTTCTTTCTTGAAATCTTGAAATCGATTTTCTCCCTATAGATCAGCTGGGCGCGCAAGTCTCACATGGATTTAAACAGGAGATTATAGGGCAGTCCTCTCTGGGAACAAGAACTTTGGGGCTACATCCTACGTTCACGTGATTGTACAAGACTGACCACACCATATAACACTATTCAGACATCATTGGAAGAACGAGGTAGTTCAATGGCAGAGCTGAGACGAGCCGTGCGTCGCATGCTAGGAAAGAAACATGAAACTGCTAACGCCGAAGACGATATTCTCTTTCCCGCGTTGGCACGAGAAAAAACAGCTTCAGGCGCTTCTGGTCAGTATTCCGGGCCGGAGATGCGAACCTTCCATCAGTTCGGGTAACCGCGCTGCCAAGGTCAGTGCAATCGAAACTCGACCCGAAGCGAAAGGCAACCCCTCCTGAGAGTATTTCAATCATTGGCGCATGAGGGACCACAGGGCGACCTTGTCCGATGCTCGAATGCCGTGCTTCAGACTGGCTATGGTCCCGGTACTCAGCATTGGAGGATAGATCAGAAACGAGTTGTTACAGTATGATATCCCTCCTCCAAAAAGATCAGCAAAATATAAGAGCGACCGAGCACACTCTTCTGAATGGCATGAGTCAGATTGAGCGACGCGAATGGTGGCTATGGTCCTCAGCCGTTCTCGTCACCCTCCTGCTTACTTTAGCGCTGATTTCGTTCGTTCTCACAATGACTCATAAAGATGAGTTCAGTTGGTTCCAAGTCACGCACTCGATACGTGGACTAGTAGCGCTAGTGTTGCTGTTCGATATTTACGTGATTTATCAACAGCTGCAGATCTACCGCATTCGTCGCCAATTGATCCAACGGGAGGAACTCTTTCGTCTGATCACGGAGAATGCGGCGGATATGATCGCGGTCATTGATGGCGACGGTCGCCGGCTTTACCACAGTCCCTCTTACGAGAGAGTGCTAGGGTACAACGCGGAAGAGATGCGGCAAACCTCAAGTATGGCCCATGTTCATCCGGAAGATCGTCATCAGGTGGAAGAAGCAGCCCATTGGGCGAGGAACACTGGAGTAGGCCGAAGAATTGAATACCGAATGCGCCATAAAGACGGCAGTTGGCGTTTTTTTGAATCCACGGCAAGTCCGATTCAGGATGAGGATGGAAAACCTGGAAAGCTAGTAATTGTGAATCGTGACATTACCGATCGCAGAGGGCTCGAAGAACAATTCCGGCAATCCCAGAAAATGGAAGCAGTAGGCCGGCTTTCCGGAGGAATCGCGCATGACTTCAATAACATTCTCGGAGTCATTATCGGGTATGGAGAGATCTTACAGGAGCGAATGGATGCGAATCATCCGCTCGTTGGCTGTGTTGAAGAAATTCTAGGGGCTGGCCGGCGGGCAGCGTCTCTTACTCGACAGCTATTGGCGTTTAGCCGCCAACAGGTGCTGGAACCGAAAGTAATCGACCTGAATGGAATCATTGCGGACACAGAAAAAATGCTAAAACGCCTGATTGGCGAGGACGTTCAACTTATCACCGTATTGGACTCGAGGCTGACCACAGTGAAGGCCGATCGGGGACAAATCGAACAGGTAGTCCTTAATCTGTGCGTGAATGCTCGGGACGCCATGCCCGCCGGTGGAAAAATGACAATCAAAACCGAACATACTGTGATCGACGAAGTGGAGGCGCGGAAATATTCGTACCCCTTCAGTCCAGGTCCATACGTGCTTCTTACCTTTACTGACACTGGGTTTGGCATGGACGTTGCGACCCAGACCCACATCTTTGAACCATTCTTTACCACAAAAGAAAAGGGGAAAGGGACGGGGCTGGGGTTGGCGACGGTTTATGGCGTTGTAAAGCAGAGCGGTGGTTACATTGAGGTGCACAGTGAAGTCAGGGTGGGGACGACATTCAAGATCTATCTGCCGCGTGTCGATGAACCGGTCGAACCAGAGAAAGATTTCCCTGCCACTACACTGTCGCTTCATGGAGATGAAACGGTTCTGCTCGTAGAAGATGAGGATAGCCTCCGGACTTTGAATCTCAATGTCTTGAACTTCTTGGGTTACACCGTGCTGGAAGCGCGCAACGGTGAGGAAGCGTGTCAGGTCAGTGCGAAGCATGAGGGAAGAATCGACTTGGTGCTGACAGATGTGATCATGCCAGGGATGAACGGTCCGACTCTAGCGCAGCAACTTTGCATTTGGCGACCGGAGCTCAGGGTTCTATACATGTCTGGGCATACTGGGCAGGGAGTGGGACACGGAGTTTTGCCTGCCGGCAGCAATTTCCTACCAAAACCATTTACGCGGGACCATTTGGCACACAAAGTTCGGGAGGCTCTCGGAACTGCCGGTAGGTCACCCAGATGACTTTATTCATAGTCGAATAGTGGAATTAAGGAGGCATGGGCAATGAAAAAGCTCTTGATCGTGGATGACGACCGCGCAATGCGCTGTCTCATGCGTGCGCGCCTATCGGACACTTATGAGGTCTTTGACACAGAAAGTCCGGAGCAAGCGCTCGCACTTGCATTGCAACATAGGCCTGATGCCGTCCTGCTCGATCTAATGATGCCAAAGTTTTCGGGGCTCGAGCTGTGCCAGAGTTTTCATGCGCTTAGTTATACATCCTCTTTACCGATATTTGTTATCAGTGGGGCGGCCGGTAGCAAATATAAAGACCAGTGTGACAGCTTGGGCGTGGCTGATTATTTTGAAAAACCTGTGGACTTCAAGAAATTGAGGGAAAGGTTGGCCGCTGAACTGGAGAAACGCCGGCCTGAGCGCAGGGGCGAGGTTCGTTTGCGGATGCGGGTTATTCTTAGATTACGGGGAACAGACACAAATGGGAAAGCCTTTGAAGGGTTGGCTGAAACAGAAGATGTGAGCCCGAACGGATTTCTGTGTACCAGTTCGCTTTTTCTGGTCAGAGGAGTGGTTGCGGAAGTTTTCCTTACTGATAAAGGCAAGAAGGATCGGTACGTGGGCCGGGGGCGCGTCGTACGCAAAGAAGCTTTCGTTGGCGCCTGGCGGCGATACGGGTTTCAGTTTGAAGAAATGACGAATGACTGGGTGCTACGTAAATCGTAGTCTCACACTTCTACGCGACGGTACAACTGATCAGTAGCACTGCGCTTCCCAAATATACGAAACAGACTGAGGTCGAGTCCCATATTTGTGAAGGCGGTAGCCTACGCGAGAGGTACACGAAGGTAGGTAGGAACTCAGGCAAGGGAGCAGGAACCGAACAATAGTTTCAGCCGCTAGCTTCGTTCCTGCCCCCACCACTAGGCAAATCAGGGGAGGGCAGTGGGATCGTAACGCCGTGATCGAACTGCTGTCTGTGACGGATGAACACAGGGGGTCTGTGGAAAAGTCTCGAGGAGGTCTTTGGCCGATCTGAGATCTTACGCAGGGCCCTTACGGGCTGACACCGATGTATTACTATAAATCTCTTTGCATAAAGATTGTAATCGTTTCCGGGCTCGGGTGACACACCAGTATCGCGGCCATTTGAGTGCTGACAGCCCGAATGCCGAATAGTTTACGGTCCTGTAAGAGCGGTGCTGTCCAAAGTGATTGCGGCCGTGCGCGCGAGGGCTCTACCTTCTAGATTCACGCCGGCGCTTACTGTGATTGATGCCAGCGCGAGGATGTTTCCCTTAAATACAGAGTTCCTAGGGTAGGTGAACTGCCAACCTGCCAAAAAATCTTCTTAGCCTGCGCGTCGCCAGCCAGAACAACCCGTGTATTAGTTATGGTCCAAGCCAGGAGTAAAGGTCAGACCACTTATGTCTCCGGGCAGGAGTGAAGCTCCTGTTGGTCCGGTAGGGTCGTCATAAGCGATGGCCAAATCGAGTTGGGCCTGTGCTGCGATTGGATCGCTTAAGTGCGTGACCGCAGGCGCATTGAGTGTTCCCGGCGGAAATCCAGTCACCGAGGTGCCCGGACTCAGCCCCGGCTGAGGACCAAGACTCTGGAAATCTCACACTAAATCACCCTGCGGCGGAAAAACGTCGTTCCACCAACCATCGATTCGACCTGCTCGTCAGCCATGGTTCTTCTATGCGAATATCCCGCCCCGTGCAGGGTGCGAGAGCGCCCAATCAATCTCGTGGTCTAGCTTGCGCCGACCAGGCCGGGTAAGAATTTGTGTTTATGCCGATGAGCGCCTGGGCTGCGGCCGTGCCCCTCCGCCATCTCCCTGGCTCGCGTTGCATGATTGCCGTTAGAGAATAGTCTTGCCATGCGTTGATTCGTGAGGCCCGCATGTCCGATAACAATGAGGGTGTGTTTCCGACAAACTACTACCTGGGAAGTGGGCGTTTGCGGGGCGTCCTCCCCGATCGTGTCGCTGCATGGCTGGTTAATACGGCTTGGTCACGTCCATGAGCCCTTGAAGAGTCCCAAATTGGACTTTCCCACAACCCCTAAGGTGATCACTGTCACAGACTCATCGCCAGGAAATGACCTAGTCTTGGCGTCGTCGCCTGTCAATAATGGCGTACCGACCCCGAGGTTAACTTTGAAAATCGTCTCTTCGTTGCTGGTTGCACAGCCTAACACTAGGCTCGGTATCGCAAAAATAGTGGCAGTCGAGCAAGTGCGGCGGATGCGGGGTGGCTCGCAAGCGCACCTGATGCGCTGTTCCGATCAAAACTATTACGTCGTAAAATTCCGCAACAATCCGCAGCACAGGCGGGTCTTAGCGAACGAGATGCTGGCGTCCGTGCTAGCGCGGATTGCTGGACTTCCAGTACCAGAGCCAGTGGTGGTGGAAGTGACTGACGCGCTTCTGCAGCACACGCCCCAGTTGAATATCCAAACGGCCACTGGGATAATTCGTTGTGAATCCGGGTTGCAGTTTGGGTCGCGGTATGCCGTAAGTCCTTTGGAGGGCCAAGCATTCGATCATGTGCCAGCGCCCATACTGAGGCGTGTGCGGAACATGGAGACTTTTGCTGGAATGCTGGCATTGGACAAATGGACCTGCAATTCCGATGGGCGGCAAGCCGCCTTCTGGCGGACTATGCGCCAACACAATTACGCTGTCTCGTTCATCGACCAGGGAAATTGTTTCAATGGCGGCGAGTGGAATTTCCCCGATGCACCGCTGGGCGGCGTATATGAGCAGAGTGAAGTTTATGCGAATGTTGTCGGGTGGGATTCGTTTGAGCCGTGGCTCTCGCGGATTGAAGACATGGGTCGGAACGCGATCTCGGCGGTAGCGGATGAGATTCCCCCAGGCTGGTACGGAGCCAACTCAGATGCGCTTGACGCATTGGTACGGCTACTCCTGGAGCGCCGCACGCTGATACGAGGCTTGGTGACGGCCTTCCGATCGTCTTCCAGACACCCTTTCCCGAATTGGGGACGAGGGCTACAATCGGGGCCAGCGGTCGTAGCGTAATCCACCACTCAGCAAGGAAACGCAATGAAGAGCGAAAATGAAATTACCCAACGAGCTGTGGCTGGACTTTTGTCCGCGGGAACCCAACAGCAAGTAGTGAGGGTCTTCCTTGTGAGATATGTGCCGCACGCGTTGAAGGATGAGTCTGTCAACATTGCTGTTCTCATGATCGGTGACGGTTTTGCTAATGCGCGATTTGTGGATGATTGGCAACACATATTAGCATTCGATCCAGGAGCAGATATTGAGCTCTTAATAGCTCTGACTTGTGAGCTTCGGGACAAGCTGCGAATTCCCGGCCAACTTGAAGAAATGCTGCATAGGATGCAGCATTCATGGGCGAACACTGTCCAGCTTTCTCTACACAAAGCGTGTTTGACCGAAGATCCGGCGACTGAGATCGAGACGCTAGCATCGCAGTATTTGTAGCTGCGGACTGCAGAGGGAGTCAGACCGCGCTAGCCTGTAGTGATCATGCAAATGGCGGAGCAGCAATCACCGGCAGCATCGGACTGCGCCGTCCGCGACCTCGATTCTTCTGCGGCACGCCGACTTCGGCCAGATTGCTACGAGCAGGCAACTCTGTCATTGCCGAGAGACGCCAATTTGGAATCGCTCTGTCTGGGCTCGGGCGGGACTGATTTGACTAACAAAATATCCTGAGGCATACGGGTTTCCCGTTTCTCCGTAACCTGTTTCGCGATCTAGTCCTGGGTTTAGTCCAGTCCAGTGCAATTCATCCAGTTCCATAACATATACCGCCCTAAAACCGGCCTCTTTGCTCAACCCCTGCACCACCGCACCTGTTTGGGATACGCCTTTGGCCCAACCTTTGAGAACAGTTATCACCACAATTGTTTCCACTCAACGGCCAGAAGGACTCCACATCCGCCACCCTCGGCTTTCTGATTCCTGAACGGTAAAGATAGCTTTTGGAGTTACGCTTCTGTCCGACTCAAGCACGCAATCCCCGGCTCGCGACCAGTTCTTCGAATGCAGCCGCGATCAACTCGGGATTTTGGAGTGGCAATTGCGTTCAATCGTGCTTTGGAGTTTGGGCTCCAACCTCTCGACTCAGGCTCCAACTTTCGTAGCGTTGACCCCTATTTCATAACAGGGGCGATAGGGTCCAATCCCAGTTCGTAAGGGGAATCAGGTTGTTACCAGACAAGAGTCACACCTTTCCGAAATAGTTGTTATCGGTACGTATCTTTGGAGCTTGCTCGATGCGCGCCTGAAAAGAGCACCGACACTCCGAGAGTGGGCTTACTCTTAACCGCGGAAGCGGGCGGCTTCAGATTCGCCCGATAAGTTCCGCGGAACGCGCAACTCCGCCCCGGTGTTCGAGAAGAGGCATAACTCGGTGACTCGGCGCTCCTTCCGGTTTTGAAATTGTATTCCGTTTCCGGAAATACCCACTTTCGTGCGAAGAAGTTTCGGCTGCGTTTGAGCCTTCTCTAACTAAAATCAGGTTGTGATTAAGGCCCACTTATGAGGATCCTGGTTGCGGAAGATGACACGGCTCTGGCCGGATTTGTGCGCCAGGGTTTGCAAGGGGAAAACTATGTGGTAGATGTGGTCGAGGATGGGAAACAGGCGCGGGCCGTGGGCAGCGAGTTTGACTACGACCTGGTCATCCTCGATTTAAATCTGCCCAAGCTCGATGGCGTGAGCGTACTGCGCCATCTGCGGGTGAAGCGTCCCAGTCTGCCGGTGCTGGTGCTCACGCAAAGAGTGAAGGTGGAAGATCGTGTCCAGTGCCTCGATACCGGCGCCGACGATTATCTGCCCAAGCCATTCTCCTTCAGCGAGCTTTCCGCCCGCATCCGCGCACTGTTGCGCCGTAGCCGTTTGCCATCTGAGTCTGTGCTGGCCTTGGAAGATCTGAAACTGGATCGCATGGAACGTCGCGTCGAACGCGCCGGCCGCCGCATCGAACTCACCTCCAAAGAATTTTCCCTGCTGGAATATCTGATGCGCAATGCGGGACGGCAGGTCTCGCGCGCCATGATCATCGAACACGTGTGGAATCTGACGTTCGATAAGACGACCAACGTGGTGGACGTTTATATCAATTACTTGCGGCACAAAGTGGACGATGGACATCCGCGGAAACTGATCCACACGGTGCGGGGATTTGGGTATGAACTGAGTGGAAATGCGAGCGTGCTACCGTGACGTCGCCCGTGGTCAAACCCTTACAAAGCGCGACGGCTGGCGGCCTAATAGCAGGGCGTAGTCCTTTGGCGCAATTGCTGCACGCATTAAGCCAGCCGCTCACGGGGTTGCAGTGTTCGATGGAAGTAGCTCTGGCCACACCGCGCACTCCTGGGCAGTATGAAAGGATTCTGGAGGTAGGCCTCGAGTTGACCGAGCGCATTCGCGCCGTGGTGGGGGCGATGCAGGAAGTAATGGATTTGGAAGAAGAGAAAAATGAGCAACTGGACGCCACTGAATTGAAGACCTTGCTGCGGGATACTTTGGACGATCTGGCGCCCGTAGCGGAGGTGAAGACCGTGCGCGTCGCCTTCGGTTGCCCTGGCGACGGTCGGTTGGTGGTTAAGGCGAGGCGGCGAAGAATGGCCAGCACGGTATTCCGGTTGCTGGAATCTGCATTGAGCCTTGCCGCGCGAGGAAGTGTATTGCTCATTGAAATGGGAGGTGCGCCGACCGAGGCTTGGTTTCGTGTGCGGTGGCAGATCGGACGTTCGGCATCTTTATTCAAGCAACCTGAACTCGGCTTGATTGTTGCGCAGGCTGCCCTGGAGCATACGGGCGCGGTATGGGAACGGGAGCGGACGGAAGAGCTGGAGACGGTGACCGTCCGGCTGCCGATCATATCAGACGACGGCGGCATTCTGAATCCTCCTTAAATTGTTTTTCTCGAATTTCTGTTCTCAAAATGTTGTTCTGCGAAATCTTCGTCTAATTTTGTGTTACCTCAGGAGCCTCGACATGAGCGCCATGCCAGCTTTCCCGATCATCGAAACAGCCACAGGTGGAGCGTTGATTGCCAGTCCCAGTACCGTTCTGCGTGAGCAGGTTCTGCACAGCCTTAACGGCCGCTGGCGGCCGGTGGAGCACGCCAAAGGTGGCGCCGAGGCGCTGGCAAAACTGGGAAGAGGAAACTGGCAGGTGCTGTTTCTCGATCGCCGCATTCCTGATCTGGACACTGGAGAACTGATAGCGATCATTCAGCAGCGGTTTTCGGGACTTCAGGTGGTGTTGCTGGACTCGGATGCTGAGTTTCCGGTTGTCGATGAGGGGGAGAGTTTTCAGCAGGATGCAGGCTTGCGGGGGCCAAGAGTTACGTCAGAAACCTCGTGTCGGAGCGGTGAAGTCAGGGAATGCAAGTATGAGCCGCTGCCCGGCATGATTGGGCGGAGTGAAGCGATGCAGCGCGTTTATCAGTTGGCGCAACTGGTTGCGCCGCGCTCGACCAGCGTGCTTATCGTGGGGCCGACGGGCAGTGGGAAGGAACTGGTGGCGCGCGCGTTGCACAGGTTGAGCCCAAGAGTGGCCAAGCCCTTTGTGGCGGTGAACTGTGCAGCGATTCCGGAAGCATTGCTTGAGTCCGAGCTGTTCGGCCATGCCCGCGGGGCATTTACCGGTGCGGTGCAGCCGCAGCCGGGACGCATTTCCGCGGCGCATGGTGGAACGCTTTTCCTCGATGAGGTCGGTGAATTGCCGTTCGGAACGCAGGCCAAGCTGTTGCGGTTTCTGGACCAGAAGGAGGTGCAGCGGCTGGGCACCGCCGAAGTCACGCGCGTGGATGTCCGTGTAATTGCGGCCAGCAACGTGGATTTGGCCGGGCGGGCGGGCAAAGGAGAATTTCGCGAGGATCTCTTCTATCGACTCTCTGTCTTTCCTTTGGAACTGCCCCCGCTTGCCGAGCGTCGTGCGGATATTGTGCCCTTGGCCGAGCATTTTCTCGCCTGCGTAGCAGACGCGATGAGCGGGCCGTGCCCGCTTCTGAGCGAAGAGGCTGTCCGCATCCTCGAAGGTCATTCCTGGAAAGGCAATGTACGCGAACTTCAGCATGTGATGGAGAGGGCTGCGATTCTGCTTGAGAAGGGGACCACGGTTTTGACCGAGCACCTGTATTTCCCCTTTCAACAGTCCATGCTCCAATCTGGGGGCCCAACTCTTTCCTGCACTGGGCGAGGAAGCTAAGAGGAATCTCAGCCGCTGACTCTTGATCATGGCCTCCATCGTGCAGCAGAACCATTCAAAGAATGGAAGTGAAAGCGAGAACCGGACCATGAGCAAGAGCACGGCGCATGCCCACTTCACCTTTGGGGAGAAAGATGAGCGCAGCCGCATCCTGCACGAACAGTTGCCGCAAGTTCGCTATCTCGCGCGCCAGATTCACCAGAACCTGCCCCGGCACGTGCCGCTTGAAGATATGGTGCATGCCGGCGTGATCGGGTTGATCGATGCGTTCAACAAATTCGACCGCTCCAAGCAAGTGAAATTCAGTTCCTATGCCAAGTTCCGCATCCGGGGTGCGATTCTCGACAGCCTGCGCGAGATGGATTGGGGACCGCGGGAGTTGCGGCGCAAAGGGCGCCTCGTTGAAGAGGCACGGCACAAGCTCACCCTGGTTCTGGGCCGTGACCCGATGGAAATCGAAATGGCCGCCGAGCTAAATCTGGGCCTACGAATATTTCAGAAACTGCGAACCGATTTGGACAAGTTCGCGGTTGTTAGTGTTCGTCCGCAGTCTCCAGAGTTCGAGAACGAAATAGATATGTGTGAGTGCTTGCCGGATAAGTCTGGGGACACCGCGCTTTTCAGTTGCATACGCTCCGAAATGACTGACTTGCTGAGCCGCGCAATCGTGAATCTGGGCGAACGACAGCGTCAGGTTCTGGCCCTTTATTATCTTGAAGAACTTACGATGAAGAAGGTGGGCATCTTACTCGGGATCAGAGAATCCCGCGTGTGCCAGATTCATTCTTCGGCGTTGGTGCATTTGCGGGGCCGCTTGGACCACTTACGGAGTCCAACCACGCTGGCGGCTTGGGCGGTGCGAGCCGGCGGGCACTGAAAGATCCGACGCCCGAGACGTTATCCAGGACGCAGCGAGGCTAAGAACGAACTGTGGCGTCGGGAACCGAAGCATGAAACCAAATGAAGTCGATATTCTCGTGATCGCTAACAGTGCAGCCCACAAGGACTTCACTGCGTGTCTTGCCTGAGGAGAATCCGGCCAAGGGCATTTCAGTTGCGCCCGATGGGAGGAATTGTCGACCGCGCCGTTCAGACTTTACAGCCTGTTACTACGAAGAGAGTAACCAAAAATGGATCAACTAACCACCAACGTATTGCTGATTGAAGACAATCCCGGAGATGCGGATCTGGTCCGACTTCGCCTGGTGGAAGGCCATTTGCGGGTGAAAGTAAATTGTGTCAGCCGGTTATCGGACGGCCTCGCCTTCCTGACTAAGGAATCACCCTCACTGGTGCTGTTAGATCTGAATCTGCCTGACAGCTGCGGCGCGGAAACCTTTCGCCGTCTGATGGAGCACTCTCCCAAAGTGCCTGTGGTCGTAATTTCCGGCCAGGATGATGAAGTTCTGGCCATGAAGGCAGTCCATCACGGAGTGCAAGACTACCTGATAAAAGGTGACATCTCCAGCAAGAATCTGGAGAGAGCTATGCGCTACGCGGTGGAACGACAAGCCCTGCTGCGCTCCCTCGAAATCGCTCAAGAACAGCAATTGGAGTTCAAGAACCAGTTCCTGTCTCACGTTTCTCACGAACTCCGTACGCCGCTGACCTGCATTCACCAGTACGTGACGTTGCTATTAGACGGGATCGCTGGCCCAATCGCGCCCGATCAGGCCGAGCACCTCAAAACCATTTTGAAAAGCGTGAATCAGCTCCACGCCATGATTCGCGATCTGCTCCAATCTACGCGCGCCGACAGCGGTAAGTTGCGGATTGAGCCGCGCTGCATCGCGATTGGCGACCTGGTTCAGCAGGCGACAGCGATGCTCCGGCCTACCGCGAACGAAAAAAAGGTCGGATTGGAGATTGGACTGGAGCAAAGGCTGCCCTTGGTGCAGGCCGACCCGGACCGCGTGCTCGAAGTTCTCATCAATCTTGTGGACAACGCGATCAAGTTTACACCGCCAGATGGCACTGTCACACTGCAAGCCAGCGTGGTGGAAGCTGATCCGAGTTCGATCTATATTTCGGTCAGCGATACCGGCCGCGGTATCGGTCCCGAGGCCAAGGCGCTAATCTTCGAACGCCTCTATCAGGATCCCGAATCGGTCGACAACAATCGTTCAGGATTAGGCCTGGGCCTTTTCATTTGCCGGGAAATCATCCGCCTGCATGAGGGACGCATCTGGCTTTCGAGCGAACCCGGACAGGGCAGCACTTTCACCTTCACTTTGCCCGTTTACTCGTTAGCCAAGCTGCTCGCCCCTGTTATCGCCTACCAGAACCGCTTGCGTCCGTCTTTTGTCCTGGTGCGAATCGAACTCACGCCGCTCACGAGTCCTCCCCGGGGAAATTGGAAAGAAGTCTGGCAGCAGTGCATCGAAATCGTTCGACACTGCGTCTATCTCGACAAAGACCTAGTTCTGCCGCCCATGGGTACGTCGGGCACGTCCGAGACTTTTTTTGTTGTGGCGTCGACAGACTTGCGGCGTTCCGGGATTATGACTACTCGTATCCGCGAGCAGTTAGAGCGCGCTGCCGATCTCAAAACCAACGGTACGTTAACCATGACAAGTGTCCCGGTTCAGTTGCCGGTCGCCGACATCGAGGAGTCCCTTGATCAGCAGGTTCAAAGCGTAGCCGCCTGCATAGCCCAAATGATTCAGACCAGTATGGAACGCAAACACCTTTCTGCTGGAAAGAGCGCCAATTGACAACAGAAATAGAGGAGGACCGCCGATGGCAAAACCGAAGATTCTGGTAGTCGATGATGATCAAGATCTCGTCCGGGCTATGCGTTTGCGCCTGCGCGCCAACGATTACGAAGTCACCACGGCGCCCGATGGCTATTCCGCCATAGCCTCGGCCCAGAAAGAGCGTCCTAGCCTGATTATTTTGGATCTGGGCCTCCCCGCGGGAGATGGCTTCGTTGTTCTTGACCGGCTGCAAAACAGCGACGTCCTCGCGGGTATTCCAGTAATCGTACTAAGCGCCCGCGATCCGCAGAGCAACGAAGAGCGCGCTTTGAAAGCAGGGGCAGCAGCGTTTTTACAGAAACCCGCAGACAATGACGAACTGATGAATGTGATCCGGGTCACCCTCGGGCGGGCGAGTGAGCGCCCAGCGACGCCTTTGTCGCCGTAGAACACGGCCCAATGACTTGTTTGTCTTCGGTTGCGCTCGGCAGAACCTAAGACGCAGGTACCAGCATGCACGGTCGATTGGAGGATTGTGATGAGGAGGCTCAGTGAAGAACGCTGATTCTGATTTGTCCGGCGGATTCGGGGAAAGATAAAGGTGGAGAAACAAGTTTTCTTACCGATTCGCCGGCCATCTGACGATCAAGGCGCTTGTTCCGCCAATCGGAATCCATTGGCCAGAAAGCGTAAAGATGAGACCGTGACCGGGTTGTCGAGGACCGTTTCGCGCGGCTCGGCTGCGTGGCGTAGGGTACCAAATACAGTTGTTCAACTCGCAAGTTCTGTATTTACTTGCCAAGTAATTCAGCCATTGGCCGTGGGGCTTGCGGCAGCGACCCGAGGAGATGATGAACGCATAGGTAAGCCAGCGGCCCGGGTGGCACGAGGCAGCGGGGCACTGAAGATGGGAGGCCGAACATCAAGTGGGACGCCGCCCTTAGGCGGCGCGGCTACCATCCCCTGTGACGGACGCTGTTCGCCTACTCCTCGCCCCCGCCTGCCCGCTTATATCCGCAAATCTCTGCTCTGTGAGCATACCGAAAGAAGTTCGGCGTGACTTTCGCATGCTCACTGCAACCGACTCCTAGCGCGACACCCGAACCCGATTTGGTGCATATCCGCGAACTCATTTATCAAGTGGCCGGAATTTTCCATCCGGACAACAAACTCCGATTTCTGCAAGATCGTTGCGTGCGCCGCATGACGAAGATCAAGGTGAAAACCCTTCGCGAGTACTTGGAACGCCTCAGCAACCACTCGATCCGGCAGGCGGAACTGACCAATCTGCTCAACGAGATCACTATTGGAGAAACTTGCTTTTTTCGCGATCAGCGGCAACTGGATGCGCTGCGGAGTATCGTGATTCCTAACATCCTTGAGGCCAAGTCCAGATTTCCGCAACGCCGCTTGCGCATCTGGAGTGCCGGTTGCTCCACTGGAGAGGAGCCTTACACCTTACGCATGTGGCACCTGGAGGAAGCAAGTACTCCGCTCAAGAACTGGACCGTTGAGATTCTCGCGACAGATCTGAACGAGCGCTCTCTCGCACATGCCAAGGCAGCGTTGTACGGTGACTACAGCACACGTAAGCTCACAGACCTTTACCGGCAGAAATATTTCATTCCCTACGGCGCCAAGCTCCGGGTCAGTCCGAAGGCCCGCGCCAACATCTCCTTCGCCCGGCTCAATCTGTCGAACGATTCCCACATGACACTCATAAAGAGCATCGACGCGATCTTCTGCTGCAATGTGCTGATCTACTTCGATCTGGTTTCGAAGCGGCGTGTCATCCACCACTTCTTTAACAGCCTTATGCCTCATGGATATCTGTTTTTGGGCGGTTCCGAGTCTCTTTACGGTGTGAGTGAGGAATTTCGCCTAGTCCACCTGCCAGGAGGTGTCGCTTATGTGAAAAATGAACGCGCGTCGGCAGAAGGTAAGTCGATATGACAACCGCACCCGTGGGCAAACTGCTCTTGCTGCGCCGATTCGACGGACTGCGCCAGATTCCAACTATCCCGGCAGTTCTCGCCCCCTTGCTGCGCTACCTGAAGAACCCAGTGGAGCAACCGGACATGCAAAGTCTGACACATCTTCTGGCCAAGGAAAAGTCCCTAGCGACGCAGTGCCTGCAAATGGCGAACTCGCCGTTTTTCGGCCGCTGGCAGAAGGTCGAATCCTTGCGCGGAGGGGTAGGCGGCTTGGGATTCCAGGATATCAGCGATATCGCCATGTCATGCGGTGTGATGAACATGCTCCCCAGCGACAAAACTAGTCTGGATCCAGTGCTATTTTGGGAGCATTCGCTGGGATGTGCTCTGCTCTGCCGAACTTTGGCGCGCAAGATGAATCTAAGTGATCCCACAAAGGCATATCTTGCAGGCCTCCTTCATGACATTGGAATTATCGTTAACCTTTGGGTATTGCCCCATGAGTTCCGGACAGCTTTTGAGATCGCCAAAACGCAAGGAATTCCACTGCACGAAGCTGAACAACGATCCCTGGGATTCACGCACTGCGAAACCGGACATCTGCTTGCCGAGTACTGGGGGCTCACTCGCGACATTATTGAGGTTGTAGATTTTCATCATACGCCAGATAAATCGTCGCATGACACTGGTCTGGTGGCTCTAGTTCACATCGTTGACTTGCTCTGCCGCATGAGCGGCCTGAATTACGGCTACGTGGAACAGCGCCAAGTAAACCTCTTCGAAGACTCAGGTTTTGCTCTACTCGTTCAAGGCTCCGCATCAGTTACGGATTTTGACTGGGCCCGCCTCACCTTCGAACTGGATCCCTATATGGAAGACGTCCGTAATCTCGTTCGAGCCATTTACCGGAAGTGAACAGCGAAGACGAAAAATCGCAAATACGAGTGCTTATTGTGGATGACAGCGCTTTATGCGCACGGTGCTCTCGCGCACGGTTGCCAGCGATCCGGACCTCTGGGTTGTGGGCACGGCAACCAGTGGAGCCGAAGCCCTGCAAGTCCACAACTCCGGCTACTCCATTGCTGAGCCGATGGATGCCGTGCTGGAATTGATTGGCAAGTGAGCGAATGGCTCACTCATCCTTTTTGCGTGGGCCAGCGCGATCTATCTCGCGCATATTTCCTCTGCCCATCGCACGGCATCCGCGACAGCGGCCACGGTTGCCGTACGCGCTTCCCGCCATCGAACTGTGCCAGTTTCGGGGCGGCTAGGATGCTAGCGGCCTACTTGGTCTCCCTCTGGGTAAACTCTGCCCGTCGTGCAATCCTTGGTATTGCTACCATAGACGGCCTGCAGCGTGATTCCGGTCTAGTTCAGGTCGAATGGTCGCCCGTGTATCACGATGCACGCCTTTGCTTTTGGCAGTGCATGAGGCGCTGGACACTCGGGAATTGGGTGCTCAACAATGTCAAAGGTGTAGGTTTTGAACGACTTTAAGTGGCTTTCTCCGCGTTGCAAGTGAGTATCCAGTTAACAAGTTTGCCGTTCTTCCTCACCGTGTACGCGCTGGCATTACACGTTCTGTGATTGTTGGCAACGCACGACGTTGGGTCGCTGGCGTCGTAACACGATGCTGGTTCGCTACAGCTCGTTTCTCTAACGCTGGTTTTTAGCTGAGCCTGTGCGCTCGCACACAAGAACAGGATGCAGAGCAATTTCATGGCCCTATCTCCAGAGGACTGCATACCGGCCCGATTGCCTATATACCACAACAGACGGCGGTACCCTCACCGGCACATTGCGGGAAAGAAACATCGCGTCGCTGGGAACAAGGCAACGATTGACCATTGGTGGGTTTAGATGCAAGGAATACAGCGACGGCAAGACAGTTGCCGAGCAATCACTAACAAAACGAATCGTGAACATTGGAATCAGGAAGACGGCCCGCGCAACAAAGACTGATAGCAAGACCAGAATGCTTAGCAGGGGTGAGCGGGTAAAACCCAGCATGTTGGCTAAGGTAGCGTAACACTGAAGCGTTTTTAATGCAGGTAATCGTGCGCACTTTCTTGCAGTTAGACGGCAGAGCTTGGCGTCGTAAGGACCTAGTTCCGAAAGAATTTCGATACCGCGTCGGCACCTGCTTACTAGCGCAATGGTTTCCCACAACTCATGACGCGGGCAGCGCCAATAAGCCCTGTCCCAGATTGCTATCGCTTTGAGTTCCGCGAAAAGTGCCTAAACCCAAAAAGGAGTCCACTGAATGGCCGACACACTGCTCGTTTCTGAATACCTTAGAATGTCAACCGAGCACCAGCAGTACTCGCTCGAAAACCAGTCCGCCTCTATTCATAAGTACGCAGAGACCCACGGATCCACAGTGGTTCGGACCTACTCAGATCCAGCAAAGAGCGGTCTCTTCCTCAAGAACCGCCGTGGACTGCGTGATTTGCTACAGGACGTGACCGGCGGAAATACCGAGTACAAGGCCATTTTGGTTTATGACGTAAGCAGGTGGGGAAGATTCCAGGACACCGATGAGGCCGCACATTACGAATTCTTGTGCAAATCGGCTGGTGTCCCGATTCACTACTGTGCCGAGACCTTTGTCAACGATGGGAGCTTGTCCAGTTCGATAATGAAGACGTTGAAGAGAGTGATGGCGGGAGAGTACAGCCGAGAACTCGGCGTCAAGGTCATTGCGGGTCAGAAGCGTTTGGCTGCTCTTGGCTTTAAGCAAGGCGGTATTCCCGGATACGG
Organism: Candidatus Acidiferrum sp.; assembly: GCA_035602195.1. Lineage (GTDB taxonomy): Bacteria > Acidobacteriota > Terriglobia > Terriglobales > Acidobacteriaceae > Sulfotelmatobacter. Next base: position 52,244 of record DATNMU010000169.1, read on the forward strand.
ATTCCGGCGTCTCTTGGTTTCCGAGAACCGTTCGCCAAAACAACTCTTGGCGCAAGGCGAGATGAAGAGCATAAGTACAGATCGCGTGATTCTCGTTCCGGGACCCGCTCGCGAGATTGAGGAAGTACGAGAGATTTTTCGGAAATTCACCGTTGACGGAATGGGCTTCAAGGCGATAGCCCGCGACCTCAATCAGCGGGGAGTGCCAAGCATTAAGAACAAGCGTTGGACTCACTCGGTCGTCGCAAGCCTGATCTCGCATCCGAAGTATATTGGCTGCAATGTGTTTAATCGCACGACGATGAGACTGGGGTCCGCCCCTGTAACAGTACCAACATCAGATTGGGTCATCTGTCCGGGGTCCCATGAAGCGATTGTAGATACCAAGACTTTCGCACTGGCTCAGGAGATTCAGGGCCAAACAGCTCGCAAAACCAACGAGCAACTCTTGGAAGGGCTGCGTTCTTTGTTAGCCGTAAAGGGTAAGCTGAGCAACAAGATCATCGATGAGAGCGTCGAAATGCTAAGCTCCCGTACTTTTGCTCACCGATTCGGAGGTCTCCGTCGTGCTTTTGAACTAATCGGCTACGACTGGAGGAAGAATGGGCGAAAAACGGATGAGGAAATGTTGCAGCATCTGCGTTCGTTGTTAGCCTCACACGGCCGACTCAGCGTACCAATCATTGACGCTGCACCCAGGTTGGTTTCTTCGCACAAATTGAGGTGGCGGTTCGGAAGGCTCCGCCGAGCGTATGAGTTGATCGGCTATGACTGGAAAAAAGATTTGTCGAAAACGAGACGGAAAACATAAAGGTTCCAAATCGCGGATGATTTCCCAGAAGGATTTGCTGCCATCTTCAGCAAGAAAATACGCATTCGGAAGGGGAATTCAATATGCATAACCTATCTTCAATCCCTGCTGCTCAGTACGCCAGAATGTCAACCGATCACCAGCAATACTCAATGCTAAGTCAGACTACCGCAAATCAGCGATACGCTGACGTTCACGGATTCACCATAGTTCGGAGTTACGAAGATCCCGGAAGAAGCGGCCTTTCCCTCAAAGGCAGAGTTGGTTTGGCCCAGCTGCTTCACGATGTCATCAGCGGTGATGCGCCGTTCAAGGCTATCCTTGTTTATGATGTCAGCCGCTGGGGTAGATTTCAAGATTCAGATGAAGCGGCACACTACGAGTTTGTCTGCAAGGCTGCGGGCGCTCCTGTGCACTACTGTGCGGAAACGTTTGCGAACGATGGGACTTTGCCAAACACCATTATGAAAGCTCTGAAACGAGCGATGGCTGGCGAATACAGCCGGGAATTGTCAGTGAGAGTCGCTCGCGCGAAGAGGTTGGCAACGGAAAAAGGGTTCCGAGCTGGCGGTTCGGCTGGTTACGGACTTCGCCGCATGCTCCTTTCGCAGCAAGGCAAGCCTAAGAGGCTATTGGAAAAAGGGGAGTACGTTGACAATGCGAGGGTAGTTCTCGTTCATGGGCCGGTCAGAGAAGTGGCGGTCGTGCGTGAAATATATCGTCTTTGCGTTGACGCGAAGAAAGGAGCGAAAGCGATAGCCCGAGAACTTAATCGTAGGCACATTAAGAACCCAGGGAAACAATCTTCGTGGTGCTACGAACATGTCGTGGAAATTCTTACAAACCCAAAATACATGGGGCAAGCAGTTCTGGGTCGGACCGTCTGTCGGCTCCATACCCAAGTCGTCACGCAGTCTTCCGACAAATGGACCGTTAAGAATGAAGCTTTCGCGCCGATAGTTGAGCCTGAGACGTTCGCCGCCGCACAAAGGGTTCGTCACGATCGGACATTTTACAGGTCGGACGAAGACTTGCTGGTTCGACTGCGCGCGTTTTTGTCGCGAGAGGGGATACTTTCGCAGCACATGATTGACAGTTCTCGGGAGCTTCCTTCGGTGCGTACGTACGTAGCACGTTTCGGAAGTATAAAACGAGTCTATGAACTTATTGGCTACGACTATTCCGGACATATTCTTACTCATCCCAAAATGCGCAAGGTCATGTGGAGGTCGCGGTTTCGCCGTGAGCGGCTTCGTCTGAGATTTTTGCGGGATACCTGCGAGCTGTTTCGCCGAGAGGTAAGAGTGATTAAGAAAGGGCCCATTGACCGGCCGGTACTATCCTTCCGAGATGGATTACGAATCTCCGTGCTGATATGCCCATCCACAAGAACTCCCTTGGGGTTCCAGCGATGGCGCATACCCCCGCTTCGTGCGGGGCAGAGTCAAGTGACTTTATTATGCCTATGCAATGAAACCAACGACGCTTTCCAAGAATTCTACCTGGTGCCAAGCGTCGCGAAGTCCAGCTGTTCCGTGGTCCAGAGGGATGACAAACGGTTAAAACTTGGGAAGAGAGTCTCCGAGCTTTCACAGTTGCGAGTTCTCGCCAAACTCGTGAGAGCAAAGGGCGCATCTGTTCTCCAATGAACCTGAACTGATTTGGTCAAGGCGATCTACTAAGGATGGCCAACCCGGCAGCGGGGTCTGGGGCGGGAGGGGGTGCACTTTCGCGAGCTGCTGTATCCTACCCCCAAGCCGTTTGACGGGGGTGAGAACATGACGGGATGGATTATGCACCCCTGCTTCCTAGTCCACTCGTTAGTGAGCGCCAAAATGTCACAGTCCATTTTCCAACGGAACTGAACACATTTAGTCATTGTCATCCACAAGCGCGCACGTGTAGTTTTCCTTGCAACTCGCGAGCAGGATTCCCAAGCCGACGGATTTTTCATTCCGTTGCCACTTCCTCCTCGTGGCTTTCCCTGAAGCTAGGAACAGAAGTGAATGGACCGCTAACTCCCGCAAGGCGGCGATCCATAAGTGCGGAGAACTCAGTCGCACCATTCGCAACCCGCTACTAAGCTAAGGCGAATGAGTCACGACGATTTCGTCTGATGGAAATTACAGAGGAACTGGGTTGCGATGGGTATCTCCCCAAAGAAGGCGATACTTGGCACGCGCTTCCTCGGCTGTGCTGCCCGTAACACTGTAACGCCGTAACGGGGATTTCTGGACAAGCATTCAACTTTTATTTCTCCGTGAAAGCAGTCAATCAGAATATTTTTTCTTCAATGAAAGTGCCGTTACAGCGTTACATCCTCCTTTACGATGATCCCAGTCCACACACGACGGACCGCACCATAGATCCTCTTCGGGGCAGAGGTCACCCCTGGATATGTCTTCAGCCTTCTCTGCAGCGGGTTCATATGTATGTACGAGTCCGGCTGGCCAATGTCGTGAACGAATAGGCTATATGCCAACTGCAGCTGTTCGCTCGTGGTATATCCTGACGGGGAAAAGTTGAGACGCTCTCGGATAAAGCGGATCCACGACGTCCCCTTCGGCAAATAGCTCCTGGCTGGCGTCCAGGACACATTGCGGCGGCTTCAGCCCTATCTCTAGGAACTCCCGCGCCGCGATCATCCATCGATAGAGAATTCCGGCCGTTTCTGTTCGCATTTCCGGCTCGACCGTCGGATCCTCACGTCCGAGAAAGCTGGCGCGGAAGGGAACGACCTGGACACGGCCAAGCACCGCCGGATCTGCCGAGATGATCGGCAGATGATTGGTGATTGTGACCAGCTTATGGCTCGGCTTTCGATGCACTTCGTTTTGCCGCATCGCCGCGCCCACTAGCACGTCGCCCCCGGTGAAATATTTCACACTGCTGGTCTCGCAAAGAGACTTGCCGAGAGACTCGTTGACGAAGAGCCAGAATTCACCGGCAATATGTACGCAGCTCGAGACTTTCTTCGGAAGTCCGTCGACGCGCCTTTGAACCCCCGGTTGAGATCGTTCGCACTCGATTTGTATTGCCCCCATAGCTTGCGCAGCAGGACTTCACTATGCAGCACGATCATCCTCAGCACCTGCGAAGATGGTGTTCGCTGCCAGAGTGGCACGAGTTCATCCCATTTTGAGGTAGGACCGTCTGCGGGCGGACGAGCATTCCGAATCTCTTCGGGGGTGGGGGGACATAAAATCATTCACGATGTAACAAAAGATGTAACAAAAAAGGATCAGCTCTTGTTCTGGAGGTTGCAACCGTTCACGATCCTACAAGCCGTCTCATTTGGAAGGAAGTGGGCTGATCCGCCACTATCAGCCCTTTGGCCCAAAGTTGGTGTCAAATTTGGTGTCAAGACCGGCAATTTTTCCGGTTTTTTCAAACCGAATCAATTTTTTGAACTTTTGCCGTCAATAACTTACACTTTTCCCAATTCCATGGCATGGAAGAGGTCGTCGGTTCGATCCCGACCAGGTCCACCATAAATCCTGCCCTTTCGCAGCCTTTCCTGCATATTACAGCGTCGTTACTTTCGTTTTGCTTCGTTCCCGTCTTAAGACCCGATACGGAGACCCAGAAGCTAAACTCTGGACACCAGGCGTCCGTTCCACTGATAACAACTTGATGGCGGCAGTTCCCTGGATGTTGGAGGAAAGCGTGAGTGGATACATGGCGACTGCCGCGGCACGAGCGCTCGTTAAGCCCGAGCCGGTAATCGCCTCTTCGCTCCGGTCGGTGCCGTGGCCTTATTTGTTTTTCTTCGTGTCCGGGTTCCCGGCGCTTTTATACCAGATCGTGTGGCAGCGAGCTCTCTTCACACTTTATGGCGTCAACATCGAGTCAGTGACGATGGTGGTCACGGCTTTCATGCTGGGACTGGGTCTAGGGAGTCTTCTGGGCGGAATCGTCTCGCGATCTCGGCAAGTTCCTCTTCTGCCGATATTCGGCATGGTGGAACTGCTGATTGCCTCGTACGGCTTCTTCTCGCTGAAGGTGTTCCATTGGGCAGCTGAGTTCACAGCCGGATCCCCCCCACTGCAGACGGGACTCATTGCCCTTACGCTTGTAGTGATTCCGACGGTACTCATGGGGTCGACGCTTCCCATACTGGTGTCTTATGCGGTTCGGGTTTCGCGCAATGTTGGTACGTCGGTGGGTGCGCTGTATGCGGCAAACACACTTGGTTCCGCCTCAGCATGTTTCTGCGCGGGACTGTTTCTGATGCGCTGGCTGGGGGAATGGAATACGGTTGCTCTAGCCGCTGGGTTGAACGCTCTGGTGGGTACAACGGTTCTCGCTTGGCCCTTTGTGGCCCAAGGGCGGCCGCCATTGGGCAGTAGCTTGGTATCTGGAAGTTTTCACGATGAGCCCGCGACATGCGATTCCGGGACTGCGCGGGATGGGACTGCCAGAATCGGCTTTGCCCTGGCTATCGTTGTGGCCGCTATCGCGGGATTCATTTCTCTAGGTTACGAAATAGTGTGGTATCGGCTTTTCTCGTTTACTACGGGCGGAGCGGCGAAGAGTTTCGCCTTTCTCCTCGGAGCCTACCTTGCGGGTATCGGTTTCGGATCGCTGGCATGCAACCGCATTTGCGAGAAGATCACAAATCCGCAAAGCTTCACGCGGTTCCTGGTGGGCACCGTCTTTGGCGCGAACCTGCTTGGTTTCTTGGTTGGTCCCATTCTGTTTGCTCTAGTGGTGCGCGCCTCCCTGCTATGGACGCTCGTGCCGATTGGTCTTGCTGCGGCTTGCTTAGGCGCCGTGTTTCCTCTGCTTTGCCACATTTCCATTTCCCCGGACGAGCGTGCCGGTACTCGTATGAGCTACCTGTATCTCAGCAACATTATTGGTTCGGCGCTGGGGAGCTATTTGACTGGTTCCGTATGGATGGACATTCTTCCCTTGAATCACATCAGCGCAATCCTCGCCATGCTCGGTCTTGGGCTGGGTACTGTGCTGCTAATGACGGCAAGGTTCCGTAGGAGCGTCTTTTTCTGCTTGGCACTGGGGGGCTTAATCGTTTCTCTATTTGTACTGCAGACTGCCAATCCTCTTTTTCGCGACATGTACGAGAAGATGCTGCTGAAGGGTTCTTATCCTCCGATCAGTCGCGGGGCGAAGCTCCGTGCCGTGGTAGAGACAAAGGGTGGAGTCGTCACCGTGAACCAGATGGGCATGGTTTATGGCGGGGGAATCTACGATGGCTGTTTCAATGTAAGCCTGGTGAACGATTCGAACGGGATTCAACGCGCGTTTGCTTTGAGCTACTTTCATCCGAATCCCAAAGAAGTGCTGGTGATCGGCCTGTCTTCCGGATCGTGGGCCCAGGTCATTGCCAGTCATCCCCAACTCGAGCACTTGACGATAGTCGAGATCAATTCTGGGTATTTGCGGCTGATCCAGCAGAATCCGGAAGTAGCCAGCCTTCTTCACAACCCCAAGGTTCATATCGATATCGATGATGGCCGCCGCTGGCTGGTGCGAAACCCTGGGCGCAAGTTCGACGCGATCATAATGAACACGACTTACAATTGGCGTTCTAATGTCTCCAATCTGCTCTCCGTAGAATTTCTGGAGCTTATTCGCAAGCATTTGAATCCAGGCGGGGTGGAGTTGTACAACACCACGGGTTCGAAGGAAGTCCTGGCGACCGGCCTCAAAGTCTTCCCATACGGGATGCGTGTGGCGGGTTTTCTGTTGGTCAGCGACGCGCCTCTCCAGCTCAATGCAAAGCGTTGGCTCGAAGTTTTATTGGATTACAAAGTCGATGGCCAACCTGTGTTCGATTTGTCGAAGCAAGAACATCGTCGCCGCCTTGTCGAGGTGATGGGTATGACAACGACAATGGACCGCGATGTGCCGCAGGAGATGAGTTTGGAATCGGCCGACCACATTCGGGCTCGTACCGCGGGTGCGCGTATCATCACGGACGACAATATGGGAACGGAATGGCTGCGATAGCGACCTTCGGGTCAATGCGACCTTGTCCTCGACGGTACTTATGCAATGCAAAGCAATGCTAGGCTGTTAGCATGAGCTGTCGCTCAACAAGAGTTATCGGCGTCCTTTTTCTCGTCTGGTTATTTTCTATTTCCTCTTTCAAGGCCTCCGCGGCAGGCTGGACCGTGCGCGCGCAGCCCACTCGGCTGGTAAATGGTGGGCCCATCTTATTTCAAGTGAAGACTCCAGTACGACTCGACTCGCTAAGCGGATCATGGCTCGGCCACGAGATAGCGTTCAGTTTCGATGCGACCAGCAAAACCTGGTACGCATTGGCGGGCGTCAGTCTGGAAACCGCACCCGGTGTTTATTCTCTGGACCTGAGCGGTGAGACTGTAGCTGGGAAGACCGCCACACAGAAAATTTCATTTGCACGCAAGTTCGCGGTGAGTCGTGGCAAGTACCCCAAGATTTTGGTAAAGCTCAGCGTCGAGGGAAAATTTACCGAGCCCAGTCCCGAGCAGCAAAAACAGATTCAAGAGGCTCAACTGGTAAAAAAAGATTATTTGAATCGTGTGACCCCAGAGCGTGAGTGGTCGGGACCATTCACCGCACCCGCTCAGGCTGAGATTTCTGACGTTTTCGGTTCTGTGCGCGTCTTCAATGGCAAGACCTCGAGTCCGCACTTGGGTCTCGACTTCCGTGTTCCGAGTGGAACTCCCGTTAGTGCGATGGGCGACGGCACGGTACTGCTGGCCCGGCCGTTATATTTCGAGGGCGACTTCGTGGTGATTGATCATGGGCAGGGTTTGCTGACCCTGTATCTGCATCTTTCCGAGTTCAAAGTGAAGGAAGGGGAGCAGGTAAAACGCGGGCAGGAGATTGGGCTGAGTGGCGGCACGGGACGGGCCACCGGTCCGCACCTTCACGTCGCGGTGCGATGGCAGGGGACCCCTCTTGATCCTGCGAGGATGCTACAGCTGCGACTCCCGCAACTCGCAGTAGGCACTCAGTAGTCAGCATTCGGCCGTTCGAGGTCTGTCTTCGCTGAGCGCTGATTGCTGAGTACTGACCGCTTACTCCCCTACGCGTTCCCGCCCGGCATGCCGCTCAGTCCGCGGCCGTGAAGATCCCGCAATGCACTGTTAAGACTTTCTTTCAACTCGAGGTTGCGAATCAGCCGATGCAGATAATTGGGGTGCACTCCCAGAATGCGGGCCGCGTCGGCATAACTGCCTTGAGTTTGCTCGACCGCGTCGAGAATCAACTGTTTCTTCAATTCCTTGACGGCGGCGTGATATTTCGCCTCGATCATCTCCGGCGCGGGAGGACGCTCCAGTAACGACTCCGGAAGATCTTCGGGCAGGATCAGGTCCGAGCTTCCGAGAACCAGTGCGCGCTCGATGGCATTTTCCAATTCGCGCACATTGCCAGGCCAGTCGTAGTTCACCAGAGCGGAGAGGGCTTCGCGGGAAATTGGCCGGGGCTTCACCTTGCAGCGCTTGGCATATTTCTGGACGAAATGGCGCGCCAGCATGGGAATGTCGTCACGGCGCTCGCGCAGCGTGGGCATGGTGATTTTCAAAACGGCCAGGCGATAATACAAATCCTGCCGGAACCTGAGTTCGCGCACCGCCTGCTCGAGATTGCAGTTGGTGGCGGCAATCACGCGAATATCCACCTTGATGGGTTGTGTTCCGCCCACACGTTCGAACTCGCGCTCCTGGAGCACACGAAGCAATTTAACCTGCAGGGCAAACGCCAGTTCTCCGATCTCGTCGAGGAAAACGACACCTCCATCGGCCATTTCGAGGCGGCCCTTTTTCTGCGACGCGGCTCCGGTAAACGCCCCGCGCTCGTGGCCAAACAATTCGCTTTCCAGAAGCGTTTCGGGAATGGCGGCGCAGTTGATGGCCACGAAAGGTTTGCTTGCCCGCGGACTGTTGCGGTGCACGGCCCTTGCCGCCAGTTCTTTGCCGGTGCCACTCTCGCCCTCGATCAGCACCGTTGATTCGGTTGGGGCGACGCGCTTCAGGAATTGGTAAACATCTTTCATCCGCTCGCCCTCGCCCACCAAACTGCGCTCCTGGCTGATCTCCACGGTGAGGCGTTCGTTCTCCTCCTCGAGCCATTGGAGCCGGCGAGCATTCTCCAAGGCCATCGCGGAGATACCGGCGATTGCGGTTACCAGTTGCAGATGTTCTTCCGTGAGACGATTGCTGAGGGTGTCACTGTCCAGATAGACGCATCCGATGACGCGCTGAAAGACCGTCAAGGGCACGCATAGCAGCGACCGCACCTGCGACGCGGCCAGGCTTTCGACCTCGCGAAGATCGTCGTTGCCAGCCACATCGCTGCCCAGCATTGCAATCCCTTGCTCAAGAACCTGCCGCGCGACGGTGCGGCTCACCTTTACTAATGGTGACCGGCCAGGCTGCCGCATGCGAGCGAACATGGAATTGAATTGATGGCTTTCCCGATCCGCCAGAAGAATGGCGCCGCGTCCCGCGGGAACGACTTCAAAAATGAGATCCAGCAACTGCCCTTGCAGTTCGTTGAGATCCCGGATAGCGTGAACGATCCGGCTGATTTTGAGGAGGGCGTTCAGATTGCGCGCCACGCTCGAACCCGCGGGCAGTTCCTTTGACAACCGGTCGGGTTGCAGGTACACAGCATCGCGTGGATGGATGATCGTGGTTTCCGTGGTCCCGTGGGCGTCTTCGAATTCCACGCGTCCTTCGGGCGGGGAAATATCTTCATCGAGCAGGAATAAAAAGGAAGAGTCGCCGGCGGCAATTTCGTCGCCGTGTTGCAGCCATTGTTCTTCCACTGCGCTTCCGTTTACCAGTGTTCCGTTACGGCTGTCGAGGTCGCGGACGCGAAACCTTCCCTCATGCCAACTCAGCAGACAATGCTTTCGCGAAACTGAAGGGTCGGTGACGGGAATTGCATTCGAGCCTTCACGCCCAATCGTAACCTCCCTCTCCGAGAGAGGAATTGTCGAGTCTTTCAAGGGCCCGGAAAGTACCAGGAGTCTGGGGCGCAAGCGACCTCACCTCGAGCGCCCTTCATATCACAGATTGCGGGCGAATTCATTCCTGAATCGAAGTTGTTCCAATATCCGAACAGATAGATCGACTATCCGATCAGATAGCAAAGTTCGGTTGGAGGAGAATGGAGGCTCCCGAATCGAATTCCAACTCGAGAGATAAATCATGCACTTTCATGCAGTTGGAAGGATTGTTCAGTTTCTTGCTGTGACCGGCCGAGTGGCATTTGGCATGCACATGAGAAGACGTCGCAGTGCTTGGCAAAAAGCGATGGGGGAAGCGCTTTTTTGAAATAGTTCTTGCCGAGCTTGCGCAATCAGGGATTCGAGGGGCCCCCTCATCGGATCCCTTGATTTTTGTGGATGAGAGCTCGCCTACCGACCTCAGCTCGCAAAAGCTTCAATTGCCTTTAACGCCGCGACCTCAGGGAGCGGGGATGATACCCCATCTCGATAAGTAATACTGTTTCCGGAGATTGCGGGCACCCGTTCGCCTGGAACCAAAATTCCGACTAAGTTCAGCGGATCGGCGGCCGAGAGCGTAATGGCCGCTTGCGATGAGTCGAGCTTGCGCATGGCGCGCACTGATTCAACCGCGACCGGCAACGCGAACTGCTCGCCGATAAATCCGTCGACGAAACGGCCGCCGCGAATTTCGCCCCGGTCCTCGAGCCGCCGGAAGCCCACCAGCAGCTCGCGCCAAGGAGGCAAGTTCGCTTCGCGCGCGAGGACATCACGAACCACGATGCCGTAACGCCGCAAAACCATCCAGCATGCGGCTTCGACGGTGCGAGGGCGCTCGACCACTTCATCGGCGTGCAGCAAAGCCCAGCGCCCGGCGTTGTGCCGCGGGCGTGTCATGCGGCCACTTCCTTGCCCGGCGCGGCGTTTGGGATCGATGAGCGAGCGCAGATTGTCGAAGCCGTCGGCGGTGACGAGCCCGGCGGCAACCAGTTCCCAAAGCGCGGTTTCGATTTCCGCCTTCAGCTTTTCCGTGCCGCGCACGATATCGGCGAAAAAAGATGCGCCCCGCTGCCGCAGAAAATTGAGCACCTTCTGTGCGCCGTGGCTCAAGCCATTGTTTTCGGCAAGCTCGGCGCCAGGATGTCGCGGTATCATCCAGTCGGCATCTTCACGAATGAAAAATGTAATGGGTGCGACGCTCGTAGGAATCACACGGCGCTGTCGCGGGGCGGCGCCGGACTCTGTTTCCGATGCGCGGCTTGTGTTCGAATAATCCAGCGTCGCCGGATGCGGCGATAACCTTCCCCAACCTGCCGCGCCGGTGAGGCAAAGTTGGTCCAGCCACTTCGGATCGTAATCCACAATGCGGCGAGCAAGCACCTGGCGCTCCCAGGCATTGGCAGGAATTTCGAACCCTTGCAACTGCCGCAGAATTTCGAGCGTGCCGCGCTCGCCAGAGACCTGCGTCCCCGGGGCGACGTGCTGCCACTGCAGCAGCCATTGCATAAACTGCGCCGCCGTGACCGGCTCGATCTGCTTCCGCAAGGTCGCGACCGTGAGCCGATGGATGCGCGCCAGCAGCCGGCGCTCACACCACTCGATCTCAGGTGCTTGTGTGAGGACAGCCGCCTCCGGCTGTCCGGCCGGGCGCCGCTCTGCCGCGCTGCCGGTGAAGTTTCCTCGCAATACAGTCCCACTGGCTTCCATGCGCACGAGAGCACTCGAAATTTCGGAGGCAGGAAGCCCAAGCGACTCTTCGAGTGCACTCGCAGTGGTTGGACCCGAGTGCGACATCCATCCCGTAACCAGGGTCAATAATGCGTCGTCACGAGTAGGAGCGGTTGCTTCAACATCGGTTAACACCGGCTCGAATCGCGCCTCGGGAAACAATACCGAAAAAGTCTTGGCGCGTTCCGCAGCTACCCAGTAAATCCGTCCACCCGAGATTGCCGCTGCAGCGCGGCCTTCCGCAATCAACCGGTCAAAATAGAACTTCCACTGTCCGTTGCCGAAATTAACACTCGCTTCCGGAAGCGCCACCAAAGTGTGCAGCACGTCGTGCAGTTCATCCGCATCGCGCACATCCGGCCAAGCCTCTTCGCGGACCTGGGCAATCGCCGCCGGATCGAGGCCACCCACTTCTTCCAGCACCGATTCCGGCAGCATGCGCCGCATCTGCACAGCGCGAGCGCGGCGTTCTTCGAGAGGTGCGTCGTCCAGATAAGCATAGGGATTGGCATTTAGAATCTCGTGCGAAAACTGCGATGGCACCGGCGTGTCCACAGCAATACACCGAATGCTCCCGTTCGCCAGTCCACTCAACAGCGACTTCAGGCCGTCGATGTCCATCGCCTCGGTGAGCACATCTTTCATCACTTCGCTCACGAGCGGATGATCTGGAATCTGGCGCTCGCCCTGAATGTTTTCGAAGCATGCGGCCGCGTCCGGGAAAACAGAGGCGAGCAGATCATCGGATCGCATGCGCTGAATCTGCGGAGGTACTTTCTTGCCGTTTTGAAAACGCAGCAGTGCCAGCGCACGATTCGCGTCCCATCGCCAGCGGGTGGCGAAAATTGGAGAGTCGAGCGCGGCCTGCTCCAGAATCGGCTGCACCGTGCCCGCCTGCAGAAAATTGAAAACATCCGCCAGCGGAAAACTGTGCTGTTCGGCAAGGGCGATATTCAGCCCGTTGTCGGTCGCAGCGGCCTGCAACTCGAAGTTGAAGCCAACGCAAAATCGCTTCCGCAGCGCGAGGCCCCACGCCTTGTTGATGCGTCCACCAAACGGTGCGTGGATCACCAACTGCATACCGCCGCCTTCATCGAAGAAGCGCTCAGCGATCACGATCTTCTGCGTTGGTACCGCGCCCAGAACTGCGCGGCCCTGCAAGACGTACTCGATTGCCTGCTCCGCGCCGGAATCATCAACCCCGCATTCTTGCTTAAGCCAGCTCACGGCGGCCGCAACCTCGGGTTGCGTCGCAGAGAAACCCACCGGGGAAGTATGCGGCAACATCTCACTGATGTGTTGCCGCAGATTTCCAATGTGCTCTGAAAGTTCCTGAGTTCGCGCAGGCGCTTCGCCTCGCCAAAACGGCACGCTTGGCGGTGCACCGTGCGCATCCTGCACCAGCACCCGGCCCGCGTTAGTTTCGATGCGGCGAATCATCCACGAAGTGTTGCCCAGGAGCATGATGTCGCCGCGATTGCTCTCGACGGCAAAATCCTCGTCGACCGTCCCCACGACCAGGCCATCCGGTTCTGCAACTACGGCATAGAGGGAGTTATCGGGAATCGCGCCGCCGCTAGTGATGGCTGCCAGTCTGGCACCGCGTCGCGCCCGCAACTTCCGGTTCACGCGGTCGCGATGAATGTACGCTCCATAACGGCCGCGCTTTGCAGCGATGCCCTCAGACAGCATTTCTAAAATTGCTTCGAACGCCGGCCGCGCCAGATTACGATACGGATATGCCCGCCGCACGAGCGCGAACAGTTCGTCTTCGTCCCACTCTTCAGCGGAACAAGCGGCCACAATCTGCTGTGCCAGCACGTCCATTGGCGAGTCTGGAATCATCAGCCGGTCTAGATCACCCTCGCGAATGGCGCGTACCAAAGCTGCACACTCCAACAGATCATCGCGCGTGGTCGCAAACAGGCGTCCCTTGGGAACGGCGCCGCGCCAGTGGCCGGATCGTCCCACGCGTTGCAACGTCACCGCAATCGCACGCGGCGAATTGATCTGCACCACCAAATCGATGGTACCGACATCGATTCCAAGTTCCAGCGATGCGGTCGCCACCAACACCCGGACCTGGCCTTCTTTTAATTTCTTCTCCGCAGCCAAACGCAACTTGCGTGACAGACTTCCGTGATGCGCCGCGACGTGTTCTTCTCCAATGCGTTCGCCTAGGTGATGCGCCACACGCTCGGCCATACGACGAGTGTTCACGAAGACTAGTGTGGAGCGATGCTGCTCTACCAGGGTGACCAGCCGGTTGTACACCTCGTCCCACATTTCATTTGACGCAACCGGCCCGAGTGGCATGGGCGGAACTTCGACTGCCATGTCGAGTTTGCGTTTGTGACCGACGTTGACGATGACGGGATCAGGCCGCGACTGAGTGGAATCGGAACTGCCAGTCAAAAAGTGCGCAACGTCTTCAATCGGCTTCTGCGTCGCCGAAAGCCCGATGCGATCCGGCCGTTTATGAGTCAACGCCTCCAGTCGTTCCAGTGACAAGGTCAAATGCGCGCCGCGCTTGTCGTCCGCAACCGCATGGATTTCATCAACAATGACGGTTTCGACATCGCGCAGAATCGCCCGGCTCTTCTCGGCGGTGAGCAATATGTAAAGTGACTCCGGAGTTGTAACCAGAATGTGCGGAGGCCGCTTCAGCATGGCGCGCCTCTCATGCATCAGCGTGTCGCCAGTTCGCACCGCGGTACGAATCTCCGGCATGAGCATTCCGCGCTCGCCAGCCATGGCGAGGATTTCCCCCAAAGGTATTTCCAGGTTTTTCTGGATGTCGTTGCCTAAGGCCTTCAGCGGCGAAACGTAGAGAACTTCCGTTCGATCGGAAAGCTCGCCCGCCAATGCTTTTCGAACCAGGCGGTCGATGCAGGCGAGGAATGCAGCCAGAGTTTTGCCTGAGCCCGTGGGCGCAGAAATCAGCGTTGTGCGACCGGCAAGAATGTGCGGCCAGCCCTGTTCTTGCGGTTCGGTAGGAGTGGAAAATCGCTGGACAAACCACTCCGCCACGAGAGGGTGAGCCCAGGCCAGGGAGGGTAGAACGGACAGCATTCTGTCATTGTATTCGAAGCCCGGAGTTTCGCAAAGCCTTCGCCTTAAGAAGGTTCGATGGTTACGCTGGAAACTGGGACGTCTTTTACGGAGGCAAGGTCCTCGAATGCCGAGTCCAACATGCTCCAGCCAAGGCAAATCGCGTTGGCGGCGAAGTCGAATGGCGAGAGCGCACCAACGTGCATGGCAAGCATGCGGTTAAAGATCCTGGGGTCGGAATCAAAGGCCCGCATGACGTGCCTCCGCAGAGAGGTTTTCTCAAGGGTAAGCATCAGACGAGCCATCATGGCAGGTCGCCTCGCCAGTTTTGTGTGCTCCCGCTGATAGCGGCGCAAATCGCCGGCGGCGAAGCATTCCGCCAGAACCTGCGCCTGGCGAAAAGTCAGGCATAAGCCTTCGCCGGTGATGGAGTCGACTGAGCCAGAGGCATCACCTACCAGCACCACTCGGCCCTGAAATACTCTACGCAGCCTGCGAGTAGAGGAAGTGGCGCCGCGCTCGGCGGAAGATGGCACGGCATGTCGCAGCAGGGATGCAAATTGTGGAAATGAAGGGAGCGCGGCATTGAGACGCAAGTGCGGATCACGCGAAACCAGCGCCATGCAGATTTCGTCAGCCGCTACTGGTGTGACATAGATCTGGCACTTCGGTCCCCAGTGCAATTCCATGTGATCACTCCAGGGAGCCACGCGATAGTGCCGTCGGAAGGCGAAGCGGTTGCGGTCGCAGCGGAAAGACTCAAGGCCAGACCACCGGCGGACGAGGGACTGACCTCCGTCAGCGCCTACGACCCAGCGGGAGCGGAAGAGCTCCTTGCCCAGGAGAACACCATCGGCGTTCAACCCAGTTACGGGAGTCTTCCAGAGAAGCGAAACGCCCAGAGCCTGCGCCCTTTCAATCATGAGGCTATGCAAAACCGTGCGGCGCACTCCGATGCCGGCGGCGCCGTTTGGAAAATTCGCCCCGGCGCGCAGGCGGCCGCTAATAAAGCTGATACCACGAAACGGGTGGCAGTCTTTCTCAGGGACGGAAAGCCCCAACTGGGCGAGCGCTGCCCGGGAGTCGGGTATCAGGCCTTCGCCGCACGGCTTATCAATGGGCGGCCGCGAGCCGTCGGCCACGACCACATTGAAGCCGCGCTGCCGCGCCGCGATGGCGGCCGCTAAGCCAGCGGGCCCGCCACCAATTACGAAAATGTCTGTTGCGCGTTGCATCAATGAGCACCTGTCCGCGCTGCTGCGCGGCTTTTAATTCTCATACATCAACAATCACTCCTTGAGTTCAAACCGCGACAGCTCTGCGCGCCAAACCCAAAGCTTCCGACCAGAAAGCCCCGGGATGATGCGCAAAATCGACGACATCTCGAACCGCTGAGACGAATTCAGAGGCTTGCGACGAGGTAACCACCAGAGGAGGCGCTACTTTCAACACCATGAAATCGTTTCCGCAAATTTGGGTAAGAATGTTTCCTTCGCGGAATAGGCGCATCACCAGAATCTGCCCGAACATCGCCGGATGGATCCGCGCAAAGGCTTCGAAGGGGACTCGCAGGGCCAATCGCGCGGGAGCGGTGAACTCGATGCCGAGCAGCAGGCCTTTGCCGCGAATTTGTTTGACCATCTCGTAGTCGCTGAGTGCTTCAGTCAATTTTTGTTGCAGCTCAAGACCAATCTCAGTGGCACGGTTGCCAAGTCTTTCGTCCTCGAGCACATCGAGGGTTGCCAGCCCGGCGCGCATCGACAGGCTGTTTTCGCTGAACGTGGATGCGTGAACAATGGAGCGCTTAAAAGAACTGAAAACAGACTTGTGGATTTCGTCCGACATCAGTACGGCACTTACCGGAACCAGGCCACCGCTCAGGGCTTTCGCCAGCACGACGATGTCAGGTGAAATGCCGAAATGATGCGAAGCCAGAAATGGGCCAGTACGAAACATGCCAGTCTGCACTTCGTCGGCAACCAGAAGCGTTCCGTAACGACGACACAGGGCTTGCGCTGCGTTCAGATAGGGTAACGCGGGCACACGAATACCGCCCTCCGCCTGGATCGGTTCAACAAAAAAAGCCGCATAACGCCGGGTCGACAATTCTTTCTCAAGCGCTACTAGATCGCTGAAGGGTACAAAGGCAATGTTAGGAAGCAGAGGTCCGAAACCTCCGCGCCAGTAATCGCCGTCCATCAGCGATAATGCGCCGCAAGTAAGGCCGTGGAAGGCGCGTTCGCAGGAGAGCAGGCCGGTGCGGGCAGTGTGGGCGCGGGCAAACTTAATCGCCGTTTCCACACCTTCGCTGCCGGAACTCGCAAAGAAAACTTTGCTGAGATTGCCACCGGCAAGCTGGCAGAGCCGGCCCGCGAGTTCGCCCGCGAGTTCTGCGACGTTGCTTTGCAGCATGACCGGACCGGAACGATCTAATTCGTTTTTGACCGCGTCAATGATTGTGGGATGATTGTGGCCCGTGTTGTGGACACAGTAGCCGGAGAGAAAATCGAGGATGCGGCGGCCATCGACGGTGAACAACTCCGCGCCGTCACATCGTTCGTAGGAAACGTTCATCTCGAGGAGGTTCAGCAGCTTTACCCACTGCGGATTTACGTGATCGGCATAAGCGGCGGTGGCACGCGGTTCGGCGATTGGCATAGGTCCCACTTATAGAGTCGATAAAGCCTTGGCTGGACTCTGGCTTTTCGTAAAGTTTTGTGTGGTGCGAAACAGCCTATCGAACGGGCGTCTTGGCCGGTTTGTTGAATTGGATGCCGCGGCTCGAAGGAGTGGTTGCCAGAGGGAGTGGTTGGGTCACGTTGTGACGACGTGAACTTTATAGAGACCGATTGAATGGCAGTCAGCATCAAAAGCACTTATCCGGCACAACCTTGGAGGTTTGAGCATGAATGCGTATCGATTATTCGTCACCTTCCTTTCTTACTTAGTGTTCTCTTATGGATCCATGTTAGCGCAGAGTTCGCCCCCCTCTACTTTGACGGCGAATCCGGTTTTTCAAAAAAACTGCGCGAAGTGTCACGGGAAGACCGCAGAGGGGCGCCACTTCGGAGGTCCATCGCTGATCTCCGATAAGACCAGCAAGGCATCGAGCGACGAACTGCGCGACGTAATCAGCAACGGCAAGGGAAGAATGCCGAAGTATGCCGGCAAGCTGTCGGCGGAGGAAATCGACACGCTGGTCGCGCAGATTAAGGCGATGAATAACAGATGAT
>DATNMU010000170.1:0-32189 GCA_035602195.1 Candidatus Acidiferrum sp.
GTTCGTTACAAGGGTTATTTTGTAGACATGGCATCGGCCGTCATGGTGGTCGGTTCCGGCCGTTCCATAGGAACCAAATCCTGCGTCTCGCGCCAATCCGCATAGCGCCCAGAAACCATGATGTGGAACACCCACTGGTGCCGCTCTTCTTCCGGCTCAACCAGCCCAAGCGCCTTCATGTAAAACAAGTAATGCTGCATCCAGCGAATTTGCTCTGGAGTCATGCCGCGCCGCTGCAAGTCGACCGTAAGTCCCGCCAGATGTGACGAAGCAGTGTCACCCTCCGCCGGAGCCGCATTGCGGTTATGTCGCCTCAGTTTCCTCTGCACCTTCACCGTGCGCACTGCCGAGTTCACCTGAATCTGTTCGTGAAAGCGGTGATAGTAAGCCTGCGAAAGGTCCTGCACAAAATCGCGCGTCCACGGACGGCAATACCGCCGAGAAGGATCCAGCCGCGGATCGAAGCGCAATGTCTCGCCCGCAATAATCGGCAACAAAGCCCCGCTGAATTTCAGCGCTTCCAACTCGTCGTCGTCCTGAATCCTGGGCAATTCCAGCCGGTCCACTTCCGCGTTCTGCAATAAAAGCGATTCGTGCGAAGCCCGGAACATCGGATTCCACCGCGTCCAGTGCAAGCGGTGAAACCTACGGTGCGGGGCGCGGTGGTGAATGCCGCCAGCCGTGGTCGCCGCAAACAGCGGGCAGCACGCAATTGCCAGCAACGAAATCAGACTCAGTTGGCGCTGTAGGTTAAATCTCAAGAATTTCTCTCGTAGTCTGCCGCAGGCCCAGCCTGCAACTGTTCGGTCATTTTAAGCCATGCTGTCAAGCCGTCCTATCAATCATTGCAGGCTTCTCATTACGAGCGTTATCTGAGCAGGTGACCTCGAGGTGACCACTGCGTTGGTTACCCACCGGTTACTATGCCGACTCCGTAACGCGTTCACCTATGGATAGAAGCACGCTAAACGCCATCGCGGCACGGGGATTACGGCTAACTCATGTGCTCGCGCTGCAAGCGCTTGGCGATGGTTGGATGCCAACGCGGGTTGCCACGTTGTGGCTAGAGTGACAGAAAGCAGCGCCAGAAATGGTCAAAACAGCTCACATCGCCTGGGGGATGCAATTCTGAGAGATGAATAAGTTTTGACTAGATTGAGATAATCGTGGGTATCCAGGAAGACGCGTGCTCTCCTGTGGTTACCAGTTTTTCAAATAGAAAAGACACCGAAGAGCACTAGTATCAGCGCCGGAATAGGTCACCCAAAGCCTGTTTCATCACCGCTCCGCCCACCTCAGAAATAGCCCGCGTCAGCGGGATATCCTTGGGGCAAACCTCCACGCAGTTTTGCGCATAGCCGCATTCCTGAATGCCGCCATCGCCCATCAGCGCCGTCAACCGCTCCCGCTGCAGCTCCTTGCCTGTGGGATGCGTATTAAACAGCCGCACCTGTGCAATCGTCGCCGCGCCAACGAACCCCGTATCTTCATTGAACTGCGGGCAAGCCTCCATGCAGCAAGTGCATGAGATACACCGCGAAAGCGGATAAGCCTGTTCCTGCTCCTCCGGCGTCACCCGCGGCCCCGGCCCCAGGTCGTAAGTGCCATCAATGGGGACCCAAGCCTTAACCGCCTTAAGATTTTCAAAGATCACGCTGCGGTCGGTTGCCAGATCGCGAACGATTGGGAACTTCGAGAAAGGCTCCAGCCGCACCGGCTTCTCAAGGTTGTCAATCAGCGCCGAGCAAGCCATGCGGGCGCGTCCATTGATCAGCATGGCGCACGACCCGCAAACCTCTTCGAGGCAATTCGAGTCGTAAGTAATGGGAGTCGTCTGTTTGCCATCGCGGGTAACGGGATTGGCAGCAATCTCCATCAGCGAGGAGATCACATTCATGCCCGGATGCCAGGCCAACTCAAACTCTTCCCAATACGACTTGGAAGTCGGATTATTCTGCCGCTTGATCTTAATGATTACGGATTTATCAGCCATTTCCTGATTCTTCTCCCGGAGCCCCGGACGCCCTCGTCCGGGAAACAGCGTCACGAAACCCACCACGTCCACTCCATTGCCGCGCCGCTGGGCGGACGAAGGCGTCCGCCCCTACCCGTGCAAACTTACTTAACCGCGTCATACTTCCTTGCCCGCGGCGGAATCAACGACACATCCACCGTCTCAAACTCAAACTTCGGCTCATCCGCATCCGGGGCGAAATATGCCTTCGTCGTCTTCAAAAAGTTCTTGTCATCTCTATCCGGGAAATCCGGCTTGTAATGCGCCCCCCGCGATTCATCTCTCATCCGCGCGCCCTGAGCAATCACCCGCGCCAGCTGCAGCATGTTATAAAGCTGCCGCGTAAACACCACGCTGGTATTCGCCCACTGCGTGCGGTCGCTCAGGTTCACTTTGCGAAAGCGCTCCAGCATCTCCACCAGCTTCGCATCGGTCTCCAACAAATTCTTGTTGTAGCGAATGACCGTGCAATCCTTCGTCATCAACTCGCCCAACTCTTGCCACAGCTTGAACGGATTCTCCGTCCCTGAATTATTCATCAGCAGGGAATTGCTCTCTTCCTGCTTCTTCTTCTCCGCCGCGAAAACTCCATTGCCATCGGGCAGCGCCTGCAGCCCACGCGCATACTTCACCGCATTCGGCCCCGCGATGCCGCCGCCGTAGATGCACGACACCAGTGAGTTCGCCCCCAACCGATTCGCCCCGTGATACTGATACTCGCACTCACCCGCGGCAAAAATGCCCGGAATATTCGTCGCCTGCTGAAAGTCCACCCACAGCCCGCCCATGGTGTAATGCATGCCGGGAAAAATCTTCATCGGCGTATCGCGCGGATCATCGCCGACAAACTTTTCGTAGATTTCTAAAATCCCCTCCAGCTTGCGGTCGAGAATCTTGCGATCAATGTGCGTCAGGTCGAGATAAACCATTGGCTTGCCGTCGATGCCGAGGTTAAGCTCGAAAACGACCTTAAAGATGGCTCGGGTGGCGATGTCGCGCGGAACCAGGTTGCCGTATTTCGGATACCATTCTTCCAGAAAATACCAACGCTCATTTTGCGGAATGGTTTTCGGATCGCGCCTGTCTCCAGGAGTCTTCGGAACCCATACGCGCCCACCCTCGCCCCGCGCCGATTCCGACATCAGGCGCAGCTTGTCATTGCCGGGGATGCAAGTGGGATGCACCTGAATGAATTCGCCGTTCGCGTAGTAGCATCCCTGCTGGTACAGCGCCGACTGCGCCGATCCTGTACATACAACCGAGTTAGTGGACTTCCCAAAGATCGCGCCGTTGCCGCCGGTGGCGATGATGATCGCGTCTGCCGGGAAGGTGCGAACTTCCATGCTGCGTAAATCCATCGCGCAAATCCCGCGGCACACGCGGTTTCCATCGAGCACTGCCGACAAGAATTCCCAGTGCTCGTACTTCTTTACCTTGCCTTCGGATTCGTAACGCCGCACCTGCTCATCCAGCGCATAAAGAAGTTGCTGGCCGGTAGTCGCACCCGCAAATGCCGTGCGGTTATATAAGGTCCCGCCGAACCGCCGAAAATCGAGCAACCCCTCCGGCGTGCGATTGAACGGCACACCCATCCGGTCCAGCAGATCGATAATCCCCGGCGCCGCATCGCACATCGCCTTTACCGGCGGCTGGTTCGCCAGAAAATCTCCGCCATAAACCGTGTCATCAAAATGGATCCAGGTCGAATCGCCCTCGCCCTTCAAGTTCTTTGCCGCATTAATTCCGCCCTGCGCGCACACCGAGTGCGATCGCTTCACCGGAACAATGGAGAAAAGATCGACGCTCGCGCCCATCTCAGCAATCTTGATGACGGCGGAAAGTCCCGCCAGCCCGCCGCCAATAACAATAATTTTCGGAGCTGCCATCTTTTACTCCACCGGCCTTCCGTAGGGTTTTCCTGCGTGGCTGGTGTCAACCACCGTACCGCTAGCGCCAGGCTGCTGCTGGAATCGCGCGCGGAAGGTATACAAACTCACCAGGCCCACCAGGGTCATCACCGCAAACAATCCGAGGCAAACGCCTAGAAATCTTTGTCGCGCCCTTTCCCCGGAAATGATTCCCCACTTCGCCGCAAACAGCCAAATCCCGTAGGCAAAATGCCAGCACGCCGCCACCAGTCCCACAATATAAAAAGCCAGCAGCAACGGGTTCATCAACTCCGCCTGAACTTTTCCGAACGAAGCATTCGGGAAGGCGTGCAGATCAACTCCGCTAAACCGCATGGTCCACGTGTGCCACACGATGTAAACGAAAGCGATGCCGCCCGTCCAGCGCTGCAGCGTGTACATCCAATTTCCTGTCCATGGATATTCCACCGTATTCCCATCGCCGCGATACCAGATATAAAAACCGTAGAGCCCATGGAACGCGATTGGCAGCCAAATCCCAAACAGCTCAAGGAAAAACACCAGCGGAAGACTGCCTAAAAAGCTCACCTGCCGCGCATAGGCGTCAGGCCCGCTGATGGCGGTGGAATTGGAAATGAGAACGTGTTCGAACAGGAAGGCGCCCACCGGGACAATACCGGAAAGTGAATGCAGCCGCCGCAACAGAAACGACGTGCCCTGGCCCGCCCGCAACGGCGCTACACCGTGTACCACACCCTGACCTGCGCGTGGAGCAGTAGAACTGGCTGCTGACGCCACGAATCGCTCCTTATGATTTCTTGTCGGTTATGAAGATCAGTTCTGCTTGTCGGTTCAACAACGGCAAAAGAACTTTGTATTATCCGGCCCCGCGAGAAGTGAAGTCAAGGAACCGACGCGCTAGTAGATGCTTATGTGGGAACAGCCGCCCTCGGCTGTTCATTCGAGCGAAGCTCGAAGGCTCTTGTCGGCATCAGCTTTGAAGGGACGCGACTTTCAGTCGCGCCGCAAAAGTTCAATAATATCCGCGGCTTTAGCCGCCGAGGGCCGAGAACTCCCCGGATACTCACTCCCCACCACTCTACCCGCACCAATCAAGAAATCCTCGAAACGCCGCCCCCCGATGGCTGTATTTCGATTTTTCCTCCGCCGTTAGCTCCGCAAATGTTTTCTTAATCTGCGGAAAATAAAATAACGGATCATAACCAAATCCACCCGAACCTCGTGGAGCTTCAAGAATAATTCCCTCAGCCGTACCGCGAAACACAGCCAGCGTCTTTCCATCGCGAGCCGCAGCCAGCACACACACAAACCTTCCCGTCCTTTGCCCCACCGGAACGTTCCTCAACTCCCACAGCACCCGCGCATTGTTGGCCTCATCATCGGTATTCGCATCGGCCTCGTGTGGTTCCTTATTCTGCAGTTCGGGAGCGGCATATCGCGCCGAGTGCACTCCGGGAGCGCCGTTCAGCGCGTCAATCTCTAAGCCCGAATCATCGGCGACCACAATTTCACCAGGAACATACCGGCTATACTCCTCCGCCTTCTTGCGCGCATTCGCCTCAAAGGTCAGCCCATCCTCCACCACGCTCGGAAGGGAAGCGAATCCCGGAACTCCCCCCATCTCAACTCCATGCCGCACCGCTGCCCCGGCAAAATCTCGCAGCTTGCCGGCATTCGATGTCGCAATCAGAATCTTTCGCATTGCGTTCAATAACTCGATCACAGAGACGGCGAAACCAATTTCGCCTTCCTGAACCAGAGCACAATCGCAAACAAGACAGCCAGCGCTGTAATCCACCCTCCCGCCGCTCGATCCCAGGTGCGAACAAAACGAATCTGCACTTGATTCGTACCTGCCTCTACCGGAACCAGCATCTGGCCCGTCCCTTCGCGCATGCCAACCTGCACCTGCCGCCCGTTCACTTCCACCTGCCACGCCGGATAGTCAAATAAACGCAGCGCCAGATTATCCGCTGCCGACATTTCCGCGCTTAACACTTTCACTTCCGGTTTCCACTGCGAAACCCGAATCGCCGCCCGCGCCGGCCCTTCCACAACAACGCGCAGCGCATCCTTGTCCACCGACGAACCATCCGCTCCCACCGGCGTATATTCGTCGGTCCCTTCATAACCCACGCTGGTGGCCATATTCTCCTGCATCTCGCGCAGGTCCGCCGCTGTATCCCACCACGGAGCCTGAAAGTGATGCCATACAAATCCCAGCAGGCACAGCATCGCAACATACAGCGCCACTCGCGAGGTCCATCTCCTGAATCCAAGTACCGTCAGCAGACTAAAAGGAATACCCATGCACAACAGCCATCGCCAGGGAAACTGCATGTATCGCAACTTGGGTAGAACACTCCACAATGGACTGGAGAATGAAAACATGAGCACCGCACAAGCTCCCGCCCAGATCACCAGCGAATACCAGAGCGCGCGATTCTTATTCAGCCAGCCGCGCGCCGCCCACGCCGCGGCCATCGTCAACCCGATTTCCGCCAGCGCCACCCACGAAATCAGCCGGTTGAACGCGTCGTGCTCTGCATCCGAAGTGTGAACAAACAGAAAATTATCCAGCGGTGTCGACCCTGCGGAAACAGACTGCGCAATATTGATCCAACGTTGTTCGTAAATCGCCGGCCACAAATAAAACGCAGCCAGCCCTCCGCCCAAAAGCACCGCCCCCATTCCGACCAGCAGAACCCTTGGCGGAGGCCGCATCCACAAACCCACCACCATTAGCAATGCCAGCGAGTAATGCAGCATCACTGCCGCAGGCGCATTGATCAGCCACGCGCCCCCCAGCACCAGCGCCAGAGGCACCATGACGCGCCTGTCTTTCTCACCCACCCGCAAAATTAGCAGCAACAACAGCGGCAGCAACGCGCTGGCCAAAAGCTCGGCAAAAGCGCTGCGCCAGTAAACAATTACCAGATGGTAGGGATTCACCGCATACAAAACCGCGGCACAAGTTGCATCGCGCCACTCCAGCCATTGCCCCGCCAGATAAAACATCGAAACGCCCGCCACCACCAGAGCCAGCCAAACGTAAATGCTGGGAACTAATGTCCACGGAAAAACCACGCTCAACGCCGCACCCATTGTCCACGATGCCGGAGGATAAAAAATGAAGCGCGGCTCGCCATAGCCAAAGTGCGCCCACGCCGCCCAGCGCGGATAAAAAATCCCCTGCTTACATTGCCCCAGAACTTCCAGCCATGAATACAAATGGAATTCCACATCGTGCCCGGAAGGTGTACCGAAAAAAAAGAAGGGAACTTCCACCGCGAAGGCCGCCGCCGCAATCAAGGCCATGGGCATCCATGCCAGGCGCTTTCTCGGTTCCTTGCGTAAGCCAAGGGGCGATGCGGGATCGCGCTCCTGCCCAGATTGTAAGGTCGCCGCCAGTTTCTCTCCGCCAGTTCAAACGCTCGATACGTGTCGCTGTACATGTTCGCACAAGCCCCACAACCGCGCACGGATGTTCTCAGTCGACATCGGCGGAATTATTGTTCATGCGGAGTGGTCGAGAAGTGGTGGGAAGGGAAACCCAAAAAGGAAGGAAAGGAAGGCAATAAAGAGAGCGAGTCAAGAGAACCAACCTTGAATCCGCTCAGCGGAAACTAAGCCTCCGACTCCACGCCCTCGCCAGATCGCTGGCGGCGGAGTTCGCCCAGAAATTCATCCTGATCCAGCGCCGTTCCTCGTCGCAGCAGATCAACCAGCGGATCTTCCACGTCTTCCGCATTGTCTTCCGCCCGCTTACTCGGATCTTCGAACTCGCTCATGTCCGCTCGCAGCGAGCGCGGAGAAACAATCAGATCGAGCATGGATTGCGGAGAGCTGCGCAGCAAGCCAATCAGATCTCCTACTCTGGCCCGTTGCTCCGGCGTTCGGGAAGGGAACTCGATTCCCATCCCATGCCCCGGATGCGCAACCCGCACCAGCCCTTCGATGTGCACTGCGATCTCTTCCGTCTTCAGGCAAATATCGATCATTGCGCTTTCCGGAAAAGGCGAATCGCTCTCTAGGTAACAGCCGCCTAAGCTCAAATCCGTTAGTTTGCAGTGTGGAACCATCTCCTCCGCGCCCGCACCATTGTTTCCTGAGGCGGCCTGCACCCACGCTTTCAGTTGAGCCTTCGTCGCTTCATCCAGCTCAAGAAAATGTACTCCGCTCTGCCCGTTTGGATTCGCCCATGCCGTCTGTCCATGCGCGTTTACGGTGACGCTTCCATCGGTTAGTTGAAAGCGAAACTGCAGCAGCGATCCGGCAACCTGCGGCTCCGCCGTAAGCACTTCCATTCCCGTCTCGCTCAGATCAAGCAGAATTCCATCCGCCGGACCCTTGTCCGGCAGAAGCAACTCCACCGGCGCTTGCACCGGAACCCGGTGCGACCGGCGGCGTTCACGATTCAACAACGCGGCCACCGCCCGCAATCCAGCTTTAGCTTTTTGTTCGGAGAGCGGCTTGTATAGCACGAAGTGCGCGCCGCCGCTAAGAATATCGCGTACCCGGGAGGGTTCTGCGACCAGGGCCACGGTAACCGGTCGAACTCCAGAATTCAACCGTCGTGTCTCTTCCAATACCTCTTCCGCAGCCTTCGGATCCTCGAAGTCAACAATGAAAGTATCGAATCTCTGCTGCCGGCACCGGTCAATGGCGGTTGCAAGGTCACTGAACCGTTCCACCGCGATCCCATATCCCGGCAAAACCCGGGCCAGGATTTCGGAAGCGGAATCGTCACCGGAAACCAGCAGCGCCAAGAGGCTCATAACTAGATCTTTCGCGCACTACTGGCGGGATTACGGCCAGCGCGGCGCCGTAGAACGGCCACCTTTCGCAGCTGTTCCTGAACCACCCGATGCCTTTGCCGCCATTGCGTCGGAATGCGATCCACCGTCGTCGCCTTCCATCAAAACCGCATTGTCTTCGTCGTCGTTTTCCGCCAGCAAGGGAGCCACTTCTCGCAGCTTCTCCGCCGCCTGCTGTAGCATCTCGATCTGCTTGCCCAGCTGGGCGTACTTGGTCTGCTTCTGCCGCAACACCTCATGAATATCTTTCATACGACCCCCTCTGGAGAATGTAAGGAGGCGTACCCATGGGGGTCAACGGTAATCGCTGCTTGGGAGTTACCGCCGTAATCTTTCGTGCGTCATGAAATCCCCCCGCGCCGGCTAAGAGAAGAGTGCCTAGGGCACGGATCCATCCTTTACCACAAAAACGAAAGCCCCGCGTTTGACGCGGGGCTCCGTGAGGCGGATAGATTCAGTTTATGCCTTGAATTTCTTGCGAATAACACCAGCCAGACCAACTAACCCAGTTCCCAGCAATCCAAGTGTTCCCGGTTCCGGAACAGGGGCGAGGAAGGTGTCGCCGCTTCCTGTTTGCGACGTCCCCATCCAGCCATTCACTCCGCTGAAAACGTAGGTTTCGAAGGTCATGCCGGCGGCTTGCTGACCATTCAAAGTTCCGTTAAGCGTGCCCACGAGCTGGTAGATATTGCCACCATTGGACAGCGTGCCTTTAAACGTCAAAGTGACCGGTCCAGTGAAGCTCCCGCTGAAGATCGTTCCATTGGGAAGGCCATCGCTCCCGTTGCCGGCAATCGTGAAACTCGTGCCGCTCCCGCCCATAAAGGTCGCGACGTTCCCGCTGGTGCTCACGTATGCGCCAGTCGAAAAGCTCACGGTCCCGAGTTTTCCGTCTATGCCATCGGGATCTCCGGCAAAAGGAGCAACTGCCACCAACAGGGATCCAGTGAGCGTTAAGCCCGCATCGCTGCCCGTGAGTGTGCCGCCATGGTTTGTATAGTCGATCGTGGTACTTCCTGCAAAAGCTGCTACTGGCAAAGCCAGCGACAGAATAGCCAACCATACTATCCGCTTCATATTTACTTCCTCCTGGAATCCAAATACCTTTTTTCTGGTTTTCTTAAATGTCTTTGGAGGCTACAGGCCTCCTCCGGCGGTGGCGCGCTATGCTTCCGCACTTCCCATACGAGCACCCTGGATGCCAAACTGGAACAAAACATAACCACCTGATAATACATAAGTTAAATCATCTTTCGGCAGGTGTTCCCAATGTGAAACTGCAAAGCCGTGCACACTATTACGGTCCTTTTGCGGTTGTTCCCGGGAATTGGCCCCTAACGAAGCCCGCCAACTATAGCCAACCCAACAACATACAGACTGGAACAGCCCCAGGGACAAGGTTGCAATCCTTCACGGCTTCGCAGTCTAGTCCACCAGCCCGCCGCTTCGCAAGAACATATACGCCCTGGGCATTTGCAAAAAGGATTCCCGCCTTAGATTTCCACGCCTCTCTCGTATCCCTTGCTGGACCGTCGCAACCGACCAATCCACCCTCAAAGAAGACCCCGCACCTTAGAAACTTGATCCCCGTTCCTACGCCAGCGGTTTCCGCGCGGCACTTGGCAGTTCCGACCCCGACCCGATCAGCTCCCTCAGACGGTGTGACAGATTCGTAGCCACCGACCGGTAGAAGCGCGATCCCAGGTGCGGATACAATTCGAACAGATTCTGCAATGCAGGCCGGTCCAGATGATAGGCCTCGACTTCGCCTTCGGCAATCACGCTGGCGCTGGCTGGCGAGTCCTCCAGAAACGACATCTCTCCGCAAATTTCGCCTGCTCCCAGCATCCGCGAAGCCTGGAGGGGAATCACCACCCGCGCCGACCCTTTCAGCAGCAGATAAACTCCATTTGCCTTCTTACCCTTCTGAATCAGCACCGCCCCGTCCTTGAACTGAAGCCGGTTCGCCTTATCCGCCACCAGCGCCCAATCGTTGGCCGTCAAATAAGCCAACCCGCTCTTCGACGACGACAGCACAGACATCTCCTGCCCCACAATCTTCGCCATAGCTCGCTAACCCGATTTCCGGAAAGCCATCCGGTCGATAACAAAACAACAGGGTGAAGCAAGATTAGCAGAAATCTGCCAGCGCACCCCCACTCCGCACCACGCGAGATATCACTTGCCGAGACCAGAATGCCGCTCAATAGTACGTAGAAAATAATTAAAGAGGAAAAAAAGTAAAAAGAGAAAAAGAAAAAAAGGAGAGGGAGGAGAGAGGAGAAAAGAGAAGCAGCAAGTTGCCGAAAGAATGGTGCGCCCTGAGAGATTCGAACTCCCGACCTTCTGGTTCGTAGCCAGACGCTCTATCCAGCTGAGCTAAGGGCGCAGATCATGATTCGGCAGGAAAACTTCTCCAGAATTATAGCGGAAGTTCTCAATTGCCGCGAACCTTCGCCGTCGAAGAGTTAAAGAGGAGTAGTGATGCAATTGGATTGTCATCCAACATGCGTTTTTAGGAAACAACTCACACCAAAACCTTCGTGATACTTAGCGTCCTTCGTGGTCCATGGTTTTTCCGCGCTTTTCCACAGCCAGCTCGGCATCCGCCCGGGCAATAAACACTCAGCGACGTAAATCTTGCTCCCTCCAGAGCAATTCCTACGCAACCCGTGCAGCCATATAGTCCTAGTTTGAATAACTTACAGAACGGCACGTCATGTGCTTTAGTAGAGCCAGACGAAGTGGCGCGCAACGGGGCGCTCCAAGAAGAACTTCGGCCAGAGGTTTTCTTGGGCGCCCCTTTGCATTTGCCTCCCCCGTCGGCAAGCCCTCCCCGGCTGTCCTTCGGTTTTCACGCGAGCGCCAAAGGCTCTCGCACATCCATTCCCGCCTGCCGCAACAATCGAGCTACTGCCTCCGTCTTTAACCTCGAAGCGTCAAACTCCACTCGCACCGTTCGTTCTTGGTCGTTAAACTGCACCCTGCGCACTCCGTACACTTCTCGCATACCATCGATCGCCCGCAACGCGCTCTCGCCCGGCACCGCCCCGTAGCGAAACACTACTTCCAAATAAGTCATGGGATAATCCTCGTGTGCAGATGAATACAGGTTAACTCAGACGCCCCTGCGTTGACTGAATCAAATATAAAGCATCGCCCATCGAACAACTAAAGCGTATTGAACGCGCTTGGTGGTTACGATTGGAGAAACTCATGTGGGGACAGCCGCCCTCGGCTGTCCGGTCGAGCGCAGCTCGACAGCTTTCGTCATAATCGTCCAAAATTTATGTCCAACTCGGCGCCCGCCCTTGAACTCGATCCCGTCTGCGGAATGAACGTAAATCCCGCCTCCACGAAATATGTCCATGTCCACGCCGGAAGAAATTACTACTTCTGCTGCGCATCCTGTGCGGAAAAATTCAAATCCGACCCCGCGAAATTTCTCCAACCGAAATCGCCGAGCGCGCCCTCCGGCTTGGTGACGCTCGGCGGCGCGTCGGCCAAGCCTCCCGCACCGCCGCCGCCCCCCACACTTAAGACCCAGCCCTCCACCGCCTACGTCTGCCCCATGTGTCCCGAGGTCCGCGAGAGCAAGCCCGGTGCCTGCCCCTCCTGCGGCATGGCCCTCGAACCAGAAGTCCCGGTCGCCCAACCGCGGCTCGAATACACATGCCCCATGCACCCGGAGATCGTCCGCTCCGCGCCCGGTTCCTGCCCCATCTGCGGCATGGCGCTCGAACCTCGCACCGTCACAGCGGCGGCCGAAGAAAATCCCGAACTCCACGACATGACCCGGCGCTTCTGGATCAGCCTCGCGCTGACCGTGCCGCTGATGGCAATCGCGATGGCCTCCATGTTCTGGAAGATGTCGTTCCACGGACTCCTCCCCGGCGCGACTTTAACTTGGCTGGAACTCGCTCTCTCTACCCCCGTCGTCCTCTGGGGCGGATGGCCGTTCTTCCAGCGCTTCTGGACCTCCCTCGTCAATCGCAGCCCCAACATGTTCACGCTGATCGGCATGGGTACCGGCGTTGCCTACGGATATAGCGTAGTGGCCACGCTGTTGCCGCAAATTTTTCCTCCATCCCTTCGAACCATGGATGGCTACCCCGACGTTTACTTTGAAGCCGCCGCGGCCATCACCACGCTGGTTCTCCTCGGTCAGGTCATGGAACTCCGCGCCCGCAGCCGCACCAGCGCCGCCATCCGCGCACTCCTCGATCTCAGCCCCAAAACTGCTCGCCTCGTCACCGCCGCCGACGGCAGTGAGAGTGAGAAAGATATTCCCCTCGATCAAGTGAAGCCCGGAGATCGTCTCCGTGTTCGCCCCGGAGAAAAAGTTCCCGTCGATGGCATCCTGCTCGAAGGCCGCAGCTCCGTGGGCGAATCCATGATTACCGGCGAATCCATGCCGGTAGATAAATCACCGGACAGCAAAGTCGTCGGCGCAACTATTAACGGCGCTGGCTCTTTCGTCATGCGCGCCGAGCGCGTCGGCAGCGAAACTTTGCTGGCGCGCATCGTGCAACTCGTCGGACAAGCGCAGCGCAGCCGCGCCCCCATTCAGCGTCTCGCCGATCGCGTCGCCAAATGGTTTGTACCCATTGTCGTTGCCATCGCGGTCATCACTTTTTTCGCCTGGCTTCTGCTAGGCCCGCAACCCCGCTTCGCTCATGCTCTCGTAAACGCCGTCGCCGTTCTCATCATCGCCTGCCCTTGCGCGCTAGGTCTCGCCACTCCCATGGCCGTCATGGTCGGTGTAGGCCGCGGCGCGCGCGCTGGAGTGCTCATCAAGAATGCCGAAGCTCTCGAAACATTAGAAAAAATCGACACCCTGGTCGTCGACAAGACCGGCACGCTGACGGAAGGCAAGCCGCAACTGTCCAGCATCTCCAAGCAACTCGAAGATGACCCCGAGCTGCTCCGTCTCGCCGCCAGCCTCGAGCGCGCCAGCGAACATCCCCTGGGAAAACCCGTCGTCGACGCAGCTCTCGCGCGCGGCCTCAATCTTTCTCAGCCGCAAGAGTTCCACTCCGTCACCGGCAAAGGTATCGTCGGAAAAATCGATGGTAGACAGGTCGCAATTGGGAATCTCTCGTTGATGGTCGACGTCGGAGCCTTGCAGAACCCCGCCGTCACATCCCCGCAGACTCTCGGCGGCACAACCCTCTACATTGCCATCGGAGGCAAGTACGTCGGAACCATCGTTGTCGCGGATCGCCTGAAACCCTCCACTCCGGATGCCCTTCGCGATCTCAAAGCAGAGGACATTCACATCGTCATGCTCACCGGCGACAACAAATCCGTCGCCGCATCAATCGCCAAACAACTCGGCATTGACGAATTCGAAGCCGAAGTCCTGCCCGAAAGAAAATTGGAAATTGTCCGGAAGCTGCAGGAGCAGGGAAGAATCGTCGCCATGGCGGGCGACGGCATCAACGACGCTCCAGCGCTCGCCCAAGCCGATGTCGGCATCGCCATGGGCACCGGCACCGACGTCGCCATGGAAAGCGGCGGCATCACCTTGGTGAAAGGTGATCTCTCCGCCATTCTCCGCGCCCGCCATTTAAGCGAGGCCACCATGCGCAACATCCGCCAGAATCTTTTCTTCGCCTTCGTCTATAACGCCATCGGCGTCCCCATCGCCGCCGGAATCCTCTACCCCTTCTTCGGACTCCTGCTCAGCCCCATCTTCGCCGCCGCCGCCATGAGCTTCAGTTCCGTGTCGGTGATCACCAACGCGCTGCGCCTCCGCCACGCCAAGCTGTAAATCGTGATGGGTGGAGCACCGCTCCTGTGGGTCGGACACTCTTGTCCGACCGCCTTTGACTCCGATTTTGAACTAGCTCTGTGGAGGGGAAACAAGGATTTAAAATTGCCTGCAGGCTTGAGCTTTTGGGTGGCGCAGCGCTTCAGCGCTGCGATAAGGCCCCCTAGACCGAGGGCTTTAGCCCCTGAGTAACCTACAGCTTCCCCAGATAATCAATAATCTCCGGCTCCGTCCAATCCACCGCCCCAATAAACTTCCGCCTCATCACCCCACGGCGGTCGATGATATAAGTCTCCGGAAACTTGGACGTTCCATACAACGCATTGCTTTTCTGGTCTGCGTCCCGCACCGTCAGCAGATTTACCGAGTGGTCTTTTACGAACCGCTTGTAATTGCTGTCGTCCACATCCACGCTCACCGCCAGCACAGTTACACCCTTCGCCTTCATGCGCTGCTGCATGCGCACCAGCGACGGCACTTCCTCCACGCAAGGCGCACACCATGTCGCCCAAAAATTCAGCACCACCACCTGCCCCTTGAACTGGCTCAGCGTGACCGCGTGCTCGGAGTCTTGCACCGTGAAATCCGGCGCAGGATTGCCAATGCGTGGCGGCCTGGTCCCGCTATAACAGCCGGAAAGAGCGAAAAGTATGACAGCGGAGACGATGGCACTGGATGAACGAAGGATGCGTCGCACCCAGCTATAATAATAGATTCGGAGGTGCCGCGCAGTCCGATTGTCATCCGGAGTAAGCGTTCTTTGCGACACAACAATCGCGCGTCCGGCTCGCTTCCTTATCAAGCCTGCCGTCCATTTCGCCTATGTCCTCGACAGAAACAGCCAGCACTCCGCCCGCCGTCTCCGTGATCATTCCGGCGCGCAATGAAGAACTCTGCCTCGGCACCTGCCTTTTGTCCATTGTTTCTCAAGAAGACGTTTCCTTCGAAGTCATCGTAGTGAACGATCATTCCACCGACCGCACCCGCGATATCGCCTCCTCTTTTTCCGACCTCGGGGTTCGAGTCATCGATGCCGGCCCGCTTCCTCCGGGCTGGACCGGCAAGAATAACGCCGTCACCACTGGAGCTCAATCCGCTCGCGCCCAGTGGCTGCTCTTCACCGATGCCGATACCATCCACCGCCGCGGATCCCTGGCCCGCGCTATCGAAGAAGCCAACCGTCACCACGCCGCCATGCTCTCTTATTCGCCCAAGCAGATCGTAAAAACTTTTTGGGAAAGAGCGGTCATGCCCGTGATCTTCGCCGAACTCGCCGCCAACTATCGTCCCTCGCTGGTAAGTAATCCGAAGTCCTCCGCCGCCGCGGCCAACGGCCAGTACATCCTCATCGCCCGCGAAGCCTACGACGCCGTCGGAGGTCACGCCGCCATCGCATCCTGCCTTCTCGAAGACGTTGCCCTCGCCCGCTCGGTGAAGCGATCGGGCAGAAAAATCTTCTTTCGCTACGGCGCCGATGCCGTCCGCGCCCGCATGTACCGCAACTACGACCAACTTCGCGAAGGCTGGACCAAAAACCTTGCCCTCCTGTTTCGCGCACCACTCCGCCTCGCCGTGCTCCGCGCCATCGAATTCGTGTTGATCGTTTTCACTATCGCGATCGCCATCGCCGGCGCCATGCGTCAGCACTGGCGGCCCGCCGCAGCGGTGGCCGTGCTCGCCGTTGTCTTATGTGTTTTCTTTTTCAAGCGAATCGTTCGTGCCCATTTTTCCTGGAGTTCGAACCTTCTCGCCGTCTTCGGCCTTTCTATGTTCTCCTATCTCTTACTGCGCTCGGCTCGTGCGCACGCCAACGGCAGCGTCCCCTGGAAAGGCCGCTCCTATTCCGACGAAAGGTGTCCACTGCCCACTGCCCACTGATTTTTATGGTCTATCTCACGCGCAAAGCTGAATTCTCCGCATCGCACCTCTATCACAACCCGGATTTCACTCCGGAGGAAAACCGCCGCATCTTCGGCAAATGCAATAACCCGCACGGCCACGGCCACAACTACACCCTTGAAGTCACGGTCAAAGGCGAAGTCGATCCGCGCTCCGGTTTCGTCGTCGATCTCAAGCAGCTCAAAGAAATCATGCACCGTGAAGTCCTCGAAGCCATGGACCACCGCTTCCTCAACAAAGAGGTCCCGGAATTTCTCCATCAGATCCCCACCACCGAAAACATCGCGATCGCCATCTGGCATCGCCTCGTCCCCAAACTGTCGGCCGCGAAACTGCACCGCGTCCGCCTCTACGAAACCCCCGACCTCTTCGTCGATTTCTACGGTGAAGCATGATCCCCCTAAAAAGCTCTACCCTGTGTTCCCCAGTGTCCTCTGTGGTAAAGATTTTGACGTCCATGCCTCACGAGACCGAGCCTGGCAAATGAAAGCCCACCTCTCCCGCCGCTATCTCTTCTCCGCCTCTCACCGCCTCCACAGCGATGCGATGTCGCACACAGAAAACCAATCCACCTACGGCAAATGCAACAACCCTCATGGCCACGGCCACAACTACACCATCGAAGTCACCGTCAGCGGCCAGGTCGACTCGCACACCGGAATGGTCTGCAACCTCACCGATCTCGACGCTTTCATCGAAAGGGAAGTGCTCGCAAGATACGGCCATGAGAATCTAAACACGCTGCCGGAGTTCTCTAAGCAGGTTCCCACTACGGAAAACCTCTGCATCCAGATCTACGAAATTTTGCAGCGCGGCTTCACTCACGCGCATCTGGAAAGAGTGCGCATCGAAGAGACTATGATGAATTCTTTTGAGTACGTTGGTGGGAAAGAATTAAGGCATTAAACACTTGTCGTCCTGAGGCGCGTTCTTTGCGCCGAAGGATCTATGCAATTGTTAAGTGCCCGACTCATTCGCAAGAAGGGAAGTCCGCTTACGAACCTATGAAACCAGGCCCCATGGACCAAACCAAAGAAGACCAGACCAGAGAACTAAACACCCTCACCAGCGCCAGCTTTGAAGACCTCGTCCAGGAAATGATCGTCCGCCTCGGCGAAGACCCCAAACGCGAAGGCCTGCTCCTTACCCCCGAACGCGTTCGCAAGTCCATGCAGTTCCTCACTCGCGGCTACACCGAAGATCCCGAGGCCTTGCTCAAAGGCGCGCTCTTCACCGTCTCCTACGACGAGATGGTCATCGTCAAAGACATCGAAATGTTCAGCCTCTGCGAACACCACATGCTGCCATTCTTCGGGAAAGTCCACGTCGCCTACATCCCCAATGGCAAAGTCATCGGCCTAAGCAAAGTCCCGCGCCTCATCGAACTCTTCTCCCGCCGCCTGCAAATCCAGGAGCGCCTCACCACCCAGATCGCCGAAACCATCCAGAAAGTAATCGAGCCTCAAGGCGTCGGCGTCGTCATCGAAGCCCGCCATCTGTGCATGATGATGCGCGGCGTCGAAAAACAACACTCCGCCGCCGTCACCTCGTCCATGCTCGGCTGCTTCCGCAACGAGAACGAAACCCGCCAAGAATTCCTCTCCCTAATCCGCCAACGCCCCAACGGCATTTAGCCGGCAATGCCCGTGTGGGACGGACACTCTTGTCCGTCGCTTTTGACCTTACTTGTCATCCTGAGGCGCGTTCTTTGCGCCGAAGGATCTCTCGCGTTTCATCTTTTTTTGCTCGTGGAATTACCGGCGTTTATCGGGGCCGTGCGGAACGGACACTCCTGTCCGTTGCCGTTGACCTTGCTCTTAATTTTGAATTGGATTCTGTAAGATGGACACGTGGCCCAACGACTCTCTACTCGAAAACTCCACAACCAAGTCGCTCTCATCACCGGCGCCACCCGCGGCATCGGCCTCGCCATCGCCCGCGCCCTCGCCGCCGAAGGCTGCAACTTAGTCCTCACCGGCCGCGATGAAAAAGCCCTGAACCGAGCCAGCAGGGAACTGGCCCCGGCAAAAATCAAAATCCTCGCTCACCCCTGCGACCTCCGCGATCCCCAGTCGATCGACGATCTCTTCCGCGCCATCCGCAAAAAATTCTCCCGCCTCGATATCCTCATCAACAACGCCGGCATCGCTCACCCAAATTTTCCCGTCGACAAACTTCCCCCGCAAGTCTGGAAAGAAGTCATCGACACTAACCTGACGGGAATGTTCCTCGTCACCCAAGCCGCGCTCCCTATGATGAAGTCCGGCGCCACCATCGTGAATAATCTCTCCATCGTCGCCAACCGCGCCTTCGCCGGATCCGCCGCCTACGTCGCCTCCAAACACGGAGCCCTCGGCCTCACCAACACCCTCCGCGAAGAACTCCGCCCCAAAGGCGTCCGCGTCATCGCCCTCATGCCCGGAGCCACCGACACAGAAATCTGGAACTCCTTCTGGCCTCAAGCCCCCCGCAAAAAAATGATGTCCCCCGCCACCATCGCCCAAGCCGTCGCGAATGCAATCCTATTGCCCGCCAACGCCACCGTCGAAATCCTCGAAATTCTCCCCACCGCAGGACTTCTATAACTCAACGCAAAACAGTTTAAAGCCGCCCTAAGCTTGTCGAAGGGGCTAGGATTTTCTCCCCGGCTTGCTCTTGCCCTTCTGATTGAGCGCCACCGCAGCGCGGATAAGATTCTTCAACGCCGCTTCATCGATCGTGTCGCCTTCGTGGATATCGATGGCGCGCCTGACATTCCCCTCGAGGCTGGAATTGAATAGACCCGATGGATCCTTCAACGCAGCTCCCTTGGCAAAGGTCATCTTCACGACGCTCTTGTACGTCTCTCCGGTGCAAACAATGCCACCGTGGGAAAAGACGGGAGTCCCCGGCGATGTCGCTTTCGCCCACTTCCACTCTTCGACGATCTCAGGATCTGCCTGGTGTACGATTTCGCGCACTTTCCCGAGCATCTTCCCGCGCCAGTCCCCAAGTTCCTTGATCTTCTGGTCGATTGATGCAGAGCCAGATTCCACCGGGCCGGGCTTTTTCATATTTACCTCCAACTCGCACCTAATTTAGCTGCGCTTGGCGTACGCTGCAACCTCCTCAACTCTGTCATCCCGACCGGAGCAGATCATCGCGAAAGCGATGCTTCACCGTTTACACCCAAACGATTTCCGTCTAATATGGCGCTCGCCTATCACAGACAAGCAAGGAGCCACCCATGAGCAAGACGCCGTTTCTCACCGCAGTCCTAATTGCGGTTGCGTTGAGCACCATCCCCGCACATGCCCAGGACACCAACAAAGAGGCCGCCGTAAAACCCGTCGACAGCCCCTCGCAAGCCGTGCTCGCCGCCTGGAACGAAATCGGCCGCAAACTCATCGCCATGGCGGAGGATTTTCCAGAAGACAAATACGACTTCAAACCCACCCCTGCCCAGCGCAGCTTCGCCGAGCAACTTCTCCACGCCGCCAACGCAAATTATTTCTTTTCCGAGCCGGTCATGGGCAAGAAACCGCCTGCCGCAGAAGATCCCAAACGCGATCAATTCAAAACCAAAGCTGACATTGTCGCCTTCGTAAAAAAGGCTTTTGCCGATGGCGCCGCCGCCATCAAATCCAAGGGCGATAAAGGAATGTCAGACCTGATCGTTGATCCCTTCGAGCACAAGCTCTACCGCATCTCCGATTCCGCCTACGGCTTCATCGAACACTCCGGCGAACACTACGGCCAGCTCGCGGTCTACTATCGCGTCGCCGGCCTCGTCCCCCCGGAATCGCGCCCCAAGAAATAATCGCGCCTTGCCGCACTAGGGACGCATTAGCACTTAGCCGCGAAGCGGCGCAAGAATGCAGCCCACGGCGCAGGCCGTGGGTCAAGAAGAGGCTGGGAAACAAGCCCCAGCGGGGCGAAAGAAGCTTATTGTCGTTCCAATTCAACCGCCTGGCGTTCCTCACCCCACCGAGTACGGATACCTCATCCTCCGCTCCCCAAACACCTTCACCAGCAGCGCCCCCGAAATAAATCCGCCCACATGCGCCCAGAACGCCACTCCTCCCATGCTCTGCTTCTGCACCGCCAAGGCGGTTGCCGTCCCGCTCAGAAAGTTCAGCACAAACCAATATCCCAGGATGATCCACGCCGGCACCCACAGCACAAACACAAAAAACCACGTCAGCACTCGCGACCTGGGATACAAAACAAAGTAGGCTCCCAGCACCCCCGCAATCGCTCCGCTCGCTCCCAGTGCCGGCGCCGTCGAATGCAAATTCACCAGAACGTGCGTCGCCATCGCCAGCACCCCGGTCAGTAAATAAAACACCAGGTATTTGAAGTGCCCCAGATAGTCCTCGACATTGTCGCCAAAGATATACAGAAACCACATGTTGCCGATCACATGCATCCAGGACCCGTGCAGAAAAATCGAGGTCAAGAAGGGAACCGCGATCACCGCCAGCGGGAACCGCGGAGACCCTGCCAGAAACGCCGCCACATGTGACGGCACCAATGCAAACTGGCTGATCAAAACACTCAGGCTGCGGCGGTCCAGCGTCGCTTCAAAAAAAAATATCAGCAGGTTCAGCGCAATCAGAAAACGCGTTATCCACGGCGTGCTATATCGAGGCTGATCATCGCGAATAGGAAGCATAAGTAATCTGTTAACTTGGTAATTGAGCGATCGGGTGATCGGGCAATGGGAAACCTGAAGCTATGTTGGAAGCGATTTTCAATTGCCCAATGACCCGATTGCTCAATCGCCCAATTTTCCAATCTTCTCATGAATGGCGTCATCATCCTCGACAAGCCCCGTGGCTTCACCTCGCACGACGTCGTCAACCGCATGCGCCGCATTCTCGGCCAGCGCTCCATCGGACATCTCGGCACCCTTGACCCGCTCGCTACCGGCGTGCTCCCACTCGTTACCGGCAGCCTCACCCGCCTCGCCCAGTTCTACATCGCCTCTGAAAAAACCTACGAAGGCGTCATCCGCTTCGGCTTCGCCACCAACACCTACGACGCCGATGGTGACCCCATTCAGCCATACGTGGGGACAGCCGCCCTCGTCTGTCCGGCCCCGGGCACTGACCTGAATTTAGATCAACTCCAAAACCTCGCCGCCCAATTCGTCGGCCTCATCGCGCAGACCCCGCCGCCATTCTCCGCCAAAAAAATCCACGGCGTCCCTGCCTACAAACTGGCAAGAAAACAACAAGAGGTCGTCCTCAAACCAGTTCAAGTGGAGATCAAAGAATTTTCCATTCTCTCCCTCGACGCCGACCGCGCCCACTTCCGCGCCCGCGTCTCCTCCGGAACTTACATGCGCTCCATCGCCCACGAAATGGGCCAGCGCCTCGGCTGCGGAGCCCATCTCGAATCCCTCCGCCGCACCGCCGTCGCTGAATTCGACATCTCACAATCCCACACCCTCGAAGAAATCGAAACTCTCAAATTCGATCGAAAGGCGGCGGGAAACAAGGCTGGCAGTTATCAATCTCACGAAGAAATCGAAGCTTCAGAAAAAGTTTGTCATTCCGACCGAAGCTTTGCTTTCCCGAAGGGAAAGGGAAGCGAAGCGGAGAGCCTGCCCCGAGTAAGCGAAGCGCGCCGAGGGGAACCTGCTTTCGCAGATGCCATAACCGCCCTCTTCATCCACCCACGCCAACTCCTCCCCCACCTCCCCTCGGTCACCGCCGATGACCCCACCGCCGCCCGCATCCGCAGCGGACGCCCCATCAATCTCCCCGACCACTCCCGCTCTCCCCAAATAAAAGTCTTCGAGGGACAGCGCGACCTCATCGCCATCGCTACCCGCGTCGCCGGAACCCTCTTCCACCCGAAAATCGTATTTCCCCCTTCCTAACCCACCGGTCCCGCTGAGGTATGATGTTGCCTGTTTAAAACTTCTCCGACAACTATGGCCTCCACTTCACGTCAACGATTCCGTGTTTTGTTCTTCGCCATCGTCTCCGTCGCCGTCTCCGCACAAGCACAGACGGTCCCCACATCACGCTCCCCGATCGCGATCGAAACCATAACCAGTGCCCAGTCCCTGCGCGACGGCATTCAGATTCAGGCGGGTACCGCAACCTTGCGCATCATCGCGCTCCGCGACGACATCCTCCGCATACGCATCACCCCCGATGGTTCTCTCCCCGAGGACGCTTCCTGGGCAGTTCTTTCCGCACCCCGCAGCCAATCTGTCGACGTGCAGCCGACCTCAGACTCCGCCTCAATCGGCTTCCGTACCGCAGCGCTCGACGTCCGCGTTGAGCGCGCTCCTCTCCGCTTCGTCGTTCGCGATCTCGCTGGCAACATAATCTCCGCCGACGCTGTCGGTCGCGCCGCCACCTTCCTTGCCAAGGGTTTCTCCGTCTATAAGACGATGCCCACTGACGAGCATTACTTCGGCCTCGGGGACAAAACCGGTTCTTTCGACCGCAGAAATCAGGCATACACTCTGTGGAACACTGACATTGGTTTCCATGAATCCACCGACCCCATCTATAAAAGCATCCCGTTCTTTATGGGTATCAATAGCAGCCGCAGTTACGGGCTCTTCCTCGACAACACCTGGCGCACTTGGTTCGACTTCGGCAAGCAGTCGCGTGACTCCTATTCCTTTGGCGCTGAGGGCGGCCCACTCGACTACTACTTGATCTACGGCCCCGCGCCGAAACAGGTTCTCGAGGCATATGCCTACCTCACTGGAACACCTCCACTGCCTCCACTCTGGGCGCTTGGCTTCCAGCAGTCGCGCTATAGCTATACTCCGGAATCCAAAGTCCGGGAGATCGCCGACCGCCTTCGCGCGGACAAGATTCCTTCCGACGTGCTTTATCTGGACATCGATTACCAGTACAAGAATCGGCCCTTCACCGTCGATCCAACTACCTTCCCGAATTTTCCCACGCTGGTCTCCGATCTCCGCAAGCAACATTTCCATCTGGTCACCATCACTGACCTCCACATTGCTCATGCCCCCGGCCAGGGCTATGCGCCCTACGACACCGGCGAGGCCGGCGATCACTTCGTAAGGAATCCCGACGGCAGCGAATTCATCGGTGTCGTCTGGCCCGGCCCCGCCGTTTTTCCAGATTTCACCCGCGCTCGTACCCGCGACTGGTGGGGCGGTCTCTACAAGGATTTCGTCCACGACGGCGTTGCCGGCTTCTGGAATGATATGAACGAGCCCGCGGTCTTCGACGGACCCGGCAAGACTATGCCCCTCGATTGCGTTCACCGCATCGAAGAGCCCGGCTTCGTGACCCGCACCGCCACGCACGCGGAGATTCACAATATCGTTGGACTCGAAAATGCCCGCGGCACCTATGAGGGCCTCCTCAAACTGCGCCCCGACGAACGTCCCTTCGTCCTCACCCGCGCGACCTTCGCAGGAGGGCAGCGCTACGGCTTCACCTGGACCGGCGACAATTCCGCTACCTGGAACCACCTCCGCCTCGCCACCCAGATGCTCCTCAACCTCGGACTCAGCGGCATTTCTTTTGTCGGTGCCGACGTCGGCGGATTCGCCCACACGCCACCCTCGGATCTGCTTACGCGATGGGTCGAGATTGCAGCCTTTAATCCGTTTTATCGCGATCACGCGGAGAAGGGAACTCTGCCCCACGAAGTCTGGGTCAACGGCCCAGAGCAGGAAGCCATTCGCCGCCGCTACATCGAAACCCGCTATCGTCTGCTGCCGTTCATCTACACCCTTGCAGACGAGGCCGCGCGTACCGGTATTCCGATGATGCGTCCCATATTCGTTGAATTTCCCGAGGTCCTCGCGCCATCGAAGTCAGCCTTCGCGGGTCTCGACACCGAGTTCCTTCTGGGGTCGAGCCTGCTGATCGCTCCACCCCCATTCGCTGAGACACTCGACGATTACACCGTCTCGTTCCCAAAAGGTCAGTGGTACGACTTCTGGACCGGCCTCAAGACTGCCACTCCTCCCCCAGCACCTTCGAATGTCGATATTGTCACCGGTGGCGCGGGATCCAACTCCGCAGCCACAACCAAAATTCATCCGGTACTTGACACTTTACCTGTATATGTCCGAGGAGGAAGCATCCTGCCGCTCCAGCCACTCATCCAGAGCACGGACGAAACCCCCGTCGGTCCGCTGGAACTTCGCATCTACCCCGGCGAGGAGTGCGCCGGCTCGCTCTACCTCGACGACGGCCACACCTTTCGCTACCAGCACGGCGACTTTCTGCGCCAGACCTTCACTTGCCAGTCAGACGGAAACTCGGTGCGCGTCCATTTCGCCGCGCGTCAAGGCTCCTACACCCCATGGTGGAAAACCGTAGAAGTTGTAATCTACGACTGGCCCTCAAAGCCGGCCGGCGCAACCCTTTCTGGCAGCACCGCCCAGCTCAAAACCACCTACGACGCCCCAAAACATGCCCTCCATATCCTGATACCCGACAGTGCCACCGAGACTGAACTTCAGATCAGAACGCGTTAGCGGAAGGTGGCTAGTTGTTGCAGCCAGGCCTTTATGCTCATAGTCCGGGTCAATGAGGGCGATGGCGATTTTTCGACATCACAGGCATTTTTTGAGTTGATGTTTGAGTTGATGAAGGACACACACTCTCTTCAGCATTACAGGGCGTTGGCGGGAGATTGAATCAATAGCAATAAACCAAATCTGAACCAAGATTATTTCTTGGGACCTACCAGGAATACGACGCGACGACAGTTGGCGATCCGGGAATGTCGTTCACAACGTTGGTGTGGAGCACGATCTGCAGGTTCTTGCGGCTCCAGTCCTTGGGTGCTTGCTTTATGAATTCCGCAACTAGCCCAGGATTCGTGGTGAAATCACCTGCGGCTTGAGTGCCACGATGCGTAAGACCGGCGATGATCACGAGGACGCTCCCCGTCTTCGAGTCCAGAATGCGGGAGACAATTGCGTAGTCTTCACTGTCCTTCTCGCCTAAGAACTTCGGCCACCAGGAGCGGGATGTATCAAATCTGTCCTGAACGTGCATCTGTGGCGAATCGCCCGATTCGTAGACAAATCGGAGATTGTCGGTCATGTTAAGCGTCCAGCCGTTGTTGAAGGCTCCGATTAAGACCGCGGAACTATTACGCAGGTCGCCGAACGAGAGATCAGTGCCAAACCTCAGGTCGTAGGGGTGATGGCGCGAGGTGAGAAGCGATGAAATCTGCGCAGTCGCCGATGCGTCCCCGGTAGTCAGGAACCTGTCTTTCACCGGAATGAAATCATCACCCGAAAGGTTCTTTAATTCTTCGAGTGGCACGACCGTCTCAGAGTTCGTAGTCGCGTCATGCCCGTGCGAGTGCGCGGTTTTATATTTCTTGATCGCCTTCGCCGATAAAACATAAACAGAATTGCTGCCCGTGCACACGAACACCGGTCTGGGGTTCTCCAAAACTGGTCCCCAGAAGAGGTCGAGGGCGTTAACGGTGGGGGTTGTCGTGGGCTGAGGTAGCCTCAGGCTGGAGAACAGGGCGGCGAGCAGGATTGCTGCACCAGTGGCCCAGAACAAGTTTCTTTTGCGGAATCGTGTATTCCCAATCAGTCGCTCTGGGTGCTGGGAAGCGATTGCTTCACTGCTCGGGTGGGTTACGTCCGCAGCCGTGGCAACTTGAGATACGGCACCCTCGGGACGATGAAACTGCGCCCTGTATGATCCGGTCGGGATCTCTATCTTCCACTGACCGGTCAAATTCTTTTGCGTTTGATAATACTGCGCCAGG
Source organism: Candidatus Acidiferrum sp. (assembly GCA_035602195.1). GTDB lineage: Bacteria > Acidobacteriota > Terriglobia > Terriglobales > Acidobacteriaceae > Sulfotelmatobacter. Next base: position 26,125 of record DATNMU010000170.1, read on the forward strand.
CGTTTTCTGACGTCCGCCGCGCGAACACGTACGACTGGATCCTCAGCGGTGTCGTAATCAGGAGCGCGTCCGAAGACTTCGATTCCGATCATCCGTTCGCGAAGCGAGTCGTCGGAACCTGCAAGGCTATGCTCGACGATGTAGCGCAATAGGTCCTGGCACTGACGGCTGGTTCGGAAGGGAATGCTCCGAAGAATGTCATCCAGGAATTCCCGCCCTTGCGGCCGAGCCGCAGCAGGAACCGCATCAGCAGACGAACTGTCGTGAGTGGCCATAAGGGGCGAGGACCCTTCGCCTGTCGAGCAAGAACGATCAGTATTTTACTGCTGAAACGTCCCGCAATGCATCTCGTCGTAACTCATTGTCAACAAATGGCATCCGCTATGGTTGTGGGGTAAGTTACCGTAGCCAACCTAGACAGCAGAAGCGATCGGGCATATTGATTAAGGTGACAGTAGGGGGGAACATGGCAGACATTCGGCGTCGCAGCAGAAAAGAAATAATGGCGTCTTTGTCCAGCGAGAGCCTTAACGAGATTCGGGATGCGTTGATCAGTGCGAGCTACTGGGACAAGGATTGGAAGTGGGCATTACAACAGCTACGGAAGTTCGCGGACCACGGCGACGACCTGGTGCTTTGGGCCGTTGCCACTGGCGTGGGCTTTATCGCCGCCTTCAACGGTGAAATTGACGAACCTGAAGCGCAGTCCATCCTCACCCGGCTCAAAGCAAACGCAAACTCCGCTGTGGCCGCGGCCGCCGGAGAGGCGGAGGCAGACATTGAACACTTTGTAAGGCACCGCCAGCGTGGCGAGGATGTTGAACTTGTAGAGCGGCTCTCAGAAGACAGGCTGCTGCCCCCAAGAGAGGTATTTGTACCCAAACCCCACTCGGAATACAGTTTGGTTACATCGTAATTCTTGTGTCCGCCGTCACTGTCAACATGTCAGCGACCGTCCGACGAGTTCTAACTAGGGCAATGATCGAGCCGTACGCCGTCGAAGGCTGGACCTTTCAAACGCCCGCCCCTCGTGGAGGCTGATAGCGATCGCATCCTCCGGTTCACGGCCTTCGCTATCGGCGCCAGCGAAGATCTTGGCCGCCGTCCAGATTACGATGATCTCCGGGCTGCCCTACACGGCGCTGCGCGATGCAGTCCTGACTCATCCAACATTGGTCGAAGGCCTCATATCTTTGTTCTCCTCCGCGGCGTCAGCGCACAACGTCGTCGACAGAAAGGGAACCCAGACCTCTGCCGCATGAGGTGAACCTCAACAGTGATGAGAAAAGGGATGTTCTCATCCGGCCGTTGCGCTGTTTCGAATCGTTCCAGCTCCCTCACTCTACTGTTGCACGATCTGCGTTACAGCTGCTGAACTCTCGGCGATGTTCGAGTCTCCGTAATAAGTTGCTTTGACAGTGGTCGAGCCCGCAGCCAACGTGGAGGTTGTGAACGTTGCCTTCCCACCGCTCAGTTGAGCCGTTCCCAGCACCGTTGTTCCTGCCATAAATGTGACCGGGCCGGTTGGTACGGCCGTCGGCGAGGTGATCGTGGCCGTGAAAGTTACTGCCTGCCCTGGGATTGACGGATTCGCGGATGAACTGATCGTAGCCGCACTGGTCGTTTCCTTTACCACTTGGTTCACCACAGCGGACGTGCTGCCCGCATTGTTCGCATCTCCCGAATACGTCGCGGTTAGCGGATAGGTGTAGACGTTGAGATTGGACTTAGTGAGCGTGGCCACTCCACTGGTGTTGAGAGTGGCTGTGCCAATGCTGTAGCCGTCCCAGGTGAAGTTCACCTTTCCGATGGGTGCGACGGATCCCGTAGTTGTTACGGTGGCTTTGAAAGTTACGGACTGTCCGTAAATGGACGGATTGAGGCTAGAGGAAAGAGTTGTGGAGGTAGCGGACTTGGTGGTGTTATTCACCACCTGCCGCAGGCCGGGCGAGGTGCTGCCGGAAAAGTTAGCGTCACCGGCGTAGCTTGCAGTGATGGTGTCGGTTCCGGCCGGCAACGAAGAAGTTGTGAGAGACGCGATGCCTCCGCTGAGTGCGGCTGTGCCGAGAATCGACGATCCATTCTTGAAGGTGATGAGCTCCCCATTGGGCGGAGCTCCGGCAGCCGAACTCACGGTGGCGGTGAAGGTTACCGCTTGACCAACGAGCGATGGATTCAGCGATGAGACCAACGTGGTCGTAGTCGAGGAGATGATCACCTGACTTAATGTTGAAGATGTGCTGCCTGCGTTGTTGTTGTCGCCGCTATATTTTGCGGAGATGGAGTAGGTTCCAGATGAAGCGAAAGATGTGCTCAGCGTTGCGTGATTCCCGCTGAGCGAAGCCGTGCCGAGCGTTTCCGACCCCGAATAGAAAGTGACGGAGCCTTTCGCCGCGCCGCCGAACTGGCTGCTGACCGTTGCGGTGAAGGTGATGGTCTGGCCTGTGCCTGCGGGGCTCAGAGACGACGCGAGAGCGGTTGTCGAGGTTGCGATCTTTACGGTCTGGCTGAGTGGAGCTGAGGTGGTGCTGCTGAACGTGGCAGAGCCCTTGTAGACGGCGGTGATCGAGTGCGAGGCTGCGGCCAGTGACGAGACGGAGACCGCTGCACTTCCGACCGCTAGAGTCGCGCTGCCGATCGAGGTTACTCCGTCGTAGAAAATCACCGTTCCGGTCGGCGTTCCCGCAGTCGAGCTGACCGAGGCCGCGAACGTAACTCTCTGGCCATAGCTCGACGGGTTCAGCGAGGAGGCGAGCGTGGTAGTGGTCGATTCGCCCGGTCCGCCGTTATTCAGCAGCACGGCGACAGATCCGGTGGGACAACCGTATCCGGTCCCGGTGTCACATTGGTTGGCGGCTATCAGATCAGGTTTCCCGTCGCCATTCAGGTCGGCGACTGCAATCGCGGTATCGTTATACGCGCCCGAACTGAACGTCACCACAGGATCGAAAGTGCCGTCGCCACGGCCAAGCAGCACGCCTATTATTCCCGGCGGCGGCCCACAGGCGCAATCGGCCACGACGAGATCCAGCACGCCATCGCCGTTGACATCGGCAATGGCCACTTCGACCGCAGCGTACGCGCCGGAATCATAGGTGACCGGCGGCTCGAACGTTCCGTCTCCCACTCCCAGCAAGACACTCACCGTGCCGTCTGCAATGCCTATGTTGGTGTTCGCCAAAACCACGTCCAGCTTGCCGTCGCCGTTGAGGTCCGCGACCGAGATCCAACCCGACTCTTTCCCGCCCGTAGGATAAGTCACGGCTGGCCGGAATGTGCCGTCTCCATTTCCGAGAAGCACGCTCAGCGCCGTCAGGGTGCCGCCTCCAGCACAATAATAGAAGCAGCCATTCGCCACCAAGAGATCGGGCACGCCGTCACCGTTTACGTCGGCCACCCTTACTACATTAGCCCCCGGCGCACCAGAGTCGTAGAGTACGGGCGAGCGGAATGTGCCGTCTCCGTTGCCGAGAAACACCGCCGCCGTGCCGTCGCCATTGGCCTCGCCTTGAAAATTCGTAGCGATAATATCGGGATTGCCGTCTCCGTTCACGTCGGCGACATCAACCTGTGCGCCAACGAGCGCGCCCGAACCGAAACTCGTCGCATGCCGAAACGTGCCGTCGCCATTCCCGAGCAAAACGGATACGACTCCTTCTCCAGATCCGCAGGTGCTGGCGGTAGCCGCGCACGAGCTCACAACGAGGTCAAGCTTGCCATCCCTGTTCACGTCAGCTACCACAACCGAGTAGTTGGTGGCTCCGCCGGTTTCATAGGTCGACACGGGCTGGAAGGTACCATCACCGTTCCCGAGGAGAATGCCAATGGCGCCAATGTTGTTGGTATCCCACCAGTTTGCAACAATGACGTCGGGCTTGCCGTCGCCATTGAGGTCCGCGATTTTTATCGATTGGGCGATGTATCCGCCCGAGTTGTATGTCACCGCCGGCAGGAACGAAAGGGACGACTCCTGCACCATGATCGAGAAGTACAGGGTGTTGGAAACGCCGCCGCCCGGCCCGGGACTCACCACTGTAACCGCGGCCGTGGACGCCGTGGCAATGTCCGATGCAAGGACGGCCGCAGTCAGCCGCGACTTGCTTACAAAGGTCGTGGTTCGCGGGTTGCCGTCCCAATTCACTACTGAGGTCGCGACGAAACCGGCGCCATTCACGGTCAGCGTGAACCCAGGCCCGCCGGGCGCGGTGGCGTCGGGAACGAGCGGCTGGTTCGTGAGAGGCACAGGATCCTGCGCCGTGGCTGGCGCGGCGAATGTTGTTATGACGGTGAGAACTGCGAGCGACAGAACCAAGGCGGTGAGAATGCGGATCTCGAAGAGACGCTGGCGGGTCATGGACGACCTCCTTCGATGCGGACAGTCGAGGTCTGATCAGTCGTCAGGAGGTCGGCTTCGTGACGGTTCGCAGGCCGGTGGAACCCGAAGAATGTTTGGCCCTGGTCTAAATTGCGATTACCTGCGGACTCTGCTCAGAAGAGAGAGAGCGGAGTGCGCGTGCTCTCACGACGACGGCATGAATTTTCTCGTGAATGATTTCTTTCTGCGAACCATCCCAGCGACGGCAGCCAAGCCGGTTCCGAGCAGTGCGAGAGTGCCGGGCTCGGGCACGGTCGAGATGGAGACGATGGTATTGCCGCTGCCGAGTGTCCCCGACACTGTCATGAATCCGTCGGTGCTGACGACAGCGTAGCCTTGCACCGTGCCGCCGGAGCCGAGCGAGCCTGCGATGTCGAAGACTTCAGAGCCATCAGAGAGCGTGCTTGAATATGTCCAGGTGACAGTGCTGGTGAATGCGCTGCTGAAGATTACTCCGTTGGGCACACCGTTGGTGCCGTTGCCGGTGATGGTGAAGCTTCCGCCGCTGGCGAAGACCGCAGTGGTAGCGAGGCTGCCGGAGAGCATCGATCCAGTGATGAAGGTTACGGTACCCAGGTCGCCCTGGACCGGGCCGTTGCCGCCGAGGCCGGTGACCTCAGAGAGCGTGGACCCAGTGAGAGTGAGGCCGGAGGAGCTTCCGGCGAGGGTGCCTAGGCTGTTGGCGAAATCCACGTTGTCGGCAAACGCGGCGAGCGGCAAAGCCAGAAACAATAAAGACAGCAGAAGTGTGCGCTTCACGATCAGGTCCTCCTTACTACACGCTCGGAAACCCGTCAAATCTTTCGGAAGCTTCAGGCCTCCTGTTGGCGGGCCTAACCTTGCATCGGAAACCCTGAGAGCCCAGCTTGCGGGGCGGGGAGGATTGCAGCGGGAACATACTGCGGGCGGCACGTTAGCATTGAACGGGCGCAAAGTCAATGCGGTGTATTCCGTGTATTCCGACGGTGGTGGATCCTTATGATTTTCACGTTTGCTGGCGGCAGATCCGGTTTCCGACGGCTAGCCTAGGGCTACGACTATGATCTCTCGTAATATCCAATGTCCGATAAGAAGTATTATGTAAAGTTGACGAGCGCTCAGCCAATTACTTCCACCGTCCCTGCCGGCGCGAATTGCCCGATCTTCCGATCCAGCGTCGCCAGCTTCCCCCGATTCCGGAGCGCCAGCGCAACCAGATATGCATCAGTGACTTGTTGATGGCCGTGAATTGGTTTCTTAAGATTTCGCATCGCATCCGGCGGCGAGATTGAATCTGGCCAGAACTGGCGCTGCAAACGGCAATGATTATTTCAATCCTAACGAAACACACAAGAATGAATCGACGCCTGAAAGATCTGCGCAGATTGAAGATCAGCGCAGATTAGCGTATGGCTTGCTCTTGATCGCCAGCTGTGGGCTGAGAGCCTACATCTTATACTTCCCCAAATCCTCATCATTCAGCCCATCCAGATATTTCCGCAATTCCTCAGCCGTCGCGCGGTCCGACATGTTCGCCGCCTGCTTCGAATTCTTTAGCACAATCTCATCTACAAAAATTGGACAATCCACGCGCAGCGCCAGCGCCAGCGCATCCGACGGACGCGAGTCCACGCTCACCACCTCGCCCCCGCGCTCCAGCCAGATCACCGCATAAAAAGTATCTTCGCGCAACTCGGTCACAACCACTTTG
>DATNMU010000171.1:0-22239 GCA_035602195.1 Candidatus Acidiferrum sp.
TCGCTGGTTACCCCGTTCGGCAGCGCCTTGATGGCGGATTGGAAGGCTGGCCACGCGTTGCTGGCCGGCGACGACGTAAGGTTCGCGTAGAGTTGAGCAAGCGTTCCGCTGGCGCCCAACGCCACCATGGCGGGGGCGATCTTGGCCAAGCCGTAGCCTTGGCTCTGCAGCCAGGATAAAAAAGCCATCCCACATCCGGTGCTGTCGGCATTCTGATCGGTAGGATCGGTTTTATCGACGAAGTCCGGCATTCCGTCTTGCGCCCAGGTTGGCGCGGTCGCGAAATCAGAAAGCGCGTTGTTGCCAATCTGCGCTGCGCACCAGCGGGAGAGCGCTTCGCCAGTGCTGACACCGCAAAGGTTTCCTCCCATCGAGCATTCGCTCAATTCGGCTTCGAACAATGCCGAAACTCGTTCCGAGTTGCCAAATGAAGCGCAGACTTCGATGGCATTGCCGGTGGTGTAATCGCAGCCGCCGTGATCGGCGCCGCCAGTACCGTCGGTCGCGCCACCCAGAGCAAAAATAATTACGCTCACGCTGCCGCCCGTATTGCCGAAGATGGCGTCATTGGCATTAGCTATGCCATCACCAGCGTTCACTAGGTCCTGCGCATTCTGCAGCGCCGGGGCGCCGAGAGTGGGATCGACGTATACGGTAACGCGGCCGCTAGGGCTGGTTCCCACGAACTGCGAAGTTCCCTGATAACTGGGCCACTGCGGCGCCGGAGGGCCGGCTCGGCGCACCGCGCTCGCCCTCTGCACGCGGGATGTTGCCTGGATTCGGTGATGCTGCATAGGAGGCACCCTTTCGGTGTGCAAGTATGGTGAAAAATCCGCGCTTGCTGTTGCAAGCCATTACTTTAATTTGACCGCTGCGCGTCAGAACGTCGTGCGGGCATACGCCGGATGTCCAGTGATTGGCGTGTTAAAATATAGGTTCCCATGGCTATGATTCCACGCAGGAAGACAGTGACAGCCGTCGTCGGCGGTGTGCGCGTCGGCTCGGATGCACCGATCGTGGTGCAGTCGATGACTAATACCGATACCGCGGATATCCCTGCGACCGTGCAACAGTGTGCCGCACTGGCCCGCGCAGGGTCTGAATTGGTGCGCGTCACGGTCAATAACGAAGAGGCGGCCGCCGCGGTTCCGCGCATTGTCGAGGAACTCGACAAGCAGGGCGTGCGAGTGCCGATCATTGGCGACTTCCACTACAACGGCCATGTGCTGCTCACCAAGTATCCAGAGTGCGCCCGCGATCTGGCCAAATACCGAATCAATCCCGGCAACGCCAGCATAGGACGCACTGGCGATTCGAACTTCCGCACGATGATCGAAGTCGCAGTGAAATATCAAAAACCAGTGCGAATCGGCGTGAATTGGGGTTCGCTCGATCAAGCTTTGCTAACGCGAATGATGGATGAAAATTCGGCTCTTGCGGAGCCGAAAGACGCCCGCGACGTGACCATGGAAGCGATGGTGGTGAGCGCGATGAACTCCGCCGACTTGGCCCAGAAATTTGGCCTGCGCCCCGATCAAATTATTCTGAGCGCGAAGGTTAGTGGCGTGCAGGATCTGATCGACGTCTACCGCGCTCTCGCCGCCCGTTGCGATTATCCACTGCACCTGGGCCTCACGGAAGCGGGCATGGGTGCGAAGGGAGTTGTCGCCTCCAGCGCCGCTATGGGCGTGCTGCTGCAGGAGGGCATTGGCGATACGATCCGCGTTTCGTTGACCCCCGCGCCAAGAGGCGACCGAACTGAGGAAGTGCGAGTCGCTCAGCAAATTCTGCAATCCATGGGCCTTCGCAGCTTCACGCCGCAAGTGACGGCCTGCCCCGGTTGTGGACGCACCACCAGCACGTTCTTCCAGGAAATGGCGCAGCAGATTCAAACCTATCTGCGCGAACAGATGCCGGCATGGAAAGGCCGCTACGTGGGCGTCGAAGAGATGAAACTCGCCGTGATGGGCTGCGTGGTCAATGGCCCGGGCGAATCGAAGCACGCCAATATCGGCATTTCTCTGCCGGGAACATTTGAAGAGCCGAAAGCCCCGGTTTACGTAGATGGGCGCCTGTTCACTACGCTCAAAGGAGGCCGCATCGTTGAGGAATTCATCGGGATTCTCGACGAGTACGTTGACTCACACTACGCGGCGAGAGAAGCACAAAAAGAAGAAGTGACCACAAGAAGTTAGATCCGTCGTCCTGAGTCCAAATTGCGGAAAGTTTTTAGGCATTCTACTGACCCGTCAATAGAAAAATTGGATTCTGATTCAGCGGTTCGCCGTTCGATTGGATGGCTCCGGCGCTGAATGGTGCTGGCAGGTCGGTGACCAGAGTATCGGACGGATTGCCGCCCCCACCGGCGCTATTCGCATTGTTATTTGTCGTATTGATCACGGCAATCGCCCCTGCATCACACATGCTCACGTAGACGCGCGTGCTATCGGCGGCGGCAGTGGTGAAGATCCGGAAGCGGGTGTTGCCCGGAGCATACAGAGCCGGAGGGCTGGGTGGCGGAACCGTCGGAAGCGCCCCACAGGCCGTAGCCAGCGGCACCGCGTATTGATACTGACCAGACTGACTCGCAAATGGGGGATTTGTGAGCAAGGTCAACGTGGTCTTAACGGCCAGACTGTTGGCGTCGAACACGACCACACCGGGGACAATACATGCCGATGTCGTCCCCGCAAGGCCGTCGCTGCAAGGCGAAGAAACCTGGTAGGTGGCCACGTAGAAGCGGCTGCCATCAGGCAACGCCGTTACGGAAACTGGTACCGCCGCGCTGCATGTTGCACAAAGCGGCACTGTATTTGCATTCAATCCGGGAATCGCCAGGCCATTCGGCGTCAGCGGCAGCGGCGTGTCATTGGGTCCGCCGGTATCAGAGAAAATATAAACCAGGTTTGTCGAAGGGTTGACTACATAGAGGCGATTCAAAATTGGATCAAAGAAAATAAAGTTCGCCCCTATTCCCACCGCGAAGTTGCTCGTCACCGTGTCAGTAGTGACATCAATAGTGACTAGCTGCCCGTCACCTTGCGTGAGCACGTAGACCTTCTGGCTATCGCCGCGAGCCACCACCCAGACTGGGCTGCTGCCAGTGAAGCTAGTGACGATGTTCTGCGAAAGATCAAGAGTATTAAAACTACTGACCGTGTTGTTCCCCTGGTTCGCAACATAGAGCTTAAGGCCGTTCGGAGTTTCAGCCATCGCAACCGGGTTGGGCGCCGGACTGGCCGGAGCCGAAGGTTGGTACACGGTCGCGGCATTGGTCACAACGTTCGTCGCGGTATTAATCTTGGCGACTGAATTGGAATTGAAGTTCGCAACGTACATCGCCGCGCTCTCAGTGCTGGCCAAATACACAGGCTGGCCCGGAATCGACGCCGTGCCAGTGGATGGACAGGGGGGTATTAACGGCAGCGAGTTCGGAGCGCATGGCGGCAGCGGGGTAGTCGTCGTATCGGAATACGTGAGAGTTGTCGGGTTTATCGCGGTAATCGTGAAAGTTCCGTTATAGCCGAAAAATCCCGCAGTTGTTTCACCCGTAATCACAACCGGAGTTTGCGTCAATACGAGGTCCGTGGGGGACGAGCCCGATAGCAGTGGGCTAGCAAGCGTAACCGTCACCACAGTGCCATTCTGGATTAACGCGGTAATGGCAGAGGACTGTCCCTGCAAGCTCGGCAAACTAACCGTATTCACAGCGCCTAGTCCGTTGGCAACGGTGGATTGAAACGATGGTGTAAAGGACGAAACCACATCAACGCCGCCAGCGATGCTGCCCGCGCTGGAAACAAATACTCTGGAGAGGTTGGGAAGAATAACCGCGTGCGTGGGTTCGTTCCCCAGGTTGGGCGCGCTCTTATCGGAACTCGGAGTCTCCGCCGCAATGCTGTCCCCGGAGACATCGATCTGTATGGCTCCGCCCGGAAAATCAGGGAGATTAGTGCTTAGTGCGAAAACCGTGTGGAAACCGGCGGGAGTCGGAGGCAATTCCAAGGGACATCCGGGCAGCCCAGCGCCTAAAGAACAAGGAATCACTACGGGGCGGTAAACTTGGCCACACGACAGTGTTATCAGGGTGAGAAGCCCCATGGCCGCCGTTCGGCCCAACTTTCGAAAACTCATCTGCACCCCAAAAGGAAAATTGTTTTCCACTCTGTGAGGAATTTTACATTCTAACGGCTGGACACGATCTGCGCCACTCGACCGCTCCCCTTGTTGTGAATTCTTAAATGTCTTGGTTTTTTTAGCGACGATTCGTAGGATGCAGGTCGTTGGTTACAAGTTGGACGCGCCGCAAATCGAGAGCGCTACAGTCCCGCCCATGGAGACGTTGCTTGCACGTCTTCGACGCCAAAGAACTCACGAGTTAACTTTCTGCGACGCAGCTTTACCGGCTGCGGCGGGACTTCCCGGCTGCCCCCACTCTTGGCTCTTCCGACTTGGCGGTGGCCGCGGGTTTCTTCTTGCCTTCCATCTGCGCCAGGCTCTGCTTCAGAGCCGCCATCAGATCCACGACGGGAGCCAGTTTTTTCGGCTTCTCGACCGCCGCCACTTCCCCGCCCTCGAGCTTCGCTTCAATCAGCTTTTTAAGATTTTCCTGGAAGCTGTCTTGATATTTCTCCGGGTTCCATTCATCGGCCAGCGCTTCGATGAGCTGGTGCGCTACTTTCACTTCCGCTTCTTTCAACTGGACGTCAGGCGCACCAAAGCCTTCCACTTTGCGAACTTCTTCCGCGTAGTACATGGTGTGCAGCATCAATCCGCCTTCGTGCGGCCGCAGAAAAACCGTGTACTCGCGGTTGTGCATGGTGATTTTAGCGATGGCAACATATTCGCTTTCTTCCAGAGCCTTGGTCAGCAGCGCATACGGCCGCCTGCCAGCTTCCTCCGGCATCATGTAGTACGAGGACTCGAAATACACCGGATCCACGTCACCGGACTTGACGAATTCCAGAATCTCCATGGTCTTGGCGGTCTGAGGTTCAATCTTCTTGATCTCTTCCGGTTCGATGACGATGTATTCGTCTTTACGGAACTCGTAGCCTTTTACGATCTCGCTACGATCGACTACAACATTTTCAGCCGGACAAATGTATTGCTGCTTCACCCGCACTTTGTCGGGACGATGCAGCATGTTGAACGAGATTCCGCTACTGCGCGCGCCCGAGAAAAGGCGCACAGGCATGGAGATGAGTCCAAAGGTTAAGTGTCCCGACCAGACTGACGAAGGCATAGTTCTTCTCGCTCGCGAAGGATGTAACCGCAGGCCACAACCTGCGGCCGCCAAGGGCTAACTCGCCCAGAATTGGCAGTTTAGCCTACAAATGGAAGTTGGATGCACAAAAGTTAGAGCAAGGGGAATCGAAATGCGAAGCCGGAGGGATTGGGGTTGGGGGATGACGGACGCTAGGGGCTGTAGTTAACTAGGCTGATTCCAACCTTAGGAGGGTCCATTCGAGCGGCTCGCGAAGAAGACGGAACAGTTTGAGGCATCTAATTATCCCGGGGACATATCCTGCGCAATTTCTCCCTCCCGGGAGCGATGGTCAATATTTTCCCGCCCTTCTAAGTGCGGCCTTGACGGTTAAAAGCGGCAGCAGCAAAGTTAGAGGCGCATCCAGCAGAGGCACTGCGCCGTAACTGGCATACCATCCTGCGACGCGGTAATTCTTGGCATCGATGACCAACACGACGCCACCCACCTCCTCCGCGGCTAACAGGCAGCGCCGGCCCGCCGCGAGCAGAAGCTGTCCGCCGATTCCGTGCCCCTGCCACCTGCGATCCACTGCCAGGCGCGCTAGACGGAAGCCTGGCACATCATGGCGTGCCAGCCCGCCTCGGATGATCTCCGGCGTACGGGCATAGGCGACCGACGCCGGGCTGAGACTATAGAAGCCGATAACGGTTTTATTGTCGGCATCGTCAATCGCAAGAAAGGTTTTTGAGCCCCCCCCGCTCGTGGCTCTTGCGGGCGTAACGGCGCAGGAATTCGTTCAGCGGCTCTTCGCCGCAGTCGAAACCTTCCCGGTCATGTTTCTTGTGAACCGGCTCTTCGTGCCAAGCAATCACGATTTCCGCTTGGGCGACGCTCGGGCGGCTGCCCGCAGTCTTGCGTTTGGCACGGGGGGGGTTCTCCAGCAGAGCTAGGACTCGCTGACTGTCTCTCTCGGAGAGCTTGACATGATCTGCCTCCTCGACGATGGCCTTGGCGGCTTGCACCGCGTGACGAATGACGAAATCCGTCAAGTCAGTATGTTCCAGCGCCACCGCGCGCATAAGCAGCGATTTTTCCTCGCGCCTTATTCGCAGCGACATCCGGCTGTTGTCTTCAACCGCCACTCTCGGCATAGTCGCTCCGCGTATGCATTCAAATAGTACGCTTCAAAAACGTGCCCGTCATCCTGTACGTATTGATTGCGTACACAGCGGCTCATCCGCATGTGTGGACGCCAGACTCCGCTTTTCTGCACCTTATGGGCGTTGTCTCTCATCTGTCTCCACGAGGAGAATTGAGATGACCGATCTGCGGTACCCCATCGGGAAGTTTCACTTTGATGCTCCCTCAAACGACAGCCAGAAGCCCAAACTCTTGGACGATATCGCCCATGCCCCTGCTAACTTGCGTGCAGCCGTAAAAGCACTCTCAGAGGATCAACTCGATACGCCTTACCGTCCCGATGGCTGGACCGTCCGTCAAGTCGTGCACCACGTCCCCGATAGCCACCTCAACGCCTACATCCGTTTCAAGCTTGCACTGACGGAAGAAGAGCCAACGATCAAACCCTACGCGGAGGATAAGTGGGCGCGGTTGGCCGATACGGCCAATACTCCGCTGGAAGTGTCGTTAACGCTGCTTGCTTCCCTGCATGAGCGGTGGGTTCGCCTCCTGCGCTCACTGGGGCCCGACGAATGGAAAAGGACCTTTCGTCATCCGGAATTGGGGGTAGTCAGTCTGGAAAAGAATTTGTCGCTGTACGCGTGGCACGGACGCCATCACGTTGCCCATATCACTTCGCTGCGCGAAAGAAACGGCTGGTAAGGCCGAGTCTCAGTTTCTGGTCAGTGGTTTCCTGTTTCCTGTCCTGTCACCTATGGTTACCTTCAGAACTGGAAACCAGAAACTAAAACCGGAACATCTCTCACGTCATTCCTAGCTTCCATAGCAAATAGCTGCAGGCTTCCCGCAGCACCGCATACGTGCGCTGCACAAAACTATGCGGACGCGACCCCGGCCGTGGCGCAACATACACAGGACCAATCCCCTGGTGCTGCAACAGACGTTTAATGCGGAAGACGTGGTAAGCATCGCTGACCGCCACGCAACTGTGGAGTCCATTGGCACGCATGATCACAGCCACGCGCGTTGCGGATTGGGCAGTGTCGGCCCCCTGGGTTTCGGCAATCAAATTGCGCTCCGGGATTCCGCGACGCTTCAAGTAATCTAGGCCTACCCCGCCCTCGCTAAAGCTGGGATCGGCTGCAGCACCGCCAGTGGTAATGACAACCGGCGCTAAGCCCTGGCGAAAAAGATCGAACGCGTGATCTAGGCGAGCGCGCAGCACCGGCGAGGGACGGCCCGCGTACTCTGCCGCGCCAAAAACAACGATAGCGTCAGCATGGTGCAATTCCTGCAGAGAAGCCTCATGTGCGATGCCAATACCGGTGAAAATGAGGAATGCGGCCAGCGCCGCCAGCAACAGTCCCTCGAGCCACAGCAGCCATTGGTGCCGAGGTCGCCGTTTGACGGGATCGTCGCTCATCCGTTGGCGAAGAAGGTGGAAATCTCATCTGCAGGGATCGCTCCTTCGCGCATGACGCGCCAGCGCGCCCCTTCGTCGGTCAGGTCAATAATCGTGGAGGCGACGTCACGCGGCGAGGACCCACCATCCACGATGATGCTGATGCGGCCTTGCAGTTGATCGCGCACTTGCTCGGCGCTGGTGCACTCCGACGCTCCGCTCAGATTCGCAGAGGTAGCCGTGATTGGAATGGCCGCGGCCGCCACCACCGCCAACGGAATCTTGGCGTGCGGCACGCGTAGTGCGACGTTGCCAGTATTGGCGGTTACCTTTAATGGCAGGCGCGATCCCGCCTTCACGATGATGGTAAGCGGTCCCGGCCAGTATTTTCGCGCCAGCGCGTAAAACTCCTCGGGAAGAGCCTTGGCCAGTTCCTCGGCCTGGTCGACACTTTCGATGAGCAGCGACAAAGGCTTGTGGCGCGAGCGGGTCTTGATGTCATACACGCGATCGACAGCGCGCAGGTTAAAAGGATCGGCCGCCAATCCATAGAACGTATCGGTTGGCATGCCCAGAACTTCGCCCGCACGAATCTGATCGGCGGCATACTTCACCAATGAAATCTCAGGAGTCTCACTACTGATTTTTAGGATTTCGGCGCGCACAGCGCTCCCTTCATGAGTGCTTCTGCTTCAAGTATTTGCCCGTGGAACCTACCATAATACGGCAAAGAGCCGCAAGGTGGGTGGGCGGCGTATTATCACTCCATATCCCGAATGAAAAAGCGTTTAGAAACCACGCCTGGCGCGGATCGGCTCCGCCGCATCGAAGGGCGCCATAATCCGTTGGTCAAGCAGTTACGCCAGGCATTTTCGCGGGCGGAACTCACCGAACGAGGCGACTGCGCCATCGAAGGCTTGCGCATTCTGGAAGAAGCCATTCGCAGCGGCTTGCGCTTCAGCGTAGTTTTCTTTCGTGAGTCTGCTCAGGACCGGGCCGAACGCTTGCTGCCGCAGATCGGAGCCCAGGTCGAGACCCTGCTGCTGCCGGACAGCTTGTTCGATAGCGTTGTGCCCAGCGAGTCTCCGCAAGGTGTGGCCGCGCTGGTGAGGCTTAAGCAGTTTTCGCTGAACGATATCATGGAGCGGTTTGAGGTGGGACCAATCATCGTGCTCGCCGGATTGCAGGACCCGGGCAATCTGGGCACAATTCTGCGCTCGGCAGAGGCGTTTGGAAGCGCGGGAGTGGTCTTGGGAGAAGGCACGGTTAGCCCTTTCAACTCAAAGGTGATTCGCGCGTCAGCCGGATCTGTGTTTCGTCTCCCGATTGTGCACGCACAGCGCGGAGCGGGAAAGTTAGGGGCAGTAAAGCTCGAGGAAGTTGCACAGAGGTTTCGAGAACGAGGCGTTCGTCAGCTCGCGACCTCTTCGCACAAGGGGACGCCGTTGGATCAGGCGGACTTGAAGGGTGCTACGGCGATCTTCTTCGGCAACGAAGGTGCTGGCTTGCCCCGCGAAATTATGGCGAGAATGGATGAGACCATCGCCATCCCGCACACTTCGCAGGTGGAATCTCTCAACGCCGGCGTGGCTGCGAGCATCGTATTGTATGAAGCAGCGCGGCAGAGGACAAACAACTCTTAGCCGTTAGCTCTTGGCTTTTAGCTAAGAGCCAAAGGCCAGGAGCTGAGAGCAAACCTCATGGGACTCTTCCAGCCCATCCCGAATGTCGACAGAGCCACCGACCGCACGCGGCCGCTGGCCGACCGCATGCGTCCGCGCACGCTCGAAGAATATGCCGGGCAGGACCATCTGATCGGCCCTGGAAAGCCGCTGCGCACGCAGATCGAGCACGACGATGCGGGTTCGCTCATTTTATGGGGACCGCCGGGCACCGGCAAAACAACGCTAGCCAAGATCATCGCGAACATGACCAAAGCGGAGTTCATCGAATTCTCTGCCGTTCTCGCCGGGGTCAAAGAAATCAAGCAGGTCATGGCCGATGCCGAGCGGGCCCGCCAGTACGGCACCCGCACCATCGTCTTCATCGATGAAATCCACCGGTTCAATAAAGCGCAACAAGACGCATTTCTGCCCCATGTGGAAAAAGGAAATATCCGGTTGATTGGAGCCACGACCGAGAATCCCTCGTTTGAAATTAACGGCGCGTTGCTCTCGCGCTGCCGGGTTTATGTTTTGCAGCCGTTGACCGAAGACCAGATCGTGCAACTGCTCAAGCGCGCTCTTACGGACGACGAGCGCGGTCTCGGCTCGGTGAAGTTGCTGGCATCCGACGAGGTGCTCAAGAAAATCGCCAGCTATACCAGCGGCGACGCGCGCAGCGCCTACAACGTGCTGGAAGTGGCAGCGGGGCTGGCGCAACAGGCCGGAGGCAAGGCGGCGGAAATCACGGACGACATTATTCGCGACGCCCTGCAAAAGCGCACTCTGCTTTACGACAAGGCCGGGGAAGAACACTACAACCTGATTTCGGCGCTGCACAAATCCGTACGCAATAGCGATCCTGACGCCGCTCTTTATTGGCTGGGCCGTATGGTCGAAGCCGGCGAAGACCCGCTTTACATCGCGCGCCGAGTGGTGCGCATGGCGGTGGAGGATATCGGCCTCGCCGATCCGAATGCTCTTTCTCTGTGCATGGCCGCGCGCGATGCCGTGGATTTCATTGGCATGCCCGAAGGCAATCTCGCGCTCGCGCAGGCGGTCGTTTATCTCTCGGTCGCGCCAAAATCAAACGCGCTCTATACCGCTTACGGCGATGTGCAGCGCGAGATTGAACAAACCGCCGCCGAGCCCGTGCCCCTGCATTTGCGCAACGCGCCGACCGGATTGATGAAAGGTCTGGGGTACGGCAAAAACTATCAATATGCACACGACCTTGAAGGCAAGGTCGCGAACATGCAATGCCTGCCCGACAATCTGCGGGGCCGCGTCTATTATCGTCCGACGAGCGAGGGCGTCGAAAAACGCATCCGCGACCGCATGGAAGAAATAAAGAAACTACGCTCACCGTCCGCTGCAAACAGACCTGCGCCTTCCAAAGAAGAATCCTAGACCCACCATCCCTCATCTGATAGGCATCGCGGTTTTTCCTCACTTTGACATCAAGCTCAGGAGGTCCGATCTCGTGGCTGCGACCCCAAACTTCACCGCCGAACCCGTTCCCGTTCGACCGTTAAGAGCCGATCAGGTGGACGAGCTACAGAAGCTGCAAAAAGCAGCGCAAAAGATCACGTCGATCCTCGACCTCGATCAGCTCATCGACAATATCGTGAACGATGTGGCGCATTCCTTCGGCTGCGTCGAAGCCGGCATTTATCTGCACGATGAGGCGCGTGGCGATATGGTTCTCGCGGGAGTACATGGATGCAGCGTGAACGGCAAAGGATTTCGTTTAAAGATTGGTAAAGAGGGGATGGTCGGCTATGTTGCCTCCACCGGCCAGATGCGCTACGCGCCAGACGTTCGCAAAGACGAATATTACTCGGCCTGCGAAGAATCGACCCTCTCCGAGGTTGCGATCCCTCTGCACGTGGGCGAGCGGTTGGTGGGTGTTTTCACCGCGTCCCATCCCGAACTGGATGCATTTCCGCGGGAGCAATTGCGGCTGCTTCAGGCCCTTTGTGATCATGTGGCAGTCGCGGTGCACAATGCGCGCCGGTTCCAATCAGAACGCGCGGAACGGGAAATTATGAGCCGCGAGGCCCAGGAGGCCCGGCTCATGCAGCAAGCTTTGTTGCCTAAGGCCTCGCCTTATATTCCGGGCTTTGTCATTTCCGGACTCACGGTTCCAGCCGGCGCCGTCGGCGGCGACTGGTACGACTTCATTTGTTTTCCCGATGGCCGCCTGGGTCTGGTTTTGGCGGATGTTTCGGGAAAAGGAACAGCAGCAGCGCTGTTGATGTCAGCGACTCGGGGAATGCTTCGGTCCCTGGCTGAGGCCTGCTGCACTCCCGGTGAGGTATTGACTAAGCTCAATGGATTATTGGTTGAAGATTTTCCAGCGGGAAAGTTCGTCACTTTGATTTACGCCGTGCTCGATCCCACAACTCGCAACGTGACCTTTGCCAATGCAGGACACCTGCATCCACTTTTTATTGATGACCAGGGAGCACACTTTCTCGACACCGAACGCGGGCTTCCCCTCGGCATAAGCTGCGGAGACTATTCCGAAACCGAAGTCAATCTATCGGAAGGATCACGGCTCGTGTTTTATAGCGATGGAATCACCGAAGCCGAAAACCGCGAAGATCAGGAATATGGCCTTAACAGGCTGACGCAGCACGCGATGAGTCCGGGGGCCTCGGCCGTGAGCATCGTTGATGACGTCCGGTCCTTCGTGAATGGGTCCGTTGTGCGCGACGACGCGACTGTCGTGTTCGTTGGAGTCGGGCACTAACGATATCTGGACTTACCGGAATCGCTCCCTGTGATCTTTCAGGATGCACCGGTCCATTACTACGAATATTCCGGCGCTGCGCGCCTTCTCGGCGGCTTTTTCATGAACCACATCTTCCTGCATCCAGATGGCGGGAACTTTTAACTGGATGGCCTGATCCACAATTTCTTCGACGAATTCCGGTCGCCGGAAAATATTCACGATGTCGATCTTCTCGGGCACCTCAAGTAGCGTAGGGTATGCCTTCTCTCCGAGACAGGATTCGAGTTGCGGATTCACCGGGACAATGCGATATCCCTGGCTTTGCATATAAGCCGCAACACCGTAACTGGGCCGCATGGGATTGTCGGAAAGTCCAACCACGGCAATGACCCGTGCACGCTTCAACAGTTCGGTAACCGGATCGCTCTGCGGCAAAGAGACCATACAATTCTTTTCTATTTTCTGTTCGCCATATCCAGCTTCTGCTTGTACATTTTCAGCGCCAGCTTTCGCACCGTTTCCGAAACTTCCTTATTCGCGGAAATGTTCTTCAAGTCCTGCGTCATCAGATGCTTCATCAGTCCTAGCCCGAGATCGAGCGGGGTGCGCGGGTTCGACACCAGATTGCGGACCACAATGTAGTTTTTCATGAAACGGCGCTTCAGCGGAATCTGACGCAGCACAGCTTCCAGAACGTTCTTTTGCAAAGCAAATTTTTCCACTTCGCCGTCGGAAATTTTGGGGGCATCGAGAACAGCCAGAGCTACCACTTTGGTTCCGTCGCGAATCAGGATCGAACGTTCCTCTTTATTGCCCTTCATCGCCAGTTGAATGCGGCCTTTCACATCAAGGCGGTTAATTTTCTGCACCGCATTATCGCGCTTGCTGGGATCAATAAATGCAGCCGCGGCCCTCGCAGCTGGCTTGGCTGCCGCCGCGGGACCAGCTGGGGCTTTCGCTGGCTCGGGGGGTGTCTTAGCCATTTCTCTATTTTCCACCACCGGAAAATAATCCGACCCCAGCAGATCCACGATGCCGCCTACCGGCTGGAATGGCTTGTCTTTTTCCGCCGCAATCTCGGTCGCGTGTTCGACAAGATAGGCAGATACGGCTTCGTCAGGAACATCTGCCGCCGCTTCGTCGGCTTCGACGCTTGTAACTATGTTTGATCCGGCCGGGTCCGCTGCTGGTGCTGCGTCCGGGTCGTTCTGGGCCCCCGGCGTCGTGGGCTGGCCGGCCTTGATCAGTTGGGCTACCGCAGCGGCTTCGTCGCCCTTCAAATAAGGATTCGATCTCAGCGAGTCCAGAATTCCCGCGGAAGACCTCACCCGGGCACTCTGCAACATGGTGACAATCGATTCCTGAGATGCCCCGAGAGCGAACTTGGCTAGTTCACTGTCGGAGACAGATGGATTTTCCAACAGAGCAGGAAGAAGTCTAGGGCGAATGTTTTCGGGGGCGATCAGGTAGTCCAGCACTTCGCGCGGAGTCTTCGGATCGGACGCTGCAGCCAGCGAAGCCTTCTCATCCCACCCGGCGAGAGTTATGCGGGCGGTATCGCCGAAAATCTTATTGTGTTTTGCGAGGTAGACAAGAATCTCAATGTTCTCGTCGGCAGGAACGGACAACGCCCCCTTCGCCGCAAACTGCATCATGTTCGATGCCAACTTGGAGGCGCGAATTAAATCGATGGTGCGCGGCATTCGTTCAACTCCAGGTTCAACTTGGGGTTCGTCCCCCGGAATCCGGATGAGCCAGACTCGCTCTCGCTTCAAGCTCCCGGACGGCGAGTTCCAGTTCCCCAATCAATCGATTCGGCTTGCGAAGAAATTCTTCCAACAAACTCCGATAGTACCAAAGAGTGCCCTCGCGTCCACCGTTGAAGCGCGCCCATATTGACTCTCCGACTTCCCGGTAATCGGCAAGAATCGAGCGCACATTATTTAGTTTGTCCGCGGCTGAGACCAGGCGAGTTTCCGCATCCGTTTTCTTCAAATGGCGGATATAAGTCTCTTTTCGTTCCCGCCATGGCGGCTTGGGATCGGTGAAAGAATCGGTGCAGCCCTCGACAATCTTCGCCACGCGAGACCCGAACTTTCGGCCGACTTCGTTGAGCATCGGCACACCACCGCAATCTTCGACTACATCGTGAAGCAGCGCTGCGATCGCCATATCTTCATCGCCGCCAAACTCCAGCACTAGCGACCCAACCCCCATCAGGTGCGCGATGTAAGGGATCTTCGAAGCTTTGCGTGTTTGGCCGGAATGCTTATCAGCGGCAAAAAGAAATGCCCGCCGGAAACGTGGCCCCAGCTTCACGACTGACTTCTGTTTCGCCGGTCTTTTTGATCTCTGCACCGTCAAGCCTGTTTCTCCGCGCGCCGCGCCAGCAGATACGCCCGGATGAAGGGCTGCAGATCGCCGTCGAGCACGCGGTCTACATCGCCGACCTCCGCTTTCGTTCGATGGTCCTTGATCATGCGATAAGGCTGCAGCACATACGAACGAATCTGCGAGCCGAAGTCGTTATCAAGTTTGGAATCCTCAATTTTCTTCGTCGCCGCGCGCTTCTTCTCCATCTCGAATTCGTAAAGCTTCGAGCGCAGCATACTCATGGCGCGTTCGCGATTCTTATGCTGCGATCGTTCGTTCTGGCAACTGGCTACCAGGCCGGTGGCGATATGCGTGATGCGCACCGCCGAATCTGTCGTATTCACGTGCTGCCCGCCCTTGCCGCTGGAACGGTATGTATCTGTTCGAATATCCTCGGGCTTGATGATCACTTCAATGGTGTCGTCGATTTCCGGGGAGACGAACACGCTGGCAAATGATGTATGCCGACGCTTCGCTTGATCGAACGGCGAAATCCGCACCAGCCGGTGCACGCCGATTTCGCTGCTCAGCAATCCAAACGCGTAGTCGCCGTTTACCGCAAATGTAGCCGACTTTAACCCCGCCTCTTCGCCCGGCTGATAGTCGTACAAAATGGTTTCGAAGCCTTGCCGCTCCGCCCATCGCAGATACATGCGCAGCAGCATGTCAGCCCAGTCCTGCGACTCCGTCCCGCCCGCGCCGGGATGAATTGTAACGATGGCGTTGAGCTGATCGTTTTCGCCGGAAAGAAGCGTTTCGGTTTCCAGTTTGTCGACCAACTCGCGCAGCGAGTCAAGTTCGCGGCGCAATTCGCCGTCGACCGTTTCTCCCTCTTTGGCGAGTTCAAAGTAAGCTGCGATATCGTCGGAGCGGCGCCCTAAGTCTGCATCCGTCGTAAGTAAGTGCTCGAGGCGTTTTTTCTCGCGCATTACCTGTTTCGAACGTTGCGGATCAGACCACAAATTCGGGTCCGAGGACTGCTTCTCGATTTCAGCTAGTTGCGGACGGAGCTTGTCCGCGTCAAAGATACTCCCGGAGTTCACGAACCTTTTTGTTGAGCAACCCGTATTCCTGTTCGAACTCTTGATTCATGAGGATGCTTCCGCTTTCTTGCGTGTCTTGTTAACCCCGAAGCGCGTGAGCAGCGCCCCTGCTGAAATTATCGCACACAGCCAAGCGAACCAGTCTCCGTGCCGCGTGTAGAAAGTGGTTACGGAAGTGAGAGCGTAAGGGGCCATCAGTACATCGCGCACTTTGCGCGGAAGCCGCGACACAACTCGGCCGTAGGGATCAATCGAGGCGGTCACTCCTGTATTCGTGGCACTTAAGATCCACCGGTCGTTTTCAATAGCCCGCATGCGCGTTTGATTCAGGTGCTGCGCATAGGCACCACTGTCGCCATACCAGCCGTCGTTCGAAAGATTGACTAAGACTTGCGCCCCCCGATCCGCGAACTCGCGGACCTCGCCGGGAAATACAGATTCATAACAGATGAACGTTCCCAGGCGTTCGGCGCCAGCCTCAAGCGGGGCTCGCGAAACTCCCGTCTGAAATGATCCCACCTCTTTGGTCAGCCCTCCGGCAAATGCGAACAGACGAGGGAACGGAAGATATTCTCCGAAAGGAACCAGGTGAATTTTGTCGTAGCGCGCGGTCCATTCTCCCAAAGGACTCACGAGCACAGCGGAGTTGAACACCTCAGAAGTCGACGTCCCACTGTGCATTGCGGGAACATTTCCGATGGCGCCGGTCACCACCCAACTGTCGGCGTCCCGCGCCATCTGGCTAACCGGCTCGCGAAATAATGGATCGCTGGTAAAAAATGGCGCGGGAGATTCCGGCCACACAATTAAATTTGGCCTGACTGCGTTCGACTCTGGCGTAGCTTTTGAAGCGCCTTTGACGCTGAGATCGATAAGCTCTCGCAGGGTGCGCTCGAAGGCGTCGCGCGTCCAGTTCGCATCAACCGGAAGATTCTCCTGCACCAGAAGGGCGGCGTGATCCGCAGGAACCGCAGGAGGATCAACCAGCCGTCCAGCCTGTAGAACCCCGGCCGCTACCAACGCTGCAATAAATAACGTACCGCGCTTTTTTTTTGGCACCAGGAATGCCGCTGCAACCGCGATATTGACCAGCATAATTTCGAACGAGACACCGTATATGCCGGTCCAACTGGTAATGCGGCTGAGCGAAATGTTGTCAACCTGCGCCGTGCCCAGCAGGTTCCAGGGAAACCCCGTAACCAGCGTGCGAGCCAATTCCACCGCCACCCAAAGAAACGGCGCAGCCACGAGGACGATGCGGTTGTCGCGACCGGAGCCGGCGGCAAGGCTCAATAACAATCCAAACAGACCGTGATACAGGCCGAGATAAAGGCAAAAAAGAAACAGCGCAAGCAAAGCGAACGGAACGCTTAGCCCTCCGTATTGGTGCATCGTGTCATAAATCCAGTAGCAGGTACCCGCGTACCAGAGAATTCCAGAGGCATATGCGAGGGAAAAAGCCTGCATTGGTTTCGCGGCCTCAAGTTGAACGGAACCATTGATCTCGAGTGCGCCTACCGGTCGCGCCCGCAAGATAGCCACGATAAGCGGGGCGAAAGCCACCCAGGAAAGCACATAAACGCCAGGAAGTGGAAAAATGAGCACTTGCAACAAAGAGGAAAGAACGACGAGTAGCCATGCTCTGGAATGAATTTGCCGCACGGGGAAGAATAACAAACGCAGTTCTCAGTTCTCTGTTGTCAGTTCTCAGACACCCTTTTGCAAATGTGAGCGCGAACGAACTCGGCTATTTCCGCCGTTACGTAGGTTGGCGGCACGACTCGGAATATGGGCCGCCGAGCAACCGGCTTTAGCGAAACTCCGAGCCAACCCACGCCTGAAGGACTCGAATCCTCGTGAAGGATCACGGCGCTAGCGCGGTCCAAAAATTCCCGTGCCGAAGTCTTGAAATCCTCCGTACCCGGATCAAGGACGGTTAGATATAAATCCGGCCGCATAAACTTCAGCACGCTGTTCGATTCGATAATCATATGTCGCGATTGCTCGGTCCGTTTTCGCAGCGCCGGCATGGCTTCCGCGAGCCTGCCCTGCTCAGTTCGCACCCATAGTGATCGAGCCGCGCCTGCCAGGAGAAAGCGCGACGTATCCGAATCTCCCGAGAGGTTTTTCTCCTCCGATATCGCCCAACTGTGATCCGCAGTGGCACAATCGCAGGGCGCTCCATTTGCGGAACAGACTCCGTGCCCATATTGCGTAATCTTCACAGCAGTCCATTCGTATTCTCGCAATGCGGAAATCAAGCCGGCCACTACGCTGGTCTTTCCCACGCTTCGCGAATGTCCGCCAACCACGACGATCGCCACAGTTACCTCTTTTTCCCCAGTCGCGCCAGCGCCGCTAACTGTTTCAGATATTGCCGCACCGGCTGGGCTGGAGTCCCCCAGAAGGCCACGCCCCTGCCACGCAAAATCTTATTGGGCAGCACACCACCTTGCCCACCCAGCATCACTCCTTCTTCAATGCGCGCGTGTTCGCCAATCCCGACCTGCCCTCCGAGCACCACATTATTCTCAATCACGATGCTACCGGAAAGTCCGGTTTGCGCTGCGATCACAACATTTTGGCCGATCCGGCAGTTGTGCCCGATGTGCACAAGGTTATCAATTTTCGTTCCCCGGCCAATGCGAGTTTCGTCGAGAGCGCCACGGTCGATAGTGGTGTTCGCTCCGATCTCGACATCGTCTTCCACTATCAACTTGCCGACTTGGGGAAATTTTTCGTAGCGGCCGCTTTTCCGATCGCGTACATATCCGAAACCATCGCTACCCAGAACCGCGCCCGCATGTACGATAACTCGATCTCCAAGGAGCGTGCCCGCATAAATGGTGACGTTGGGATAGATTTCACAGTTCCGTCCAATCTTTGCTCCACGCCCAATCACGCAGCCCGCGCCGATCCGGCTATCGTCGCCTATTTCGGCATCGCCCGCAATGACGACGCGCTCGCCCACAACCGCCCCTGGCGCAATCTGAGACGAATGATCCACCATTGCAGTCGCGTGGATACTCTTTTCTCTTTCGTGGCGATCGGCACCCTTCTGCAGAAAACGCGCTGCCCGCGCGAAGCTGAGCTTGGGATGAGCGCTGATCAGCAGCGGCTTGCCCTTTGAATTCGCGGCGAACTCGCCTGCGATCACTGCACCTGCTTTCGATTTCAACGCGGACACAAGATATTTCTCCTCTTCCACGAACACCAGATCACTTTCCGAGGCTGAATCGATGCTTGCCACTCCCTCCAGTTGAAGATTCTCATCTCCTTCCAGGCGAGCTTCAACGGCATCGGAAAGATCTCGCAACGAGCGCTTCATCGCTCCCACTCTATAGCAGACCACCGATATGACGAAAGTGCTGTTCGAATCGCACCGTCATGCTGATCTGGAGAACCCGCAGGCCTACAATTATTGGATGGAACGGAAAATCTTTTGGATGGTTTTCACCGTGCTCGGCCTGCTGGCGGATTTTCTGCTCCCGCTTTGGTGGGGCCTGGCCGCAACCCTCCCGGCCCTCTTTATCGCTTGGTGGGTCGCCTACCGCAGCGAGTGGTTCTGAAATTAGAAAACGTCAAGATACCTGCGTCATGGTAAAGCTTTGGCCACTTGCGTTGCACTCGCTGGCGCCGGTCACCGCCCATGTGCCGGTGATCGAACCGCCGGAGAGGGTTAGGCCGCTGCTGGTGGCGGTGTTGGTGCCGGTTACGGTTCCGTTCAGGGTGAGAGTATTGCCGCCCGATGCTACCGTGTAGGTAAAAGTTCCAGTCACCGCGTTATTGCTTGTATTGGTGGTCAACACCATCGAACCGGTCGGTGTTCCTCCGGTTATAGGGAAGCACGGCCCGTTTGTAAGAAACTGAAAGTAGGTAATGCTTAACGAACCATTGCCGTTCACTGTGAACTGAGTAGTAAAGCTGAATCCCGAGGCTTCCCCGGTTCCCCCCGGCAAGTCCGCGCTCCAGACCCCCCCAGCCGCCGTTTGCGTAGTGGTCGTTGTGCTGCTGCAACCATTGAGCATGAGCGTGACCAGCAGCAGAATTGCGACTTCTTTCATGAAACTCCTTGATCCTGGACCTGACTAAAACGACTTCTGGTGCGGGATTTTCTGATGCAAGATTACAGAGATGCGGGCTGACTGGTCAATGGATGCAAGACGTGAAAGGGTCTTCTTAAACTGCGCTGTCATCCTATGTCTCCAGCAATTTCAGCTTTTGTCTGTCCCCAACGCTTCGGAATGCGCCACATTTCACTTCGCTCAGAGTCCGGCTTCGATGCGCGAGCGGGGGTCCAGGTAGTCGCGCAGCGCGTCGCCGATGAAGTTGAACGATAGTACGGCCAGCATCACGGCAAGCGCGGGAAAAATCACCAGATGGGGCGCATCGAACAGGTGGGCTCGGCCGTCGTTGAGCATGGCTCCCCAGCTCGCGGTGGGCGGCGGCACGCCAAGTCCAAGAAAGCTCATGGTGGCTTCGGCGAGAATCGCCCCCGCCATGCCTATGGCAGCCTGCACGATTACAGGCTGAATAATGTTAGGCAGAATGTGACGAAGGATGATACGCAGGTCGCTGGCGCCAAGAGCTCGGGCAGCCTCCACGAATTCGCGCTCGCGAGCGGCCAGCACTTGTCCGCGAACCAGGCGAGCGTACCCCACCCATCCTCCGAGCGAAAGAGCCAGAACGAGATTGAAAATGCCGGGGCCGCGGAGGGCGACGAATGCAATTGCCAGCAGAATGCCAGGGAACGAGAGAAAGGCGTTCATCAAAACAACGTTCACGAAGCGGTCGATGCCCCCGCCGTAGTACCCCGCGATGGAACCGATGATGAGTCCCAGCGCGAGCGACGCAAGGACGACACAGCCTCCGACCAGCATCGAGATGCGCGCGCCAAAAACAATGCGCGAGAAAATATCGCGCCCCAGTTCGTCCGTGCCGAAAATGTGAGCGTGCGACGGACGCTCGAGACGTGCGGGAAGATTAATAAACGCGGGATCTTGCGGCGCGATCCAGGGCGCAAACATGGCGAAAACAATGAAGACAATGACCAACACGACGCCCGTGGCCGCCAGTGGGTTGTGGCGAACATTTACGGCTAACGAGTGTCGCAATGAGATGGCAGCAGTAGACATCACCCAATATTAAATCGCTGGACGCTCTTGTGACTGCTGGCAGGATATGTTCTCATAAGGGAACTGTTGGGCCGCATGCCTGTATGTGCGCCCGTAACCTCCACCCCTAGCCTAGATTCTCAGGAGGAAAATCATGAATAAAGTCTCGTACATTCCGAAAGACTACAACTCCGTTACACCGTACCTGATCGTCAAAGGCGCCGCAAACGCCATTGAATATTACAAGAAAGTTTTTGGAGCGACGGAAACTGTTCGCATGAACGGCCCGGACGGCAAGGTCGGTCACGCCGAGTTGAAAATCGGCGACTCGCACATCATGTTGGCAGACGAAAATCCAAGCATGGGGCAGGGACACACCAGTCCCGCCACTGTTGGCGGTAGCCCAGTGAGCCTCTATGTCTACCTTCCCGACGTTGATCGCGTGGTCGAGAAAGCGGCGGCCGAGGGAGCGAAAATCCTGAAGCCGGTGCAGGACCAGTTCTACGGGGACCGCACGGGCTTCATTCAAGATCCCTTCGGACATCTGTGGGGCATCGCCACGCACGTGGAAGATGTGTCGCCCGAGGAGATGAAAGAACGGATGAAGAAGATGATGCCGGCAGCGTAGTTTGGATTGCGCGAGAGGCGAGGCGGGAACGCCTCGCCTTTTTATTTATCCCGATTACCCGCTCATGTACATTATATAGTACACTTGTCGAAGGAATCGACGATGGCGACGGCGCCCCGGAAGATCGAACTCGTTTTCTTCCGCAATGACTCGGGAGGCGAGCCGGTTCGTCTGTGGCTCAGGGCCTGGATGATGCGGACCGCCATGCTATCGGAACGGACCTGTTGCGGGCGCAGTGGCGGTGGCCAGTAGGCATGCCGTTGTGCCGTGCAATGGCGAGCGGTTTGTGGGAGATACGAACTGATTTGCCGAGAAACCGTACCGCTCGAGTTTTGATTTGCTTTTATGCAGGCCGCCTGGTGGCGCTGCATGGATTCATTAAGAAAACGCGGTCCGCCCCAGACGACGACCTGGCGCTGGCGCGCAAACGGCAGAAGGAGTTGGAGCGATGAGCAGAAAGAATCTGGGATCGAACATCGACAGTTTTCTCAAGGGCGAAAAAATCTTCGATGAAGCGCAGGCGCAAGCCATCAAAGAAGTTGTGTCGTGGCAGCTCGCGAAAGCAATGAAGAAAAGAAAGATTTCCAAAGCGCGCATGGCGGCCCTACTCAAGACAAGCCGATCCCAGGTGGATCGCATCCTTGACCCAAAATGCGACATCACGCTGTCGAGTTTGCAGCGGGCGGCGGCATTGGTGGGGCAGCGGGTGGTGATTGAGTTGGTTTGATGGAATCGTTTCTCGGCAATCAGGCTGGCTACGCTGGGGCGCTCGCGGGCTCCGCGATACGGCGGACGCGGATTTGCCCCTCACGCAAGCGCGTTCGCGCGATGTCATACGCAGATTGCATGCGCATGAGCGTGTCCATTTTTACTCCGAAGGCTTTTTCGATGCGCAGCGCCATGTCGCCGGAGAGAGATGCTTTGCCATTGAG
>DATNMU010000172.1:0-3293 GCA_035602195.1 Candidatus Acidiferrum sp.
GATTTGCTGACGATCAATGGAAATCAGGCGCGGAGTGGGAGGCGTCGCAGGATTCATCACCCTTGCAGTGTACGGACCTTCGTCCATTCCGCAATAGTCCTGTGGAGTCCTCTCGTCGATTTCTTCACAGCTTCCTGTCCCTACGTTCTCCTTTTCTCAATTAACGTGTACAATTGTACAACTTTGATATAATGTGAGTCGTGGAAGTAGTGATCGACACATCGGCAATTCTCGCCGTCATCGCGGAGCAGCCGGAAAAGGCTGCCCTGGTCAGGCTGACACGTGGAGCAATCCTGGTAGCTCCGGCCTCGGTCCACTGGGAAATGGGGAACGCGATGTCGGCCATGTTCAAACGAAGAGCAATCGGCATCAACGATGCACTACGGTTGTTGGAGGCCTACGCTGCGATTCCGATTCGCATTGCCGAGGTAGGGTTGAAGCAGGCAGTGGAATTGTCGGCGAAATTGAATGTATACGCCTACGATGCCTACATACTGGCCTGTGCCATCAACGAAAGAGCCCCGCTCCTCACCCTGGACGGCGGATTGAGAGAGCGCGCGCGTGAATTGAAACTGGATGTGCTGGAGGCCAAGAGCCGATGAAGTCCTACAGTTATTCTGAGGCGCGAGGAAATTTTGCGACAGTGCTCGACGAAGCCGAGCGGGACGGGGCGGTGGAAATTCGACGCCGCGATGGGACCGTGTTCCGCATTCTGCCCCTGCGAACTGGCGCAGCGTCACCACTGGATGTGAAAGGTGTAAAGGTGAAAGTGTCGGCCGGCGATCTGGCCGCCATCGTGCGCGAGGGCCGCGAGCGCGGATAGATCCGTCGTCGATCTTTAGAATAGTGAACGTCCGTCTGTCCCCGAATTTGTCCCAGCTTTTTAGAACCCCGCGCGTTATTCATCAGCCTCGGACCTCCTTACGACAGACTGGAGCGTAGAATGGTGTGTCTTCGGCAGTCTCGTTTCCTCTGTGCCGAGTGGAGACGTGGTACGGGCGTGAAGATACGAAAGGCGAGGCGACGACGGTGCAGTCTTTGCGTGACCTGTGGTTTGGAATTTCACAGCACAAGTGGAAGACGATAACATACATCTTCACTTGTTTCAGCGTGCTGTTTACCGTTGTGAAGGTAACCACGCAATTCTTTCCTGCGATACAGATATCTGGCCCGGCGCCGCTGACGGTCGCGATCGTCGTGAGCTGCGGGTGGGGAATATGGAAGGTCTGGAAGCCGTCGAGGGCAGCAATCAAAATTGCGAACTCGGGCTCATGTTTAGAGATCGTGTTCGGGGACATTTTTGAGCAAGAGGGGATACGTGCAATCGGCGTCAGCGAGTTTTTCGAGACACAGCTTGGGCGACCGGTTTCCGACAAAAGCCTTCACGGGCTCTTCTTGAAACGGCACTTCTCCGGCTATCAGGATTCGATTGATCGACAAATTAAAGAACAGC
Source organism: Candidatus Acidiferrum sp. (assembly GCA_035602195.1). Classification (GTDB taxonomy): domain Bacteria; phylum Acidobacteriota; class Terriglobia; order Terriglobales; family Acidobacteriaceae; genus Sulfotelmatobacter. The sequence goes on from DATNMU010000172.1 coordinate 1,454, forward strand.
TCATCGATCAAGAAAAGACCGAGGTCTCGGATAAGGTCGAAGGTAAGAGCCTTTGCTATCCGATAGGCACTACGGCGCTGATCAAGGTGAACGACGCTCGGTACATCCTTTTTGCCCTAGCCAAGACCAACCACGAGAACTGTAAGGTCTACTCCGATGTGGAGCTGATGTGGCGCGCTTTGCACAAGCTCTGGGGATGAGCGCGTGTCGAATGCAATGGCTATCCGCTAAACTTGCCGCTGATAGGCAGCGGCCTCTCGGGCCTTAACCTGCCAACTCGCGATCTGCTCAACCTGGTCATACTCTCGGCAATTACGGAGTCGAAGGCACATGAGATCACGCAGACCATTCGGATTGTGCTTCGGCGGGACAGGTTTGAGGACATCGACCTAAGGGAAGTAAAACAACATTGGGAGGCATAGCGGATGGCTTACAGGAGCGGAACATATGTGGCCTTTCATGCTGATGGCAACAATCTGCCAGGAGGCAGGTCTGATATCGACTATTACAACCTCCTCTGCGCATGGAACGCAAATAAGCATCACGAGTTCAAAATGGTGAACAGCCATGAGAAGGCATCAGCGGTGCGAGATAGCAGCAAGAAATCGACGTTGCGCGATTCCCTACTGGAGCGCCTTCGAAATTCCAGAAACATGATACTTATTGTAGGTGAAACCACTCGCTCGGACTCCGACTGGGTGCCTTTTGAGATTGAGAAAGCTGTCGACGCGTACCAAATACCTATCATCGTTGCCTACACGGTGTTCACCGACGCAATACGCAATCCCAACGCACTTTCCGCGTACTGGCCACCTGCCTTAGCAGTGCGTATAAACAGTGGATCGGCGAGTGCTATTCATGTCCCTTTCAAACAGGCCCCGTTGTACTGTGCAATGGATCAGTTCTCGCACGACAACCTTCCGAAGGGCGGCGGGCTGGGCATATATGATGATCCGGCTTATCTTGGTTGGGGCATCCCGTAGGCCTTCGGTGGCACGGCGTTGGCGTGTGGCCCACCCTTGCAAAGTGCGCAAGGATGGGGCATCAGCGGTTGATGTGGGTTATGCCCCCGGGAATCCGAACGTCAGCCACGACTGATTGGCCACCCAATGCGGGTACGGCTCCGTCATCTGATCCTGGTCGGATGTCGCGGTTTTCTGCACCCGATCGAACGTCCCATCTGTCCACGGTTTCCCTCCGATTCTTATGCCGCTGAAACCACCTTCCTCTTCTCACTGAGTGCCGGTAGAAGAAGGTTCAGAAGCGCTTGATCAGAGAATGGGTTCTGACCCGAGATCAGCTCGCGATCTTGTACGACATAACTCGTCCATGGAGCGAGCACACTTACGTCAGCGCCCGCCGTACTCAAGGCGAAGTCCGGGTAGAAGAGAACCTTACCACCAATCTCGAGCGGTTCCCGCTGCTGCTCTTCTGCTGTCGAAAAGATAGTCATCTTATATCCAGAATAGATCCAGCCTTGAGCCTTTGCGTGTGCTCCAGCGGCATCGCCCGCCGACAGCGCGGCGACCACCTCCGTCGAATTCGGAAGCGCCGCGAGAAGTGAAATCGGGCCATGGCAGAGCACTGCCGTGGGCCTGGATGTTTTATGAAAGTGCCTCAGTACGGTACCCGCGTCGGGGTCATCAAGCAGGTCCATCATCGGGCCATGGCCGCCGGGGACGAAAACAGCGTCATACTGATCCAGACCCAATGCGATGACATCCGAGATACGAGTTGGATTTTTGAGCCCAGTCAGGGTATCGCGAAATTTTAGATAGTCCTGAAGTTTAGCCTCGTCTCCGCCGAAGAAGTCGGCTACAGCTGAATGGACATCCATTTG
>DATNMU010000173.1:0-9133 GCA_035602195.1 Candidatus Acidiferrum sp.
GATGGAATTACAGCTATAATTTGGCGACTTCCGGAACAATCTATGAATTCGATTGTCGAGTGGGCCCAAGCGCTGTTTCCACCTGTGATCCGTTTGTGATCCGTTAGCACTGCTTACTACTGCCTTCCACTGCTTTAAGGTGCCCGCCGTGCGCTCTATGTTGTTGAAACTACGTTTTCGAGTAAATTCGAATCCCACTCTCTCCGCCATTACTTCTAAGCCTTAACGATTAAAGGGCTTATCAGGAGACAGAAAAAAGCTACATCGACAATCACTGATTTTCTCGACTTTCAGAGTGCTAGACAGACGAGGAAATCAGAAATGGCAAGAAAGCTACAGCAAAAGCTACAGAAAGTCTCCGTATACATCCGCATCCGTCTCACCGACGGTTCCCAACCTTACTGTCCTGCGATCTGGGAGTCCAAGAAGCGGCTCCGTCCCCACTGGTGTCTCGTGCGTGGCAAACCTGAGCATCATCCTGAGGGCGTCTACCAAGTCCGCTACCGGGTCAACGGCAAGCCCGTCTGGGAAAAGGTCTGCGTCGGTGATGACCCCTACGCAGCAGCGGACCTTGCCGCCCTACGGCAGTCGCAACTTGCGGACCCACATGACGCTTTCTCGCTGCGGATCGTCGATGAACACAAGCCCGAGCCCGTAGAAGCGGGACCAGCAAAGCACCGCTTGGATGCTGAGGTCAAAACCTACCTGTCCAATGTCGCCAAGCTGGCACCCAAGACGCACGCAGCCTACAAGCTGACGCTTGATGTGTTCCAAGAATCCTGCTCGAAAATCTTCGTTCATCAGATTGCGAAACAGGATTTGCAGGCCTTCGACACGTTCCTGCTCAAGCAGGGACACGAAGACCGCACTCGTGCAAACCGCATCCAGCACATCATTACATTCCTGCGAAATAAAGAAGGACGGCGTGCGGGCCCGCCAGTGACCGATGTCAGCATCAGGATCAAGTATGTTGAGCAGCCTCCAGAAGCCTACACCCGCCAAGAACTGGAAGACTTATTCAAGGCATCGTCCGAAGATGACAAGCTCCTCTGGCGGTTCCTGCTAGGCACAGGGATGCGGGAAGCCGAAGCCGCCGTCGCTGAATACTCAGACCTCAACTCCGAGAAAAGTCTCATCGCCGTCGGCGAGAAGCCTTACTTCGGATTCAAGCCGAAGGATTGCGAAAAACGGGTCGTCCCAATCCCCGACGAGTTGATCTCACAGTTGACGGCACGTAAGAACGGGTCGTCCTTGATTTTCGGGAAGCACGGTCAACCCGATGGTCATTTGATTCGCACCGAACGCAAGCGGGCGGAGGAAGCGTTGCGGCGGAGCGAGGGTTACTTAGCTGATGCGCAAAGGTTGACCGGTACAGGCAGCTGGGCATGGAACGTGGCCACTAGACAGGGTGTCTACTGGTCACAGGAGAATTACCGCCTGCTTGGCTTCGATCCGGAAGGGGGGATACCGTCAAACGAAGCGTTTTACCAGCGCATTCATCCAGAGGATCGGGAGAGGGTACGCAGAGAGGTGTTTCTTGAAAGGCCGGACGAAGGCTCCCGCTTTGACGTGGATTTCCGAATCGTTCTTCCCGGCGGAGCGATTAAGTACGTTCATTCGATAGGTCACCCGGTTCGCAACATATCCGGCGATCTCCTGGAATTCGTCGGTACATCCATAGACGTGACCGAACGCAAGCGGGCGGATGAAGAGCGCGAGAGATTGCGCCAGGTACAGGCCGATCTTGCGCACTTAAGCCGGGTGACGACGATGGGCGAGTTGACGGCATCGCTAGCGCACGAGATCAGGCAGCCGATTTCCGCAGCAGTAACAAACGGTAAAACCTGCTTGCGATGGCTTAGTCGCGCTGAGCCCGACGTGGCAGAGGCAAGCGAAGCCGCATCGAGACTCGTTAAGGACGTAACGCGCGCGGCTGATATCATTGGCAGAATCAGCTCGCTGTTCAAGAAGGGCGCGCTGCAGCGGGAGTTGGTTGATGTAAATGAGCTCATTCGAGAAATGATTGTCCTGCTACGCAGCGAGGCGAACCGCTACTCAATATCAATCCGTATCGAGCTCGCTGAGGATCTTCCCAAGGTCATGGCAGACCGTGTGCAACTGCAGCAGGTTTTCATGAACCTCATGCTCAACGGTATCGATGCCATGAAGGGAATGACTGGCCATGGTGAGCTTACTATTAAGTCGGAAACCACCGATGTTACAGTGCTGGTCTCGGTCAGCGATACCGGTGTGGGATTGCCCGCGGAGCAGGCCGAACAGATCTTCAAGGCATTCTTCACGACCAAGGATAACGGGACTGGTATGGGGCTGCCCATCAGTCGGTCGATCATTGAGTCGCATGGCGGCCGCTTATGGGCCACCGGCGCCTCCGGGCGGGGCGCAACTTTTCAGTTTACCCTGCCCGCCACGGTCGCGGCGCACGCATAACCTCCGCAGATGCTCCCACGTGGTAGCCATTTTCGTTCTCTATATAGGCTATCCCACACTGCCAGTGCACGCCAGTCCACGCCGTTCGGTCCAGGCCGTGCTCGTTTGATGAACGAAAGCTTGCTGAGCGCTTGTTTCTCGCCTTTTGTGAAGACGAGGGTTACGAGGCTGGAAGACCCGTTCTGAGAAGCATCCGAACCTGCAGCCTCCATTGCGGAAATGGGAATTCTCTAGCGCTGCCACTGATCTTGGGCGAGTTACGGGCAAACCGGAAGTTGTTCCGGACCAGAAGTCGGCTTCTGGGAAGTCTGGCGCTGACAATTGCTGAGATTCCTACCGAACGACGGGCAAGGGGGAAGTAACCAAACGTAAGGTTTGCCGACGACCCGGGTGGGTTATGCCTATCTGAGGCTCTATGTGCGGCTGAGAGATTCTTGGGGGAGCACCTTCTGGAGGATCGCTTCAATGTGCAATGCCGCGCAATCGATATAGGGAAACACGATGTTTGTTTCATTGAAAATCAGTGAGAGGTCGGTGCCCGCGAGAAGGATCGCATCCAGGCGATCCCGCTTGCAGAAATTGAGCGCAAGATCGGTAAGGCCGCGATATTGCGCCTCCGAGCCCCGGCCCGTTTCTGCGAGTTCCAGGTATGCGCGATGGATATACTCGACCTCATCCTGCGGAGGTTGAACGACCTCCACACCATCAGCCATACCAAAGAGGGTGGACTCGATGACAAAGCGTGTGCCAAATACACCAACCCGCCTTACCGAACGTGCGGAAAGCTCCCTGACCAACGGATCGAATAGATTGAGCACCGGCAAGGGCGAGAGAGCGAGAAGTTCCCGAATGCAAAGATGAGGGGTGACTGCCGGAATCACAACCAGATCTGCTCCTGCCGAGCGCAGACGAACGATAAAGCTGCTTAGATATTGTGCCAATCCTTCGCGGTCATCGGCCCCAGCATACTCAAACACCCGCGACGTCTCGGCATGAACCATGACGAGGTCGAGCGGGAGATGCTGCTTGGTATGAGCCTCGGCCAGCTTCCTGTAATAATGCACGGCAGCCCCCAACCCAAGGCCGCCGATGAGACCGATGCAGCGCCGCTTATCCATTAAGTAAGTCTAACGGCCTTGCTCTCCTCATGGCGAGAGTCCGGGAAGGTAATATCCCGAATCGCGAGCGAATCACTTAAGTGAGCCATCTATCTTGCGCTGCCTCTGTTGACCTCCTGGAAATGGATGTCGACTCCAGTGAACCGGACTCAATCAGTTTCCCGAAGATTACTGCACTTGCGCCTCAGCTATAATGGTGCGTGGGGCCGGTTGGGCTTACAGGGCCTCGTTTCAAACCGCCGCGAAGGAGTCCGCATGGCTATCGAGAAGTCGGAAAATATTTGGCACAACGGGAAGCTTATTCCTTGGGATAAGGCGACCATACACGTAATGTCGCACGTTGTGCACTATGGCTCCTCGGTGTTTGAGGGGATTCGCTGCTATGCACCGCCTTCGGGGCCCGCGATCTTCCGCGCCAACGAGCACATCGAGCGGCTGTTGAATTCGGCCAAGGTCTACCGCATTGACGTGGATTACACGCGTGAACAACTGGTTCAGGCTATGGTGGAAACCATTGCCAGCAACGGAGCGTGGCCCTGCTACATTCGTCCCATCATTTTGCGCGGGTACGGCGAGGCGGGAGTGAATCCGTTCAACTCGCCGACCGAGGTTTATATCATCAATTATCCGTGGGGAAAATATTTGGGCGGCGAGAACGATGGCTGCGATGTTTGCGTTTCCTCGTGGACCCGGATCGCCCCGAACACTTTACCGGCAATGGCCAAGTCGGGCGCCAATTACATGAATTCCCAGCTCATCAAGATGGAAGCCATTGTCAACGGCTTCGCCGAAGGGATTGCGCTCGATATCAACGGATACGTCAGCGAAGGTTCTGGCGAAAATGTATTCATCGTGCATCACGGCAAGTTGATCACCGCTCCGCTGGGCAACTCCGTGCTGCCGGGCATCACGCGAGATTCCGTGTTGCAGATTGCGCGCGACCTGGATATTCCCATCGTCGAACAGATGATTCCGCGCGAGATGCTCTACATTTCCGACGAGGCGTTCTTTACGGGGACGGCGGCAGAAGTCACCCCGATCCGTTCGGTCGACAAGATCAAAGTAGGCAAGGGAAGTATCGGGCCGGTTACAAAGGCGATCCAGAAAGAGTTCTACGCCATTGTGCGCGGAGAGAAGAACGACCGCCACGGTTGGCTCACGGCGGTGCCGGTGAGAAGCAAGCAGCCGGTCGGCGTGTAGTTAGTGGAATTTCGTTTCAAGGGATAAGGCGCGACATTCGTCGCGCCTTTTTTATTTGCCGCACCAGATGATTTCTACCTCGTATTTCTTGAACATCCGATCGGAGGTTAATATTGCCATCCCTTCGGCTAACGCCTGAGCGATGATCAACCGGTCAAAGGGATCGGAGTGGTGGAGTGGAAGATCGTACACATTCAGGGTGTGACTTTGTGTAATCGAAAGGGAACGAATGCCTTGGGTGGCGGTTCTCTTTGGCACGTAGCGGGAAGGCGGCTCAGGCAGATCGAACTTGCCTAACTTGGTCTTGATTGCGATCTCCCAACTGCTGGCGGCTGAAAGATAGAGATCTTGTTTTCCGTCTCTAAGAATTTCAAGTCCTCTGCTTCCAATTAGCTCGGTGGGACCGACGCTCCACAACCAGACCATCGTGTCGAGCAGGTACTTCATTTCTTCGGTTTTCGCATTCGGGGTTTGTGATCCAGTTTTGGGAGTTCCCCGCCGTAAAAAAGCTTGAGCAGGTCATCGGGCAAGGGAGCGTCGAAATCATCCGCAATCCAGATTCGGCCGCGGTCCATGCCCAAAGGACGAATCTTCGTTTTCTCGGGCTCTACCCTCACCAGGCGCGCAACCGGGACGCCAGAGCGCGCGATGATGACCTCTTCTCCAGCGGCGACTCGCTGGAGGAGCCGGGAAAGATGAGTCTTGGCCTCATGGATGTTTACTTCCATGTGCCCGAGGGTAGACTAAGTTCATGGACTAAGTCAATATGAGCTAGCTAATCGCCGCTATTTCCGGCGCGCGTCGAGACTCCACGGGCCCGAGCCCAACTGCGAGATCACCAGTGCTCCGCCGAGCATGGATACATTCTTCATGAACATAATGAATTGCATCTGGTATGCCATGGGATCGGTGACCACCCAGAACTTGTGCATCATAGGAGTAACCCCGACAAGAAACAGGGCAATAAACCACGCACCGATTCTGGCGCGATAGCCCAGCAGGATACTAAGGCCTCCGAGTAACGCCAGCAGACCCGAAAACGGAACCGTGATCGAAGCCATCGGCACGCCTTGGGATGCTGCATAGGCAATAGTCTCGCTGAGGAAGTGCCTTGGTCCTGACATCAGGAAAATTAAAACGAACAGAAAGCGTCCCACAAGGACGACGGGGCCCGCTGCATCTTGTGAAACCGCTGTTCGTTGCAGACGAGTGGGAAAGCTCGAGCTGGTAGCTGACATTTTGCTTCTCCTTCAAAAAGGTTTGATAACTTCTGTTCCGATCACGCTTTAAAAAATTGTTATGGTCATCCTCGGAGATCTCGGCGCCACTCGCGAATTAAAGCTGAAGGTCTTGAGCAGTTACGGGCCGAGGGGTCGCCGAGGCGGCTAGCTGAACTTGCTCCATTGCTGCGGCCCGGGCGGGCTCGGCGAGATCGCCGGGCTTTTGATTCTCGGCGTGGATGAAGGTGACATCAGTCAGGCCGATGAATCCGAGAATGTGCCGCAAGTACGGCTCCTGGTGGTCGTATTGCGCGGTGGGAGTACCAGGGCGGAAAGCGCCGCCACGCGACGTGAGGACAACCACCTTCTTCCCCTTCAGCACGCCTTCCGCGCCACCGGCGCCGTAAAGCACCGTGCGGCCGACGCGAACGATCTGATCGATCCACGCTTTCAAGGGAGCAGAAACCGTAAGGTTGTACATGGGCGCGCCGATAACGATTGTATCCGCAGCAAGCAGTTCCTCCACTAGTGTGTCGGAAACGGCGAGAGTTTCGCGTTGCGCAGGAGTCAGACTGGCCGGGTCAGAATAGGCAGCCAGGGTCCACTCGTCGGTGATCAGCGGAAGAGGCGTAGTGGCCAGGTCGCGCTCAATCAGTTGCCCCCCGGGGTGTTGTCTTTTCCAACTTTCGACAAACTTGCTGGTAAGTTGGCGCGAAATCGAATTGCGCCGGGCGCTGGAATCGATGCGAAGTAAAGTCATGACAATCCTCCAAGTTCAGAGGGGTTGGATGGGTCGTATGCCGATTTGGTTACAATAAATAACTGTAATCTATTTACATAGCAGGAACTTTGGAGTAACTTGGTATCCGTATGACACTGGCACGGCGATCCGCGAAGCTCCCGACCTCATGCTCTATCGGCGGTCTGCTGGAGTTGCTTACGCGTCCGTGGACCATGCACATCCTCTGGGCGTTGAGCCATGACGGATCGATGCGCTTTGGCGTGCTGAAGAAGCAGATCGAGGGGATTTCCGCACGGGTGCTGACCGAACGGCTGCGGACCCTGGAAGGCGCGGGCTTCGTCTTTCGCCACTACGAACAGACCATTCCTCCCTCGGTGACGTACGGCATCACCGACCGGATGAAGGATATTGAGAAGGTTCTGGCCCAACTGGAATCCCTGTCACGAACGTGGCACGGCGAGGGCAAGATCGTGACGACTCCTGGCACTGGCCCTTCCGTTCAGGCCTGATTTTTCCCGATTTGCTCTTTGCAGCCAATTGACACGCTGATCGTTGTCCAAAACCGCGCGCGCCCGTTACCTAGGTCATCTTGGGCTTGGTGACGATTCGGTCCATCATAGGCAGAGCGTGCGAGGCCACCTGCCTCCCAGGAAAACTCTGCAATGAATATTGATGATCTGCTCCGAATCGCGACGGAACGCAAGGCCTCGGATTTGCACTTGAAGGTGGGAAACTATCCTCATCTGCGCGTTGACGGCGAATTGGTGCCTCTGACCGAACAGCCGCGCGTAAGCGCAGAAGACATGCTGACCATGGCGTTCAGCATGATGTCGGCGCGGCAGAAACAAAAATTCAAAGAGACCACGGAAATCGACATGGCCTACGGGGTGGCCGGGCTGGGACGCTTCCGTGTGAATATTTTCCAACAGCGCGGAAACGTGGGGCTGGTGCTCCGCGTGATTCCTACCAAGATTCGAGCGCTCGACGAATTGTTTCTGCCCAAAGTGGTGGAGCAGATTTGCGAAATGCCGCGCGGCCTGGTGCTGGTGACGGGCGTTACGGGTTCCGGTAAATCGACCACGCTGGCCGCAATGGTAGATCGAGTAAATTCGAGCCGCGCCGAACACATCATCACGATTGAAGATCCTATCGAATTCCTGCATCGCGATAAAAAAGGATATGTAAACCAGCGTGAGATTGGCGTGGATACGCCGTCGTTTAGCGCCGCATTGCGAGCATCTCTGCGTCAGGATCCCGACGTGATTCTGGTCGGCGAAATGCGCGACCTCGAAACCATCTCGACTGCCCTGCATGCGGCGGAAACCGGCCACATGGTTTTTTCCACGCTGCACACGCTGGATGCGGTGGAAACCGTGAACCGCATTATTTCCATTTTCCCGCCACCCGAACAAAAGCAGATTCGCCTGCAGTTGGCAGCGGTGCTGCGCGCCATTGTCAGCCAGCGGTTGGTGCGGCGCTCAGACGCCGAAGGTCGCGTGCCAGCAGTTGAGGTAATGATCAATACCGCGTTCATCCGGGAATCGATTCTTGTGCCGGAAAAGACGCGTTCGATACGCGACGCCATCGCAGCCGGCACCTCGCAATACGGCATGCAAACGTTTGATCAGTCGTTGTGGGATCTATTCCAGGCAGGCCTGGTCGCATACGACACCGCGCTGGAAAATGCTTCGAACGCTGACGACTTCAAGCTGCGTATGCAAGGCATCGCGTCGACCTCCGACATTTCGCGGCAGTCGATGCAATCCGCTGGCTTTGGCGGACGATAGAAAAGCGGCCTTCGGCGACCGGGCTTCGGCCTATAGGCTTCGGCTTTCGGGCATGGCTGTGGCTTTCGGTATCCCGGCTGACACTTCGGGCTTTCAGTTCACTCTTCTGATGTTCCCTTTTTGACGATTCAGGGCCGACAACCGGAGCCCGAAGCCCGATTTGCCGAAGCCCGAAGCCAAAATTTGCGCTATCGTTAGCGCATGCCGTTTTCCCGTCCCAAGAAGAAGTCTTATTCCGAAGATGAGTTGTATGAATACGCCGTGGGAGCTTTGGCGCGTCGAATGCGCACGGTTGCGGAATTGAAGCGTTTATTTCGCGCGCGAGTGGATGAAGCCGAGTCAGAATATGGAAAGACTCTGATCGAGTTGGTGATCCGCAGGCTCAAAGATCGCGGCTATCTGAACGATTCGCAATACGCCGCGTACTTCTCTTCCCTGCGGCGCGACAATCAGAAATTTGGCCGGCAGCGCATCGTGACCGATCTGAAAGTGAAAGGTGTACACGGCGATGTCATCGACAAGGCTGTGGACACGGCTTTCGAGGGCGTGAGCGAAGAAAAACAAGCTCGCGAATATCTCCGGCGCAAGCGCCTGGTAAAGCCCAAAGATAAAAAGGAA
>DATNMU010000174.1:0-17056 GCA_035602195.1 Candidatus Acidiferrum sp.
GTTGACCCAACCGCCAAGCAGCCGAAGAATGCGGAAACCAATACCGGGCAGGAACCAGCGCCTTCCGTTGAGAATGTCTCTACTCAACCGGACCTAACTGCCGCGGGTCAAAATCCGCCGGGGCCCGAGATCGAAGTCAAAGAAGCGATTCCAAGCGGAACTGGAGGAGTGCAGGGCGCACCGACAGGATCCTCGCCTGACATTGCTCCCTCCCAGATGTTGCCCAGCAAGCCAGTGGCACAAGCAGCTGCACCCCAACTTGCGGTCCAGGCGCCAAAGTATGTACCGCCGCCTCCTCACGTCGCTTCTGCAAGTGTCGGCGCAGGTATTCCTTCCAGTCTAAAATCTCAAATCGCCTCTTCGACGCCGCAGTCCAGCGGTTCCAAGCCAATCGAGGCCGCCATGTCGTCGATTGAGCCGGTTAGCGTGACGGAGTCCGAGGCACGCGGACTGCTCAGCCAACCCGTGGATCCGGAGTATCCGGCATCGGCCAAGGTGTCCCGGCAACACGGCAGCGTCACTTTGCAAGTGCTGATCGGGCGCGATGGCATAGTGCAGGACGCAAAATTTCTACAGGGGTCGCTGGTTTTTGCCCGGGCGTCCATCGACGCCGTCAGGCAGTGGCGTTTCAAGCCGTATTTATTCAATGGCCGCCCGGTTTCCGTAAAAACCACAGTCACCTTGAATTTCAAACCTCCGGCATAGGCGGAAGTGACAGATTTCCTTCCGAAACGTCTAAGCTCCACGGGAACTGACCGCCATAGTTGAGGTTGCCGGAGACCACGAATAAGAGCAGCCAACACTGTAAAACCAGCATCTACAAGATATAATGAGGTTGGTTCCTCAGGAAGCAACTCCTTTCCAGAAGAAGAATTTGATGTCCATGAAAACTAAAGCAGCAATTTTGGTTTCGTCGTTCGCGGTGTTGTTTTTTGTGGTAGTCGGTTCGCTTGGGGGCGTGCACGCCTCTTCGAACGACGGCTCTTATCGGCAAATGCAGGTTTACAGCGAAGTGCTGTCACGCGTGCAAAGTGAGTATGTCGAAGATCCTAACATTCCCAAGGTTACGGACGGCGCATTGCACGGACTGGTCGAATCTCTCGACGCCAATTCCAGCTACCTGACCCCATCGGCGTACAAGGCATATAAAGCGCATAAGTCAGAAGCCAAGGGTGAGATTGGGGCTACCGTCTCGAAGCGCTTTGGATACGCCGATGTGGTTTCAGTGCTGCCTGGATCGCCGGCCGACAAGGCGGGGATTGAGGCGACTGATATCTTTGAATCGATCGAAGGTCAAAGCACGCGCGACATGTCTCTGCCCGAGATTCGTACTGCTCTTTCCGGAACTCCAGGCTCGACGGTGAATGTGTCTGTGGTTCGAGCCCGCCGGGCAGAGCCGCAGAAGATGACGATTACAAGGGATGTTGTGACCATTCCGCCGGTCTCCGACAAGATGATGGAAGACGGTATCGGTTACGTGAAAGTGGACGCACTCACCAAGGGCAAGGCTCAAGAGATCGCAGCGAAGATCAAAGCTCTCGAAAAATCCGGAGCCAAGAAACTCGTTCTGGATCTGCGTAATACCTCTGACGGAGAGGAGAGTGAGGGCGTAGCCACGGCGAATCTTTTCCTGAACCACGGCACGATTACTTATTTACAGGGACAGAAATTTCCTCGCGAGGCGTTCAATGCGGATCCGGCGAAGGCTGTGACTTCGCTTCCAGTTGCGGTTCTGGTGAATAAAGGCACGGCTGGAGCGGCCGAGATTGTAGCGGCGGCGATTCTCGAAAATGCCCGCGGCGACGTGGTAGGCGACAAGACTTTCGGAGACGGGTCAGTGCAGAAAACCATCGATCTGCCTGACGGTGGCGCGTTGATTCTTTCGGTCGCGAAATATTATTCGCCCAGTGGCAAGGCGATTCAGGAAACCGCGGTCACTCCTAACGTGGTGGTGGCTGACGAAGCTGATAATGCCATCTCGGACGACGACGGTCAGGAGCCTGCTCCTGCCGAGCCCGAGGCAAAGCCTAAAAGTGCGCCGGATGATCAACTGCACAAGGCCATCGAAGTGCTAAAAAGCAGGGCGAGCTAAGCACAAGATATTTTGAATACATCGCGCACCCTTCAGGTGCGCGTTTTTTTGGCGATTGAAAAGCTGCCCCTTTGCGCGCCGCGACCGCCGGTTGGCGACGCGAGCTTGTAACTACCTGGGCACTCGGTGCCCTGCTATCCTGAACTTCTCTCGTCATGAAATCGATTTATGAAGATCATCCCCCAGTAGAGGTTGCCGGAAGGAAGTTTGTAGGCCGCGTGGTGTTGGGCCTGCTGGTGCTGATCTCCGCCTTGGTAGGAGCAACCGCCGGACTTCTCCTGGTCTATACCACGGATTTGCCGCAAGTCGATGCGTTAGAAGCATACCGCCCCAGTTCGATTACCGAGTTATATGACGATCACGGGCGCGTGATTGGATCGTTCGCGCTACAGCGGCGCGTGGTGGCAGGCTACGATGATTTTGCGCCGGTACTGCGTGATGCCCTGGTGTCGATTGAAGATAAGGATTTTTACCGGCATTCGGGCGTTAATTTCTGGCGAATCATAGGTGCGGCGTATCGCGACATCGAGTCAGCTGGCAAGGTGCAGGGCGCATCAACTCTGACCATGCAGTTGGCGCGTAATTTATTTCTTTCGCCGGATCGCTCGTTCCATCGCAAAGTGCAAGAGACCATGCTCGCGATCCAGATCGAGCGCCGCTTCACCAAGCCGCAAATTTTCACCTTGTATGCCAACCAGATTTTTCTGGGTCACGGAGTGTACGGATTTGAGGCAGCCTCCGAATACTACTTCAGCAAACCAGCGCGAAATCTTACGCTGGCGGAAGCGGCGCTGCTGGCGGGACTGCCCAAAGGGCCGCAGATTTATTCGCCAATCAATCACCCCGATCGCGCTATAAGACGCCGCACTCTCGTCATCAATTCCATGCTGGAGGATGGCAAGATTACTGCGGCTCAGGCGGCTGATGCGCGTTCCGCGCCTCTGGATTTGCGTCTGCAGCACGATTCCAACTCGCTGGCGCCCTACTTTGTGGAAGAAATACGACGATATTTGGAAAACAAATATGGCTCTGATCAAGTGCACCAGGGCGGCCTGAAAGTCTATACGTCACTCGATGTAGATCTGCAGAAAGCCGCGAACCAGGCGGTGTTGGATGGCCTGGCAACGTATGAACGCCGCCATGGCTGGAAGGGCCATCTGGAAAACGTAGTGGCTGAAGGAAGCGCGCTCGAAAAATATCAACATCTGGACTGGGAAAATGAGCCGGAAGTAAATGGATACATTCACGCGCTGGTTACTTCCTCAGGAGTTGGAATCGCGACTCTGAAATTCGGCCGTTACTCGGCGGCTATTGGCCAGGCAGATATAGCATGGACGCAAGGCAAGATGCAGAACCTGCTACATCCGGGAGACATCTGCTACGTCAAAATCCTGACTTTGACTGAGAATGGGGCGGCTCGCGTGAGCCTTGAGCAAGATTCCGGCGCACAGGGAGCCCTGGTTGCCATTGACAATGCAACCGGCGGAATCAAAGCCATGGTCGGGGGGAGGGACTTCAGCGAATCGAAGTTTGATCGTGCCACTCAGGCATTGCGCCAGGTCGGGTCATCATTCAAACCCTATGTCTATACCGCAGTGATCGATCGCGGCGGAAGTCCCGACGACACGATTTCGGATGAGCCTATAACATTCGAGACCGGCTCCGGCCCCTACACTCCTCACAACTACGACGAAAAATTTGAAGGTACGATCACACTCCGTCGCGCGCTGGCGCAGTCGCGAAATATTCCGGCGCTTGAGCTGGCGAGCAAGATGGGAATCAGGACGGTGATTGATTATGCCGGTCGCTTCGGAATTACCGCAAAGTTGCCGCCATACCTGCCGGTGGCGCTGGGTTCGGCGGAAATCACTCTAATGGAGCAGACTTCGGCATACAGTGTATTTCCGAATGATGGAGTGCGCGTTACTCCGCGCTATATTACGAAAGTGACGGACTACGAGGGACGAGTGCTGGAGGAGGATTATCCGGAAGTGAAGGATGTAGTTAGCGCGCGCACGGCCCGCATCATGACGGCAATGCTACGCGAAGTGGTGTTGCGCGGAACCGGAGTAGCAGCCGCGAAGATGCCTTTCCCCGTCGCGGGGAAAACCGGCACGACCAACGATTTTACCGACGCATGGTTCGTAGGATTCTCGCCGACCCTGACGTGCGGCGTTTGGCTGGGGTTCGACGAAAAGAAAACTCTCGGCACCAAGGAAACTGGCGCACATGCGGCGCTACCGATCTGGATGAATTTTATGAGCAGCGCTATGGCAGGAAAAGATCCTGGGCAGTTTGAACCAGCGCCTGAGGCGCCAATCACGGTTTTGCAGAAAATCGACACGCCCGACACATCGCCGAGCACGGATGAAACGCATTAAGAGTTTAAACCGACATTGCCGGGCGAGAAGTCTGCTTATGATTGGTCAAACTACAATCTCAGCGATGCAATGAAACCTTTATTCCGATTCGCGCTGTTGGCAATGGCTCTGGTCGTCATCGCATTGCTGTCGGCCCTGACAGCGATGCGACTTGCTATTCACGGACAAGAAGTGCAAGTACCGTCAGTGATCGGCTTGTCGCCTGTGGACGCGGAGCGGGCGGTTGCCGGACTTGGCCTGCAGATTGAGGTGGAGCGGCAATACTATAGTCCGGCAATTCCCGAAGGTCGCATCATGACGCAGATGCCGCTCGCTGGCACCAAGGTGCGCCGTGGTTGGCAGGTGCGTGTCGCGCAAAGTATAGGGCCGCAACGCGTTTCTATTCCGGATGTGACGAAAGAGGGTCAGCGCGCGGCAGAATTGAACATTCGCCGCCGCGGTCTCGAAGTTGCTTCAATCGCTGAGATTCAATTGCCTGGGACCGCGGCCGACCAGGTGTTGGCGCAGAGCCCTCCGGCCAATGCTAACCAAGTGGCTGCTCCGAGAACCAGTCTTCTGGTATCGGATGCGCCCGATGCGCCGGCGTTCGTAATGCCGAATTTCGTTGGACAGCCGTTGGGCAGTGCCACCCGCACGCTGCAGGATGCGGGCTTCAAATTAGGAACGGTGAGCATGGCTCCGCCCAGTCCCTCGTCAACGAACGAAGCAATCGATAACGCGCCGTCATCCCCAACGCCGATCGTGTCGGAGCAACCGTCGCCAGCCAGCATCATCGTTACGCAGTGGCCGCCGGCAGGTCAGAAAGTCCTAGTGGGCGCTGTGGTCAACTGCGAAGTTAGGTGAGGTTCTTGGATTTCTCCAGGATCGCGGCAAAAAAACCATCGCAAGGATGGGTGCCCGGAAGCGTACGCAAGTAGGGGCCGCGCGTAAGCGTAGAAGGATCGGCCCATACCAATTCCCCTTCATGCTTTAGACGCTGTAGCTCGATGCCGCACTCGACGAGCCGGAACGCTCGATCTTCCGACACCACCATCTCGATAACATCTTCGTTCTCTTCTTTTTCCAACGAGCAGGTGGAATAAATCAGCCGCCCTCCTGGGGCAAGCTGCGCCATAGCCGCACGGAGTATCGCGACCTGGCGCCCTTGCAGATCGATGAGATCCGCGGGCGTGAGCCGCCATTTGATTTCCGGATTGCGCGCGAGTGTGCCCGTACCCGAACAAGGAACGTCGGCGAGAACACGGTCGAATTTGCTGGTGAAAGGCAAGCTTTGCGCATCTCCGGCGACCACGTGGATGTTGCCGGTCTTGCCTTCATTCGCTGAAGAGTTGGCGGTCAGCAGTTTCCGCAACAAACGCGCGCGGTGAGGATGAAGCTCGACTGCAGCGATCGTTGCGCCGAAATTATGATCCGCTATGGCCGCAGTTTTCCCTCCCGGAGCTGCGCAACAATCGAGAATGTTTGTGCCCCTTCCTACTAGCGCTGCGACCAGTTGCGAGGCTTCGTCCTGAATAACGCCGGCGCCCTGTCGAAATGCGGTGGACCTGGTGATGTCTCCATGCAAAACTCGCCGGGCAGAAGAAAGCAGCGCGCCCGGGGCCAGATCGAAGCCTTCGTCTTTCAGTTGCGATTCCGCTTCCGGATTCCGCATACGAATAGCAGTTACCGGAACCGATTGATCGAATTCACAATTGCGCCGGACTGCGTCGATCCCATAAGCTTGAAGCCAGCGGTCAACGAGCCACAACGGATGCGCACTGCTGGCGGCGAGCGTTTCGGCCGATACAACCGGCGCGGATTGCGGGGGCGGCGCCACATTAACTTTCGCGGCGAGCTTCCGCAAGACCGCATTGACGAAGGAAGCGGCTGATCGCTTTCGCGCTCGCTTAACAAGCTCGACGCTCTCATTGATTGCAGCACGTGCTGGAACGCGGGTGAGCCAGCTTAGTTGATAAACTGCGAGCCGAAGAGCAATCAGAATCTCAAGGTCGAGTTTGGAAAGTGGTTGTGAAGAATTCTCCGCAATTCTTGAGTCCAGCAGAGATCGCCAGCGCAACACGCCCATGACCAACTCTGTCGCCAACGAGTGATCAACTGTCGTGAGCCGCTCGTACGTGCGGGAATGAAGAAGCTCGGACGCATACGAGGAGTCGCGCTCGATGCGGAGCAGAATGTCGAAGGCTGCGGCGCGAGCGGGAGAAACTGATGGGGACGACGAGCTCTTGGCTTTGGATTTCACCGTAGCCAGTATGACGGAAGCGCCGGTCGCGGTGCAGAAATTCGCGGCATCTACGCGCCGAGCCGCTCGCCGGATTGAATACGATAGCCCCGAATGAAATCAGCGGCGGAAGTTCGATTCTTACCTTCCAATTGCAGTTCGAGAAGTTCGACCGACGTCCTTTCGCCGCAGCCCACGAAAATTTGATCGTTTTCCACTTTCAATTCGGCTGAAGGCAGTGCTCGATCGAACGCCCTCGCCTTCCGTACTTGCAGATTCTTTCCTCGGAACTTTGTATATGCGCCGGGCCACGGCTCAAAACCACGCATGCGATTCAGTATTTCTTTCGCCGGGCGAGTGAAATCGATTTCACCATTTTCTTTCTTGAGGATCGGCGCCAGGGTGGCCCGAGTCTCATCTTGCTTGACCGGATGAATGCTCCCTGCTTGTAACCCTCGCAGTGTTTCGACCGTGAGATTGGCGCCGATAGTGGCCAGCTTCGGCGCGAGCGTCGCTGAGGTGTCGTCTGGAGCGATGGAAATTTGCTGCTGCAGGAGAATGTCGCCAGTATCGAGGCCGGCGTCAATTTTCATGGTTGTAACTCCAGTCACAGATTCACCCCTGGCAATCGCCCACTGGATAGGCGCGGCTCCTCGATATTTCGGAAGCAGCGAGGCGTGCAAGTTGATATTGCCGAGCGGGGGAAGATCGAGCATCCACTGGGGAATGATGCGCCCATACCCGACGACGATTACGGCATCGGGCTTTAGAGCGGTGAGTTGTGCGCGAAATTCCGCGTTGCTCTTGATGCTTTGGGGTTGAACGATCGGCAGTTCCAACTTTAGCGCGCACTCTTTGATGGGCGGGGCGACAACTTCCAGGCCCCGCCCCTTGGGCCGGTCCGGCTGCGTCACCACGAGTTGCACATGGAATCCTGCTTCGACAAGCGCCTCAAGCGTGGGCACTGCGAAGCGGGGGGTTCCGCAAAAAACGAGATTGACGAGTTGAGGCATTGAGTAATTGGGCAATTTTGTAATTTGGCAATTGGAAATCAGAACACTCCGCAACAATTGCTCAATTAAAAAATTACCCAATTACGAATCTTCTACCACTCTCCAGCTCTAACCAATTTGCGGATTTTGCGCTTGATCAAGTCGCGCTTTAGCGCACTGATGTGGCTGATGTAGAGCTTCCCATTCAAATGATCGGTTTCGTGTTGGAAGGCGCGCGCCAGCAGGTCATCTCCTGTCTTCTCGAAAACTTTCCCGGTCACATCTTGAGCGCGGATGGTTACCACCTTGGCGCGGCTTACGTTCTCGCGAAATTCGGGAATACTGAGACAACCTTCGCTCTGCGCGTGGCGGCCTTCTTTGTGGACGATCTCGGGATTGATAAGAACCAATTTTGCGTTCGGATCTTCTTTGAAAGTAACGTCCACAACAGCGATGCGGCGCGAAATTCCGATCTGCGGCGCTGCCAGGCCCACTCCTCGAGCCGCATACATCGACTCGAACATGTCCTCGATCAGCTTCTTCAATTCTTCGTCGAAGACCGTCACTTTTTCCGAGGGTTTCTCGAGAACGGGATTTCCGAATTTCACAATGGGGTAGATCATCAGTAATTCTTCAATTGCAGGCAGTAGCCCTGGAAGTTGCGCAAGGTTTCTCCCATGGAATCGCCCCCGAATTTCTCGAGCGCACAGCGCGCCAAAGTAAGCGCAACCATAGCCTCGGCTGCGACTCCAGCGGCTGGGACTACACAAACATCCGAGCGCTCATACGCCGCGCTCACCGGCTCACGGGTAGAAAAGTCGACAGATTTTAACGGACGGCGCAAGGTTGAAATTGGCTTCAAATATCCGCGCACTCGGATCTCCTCGCCATTGGAAACGCCACCTTCGATTCCACCCGCATTGTTGCGCGCGCGCGTGAAGGCGGTAAAGTTCGTCGGCTCGCCATAGCCAATCTCATCGTGAACTGCCGAACCCGCAGAAGCGGCAGCGGCAATGCCCGCGCCAATCTCGACAGCCTTGACCGCCTGTAAAGACATGACGGCAGCGGCAAGCAAGGCATCCAGCCGCTCGTCCCACTGCGCATAAGTACCGAGTCCAGGGGGCACGCCGTGTGCGACCACTTCGAAGACTCCTCCCACGGAATCGCCCGTCTTCAAAACTTTATCCACTTCCTGCTTCATTCGTTGTTGCTGTTCCGAGTCGGCACAATTCAGCAAAATTTCTTCCTGATTGTATAGTGCCTGAATTTGTTCCCAGCGGACTTCTTGCTGCATCGTGACGTTACCGACGGCGATCACATGACTGAGAATGTCAACGCCGAGTTCGCGCAAAAAAAGTTTCGCTAACGCACCAACGGCAACGCGTGCCGCCGATTCTCGAGCCGAAGCACGCTCCAGAACATAGCGGGCTTCAGAAAAATTGTATTTCAGCGCTCCCGCAAGGTCGGCGTGTCCGGGACGCGGAGAAGCCACACGCTTGTGGCGGGCAGGATCACCCGCGCCCACCGGCAAGGCTTCTTGCCAGTTTTTCCAGTCTCTATTTTCCAGTTGTACCGAGATCGGCGAGCCTATCGTCATACCGTGACGTACGCCGGAGAGAATGTGAGCCGCATCGCGCTCGATCTTCATGCGTCCGCCACGTCCGTACCCTTGTTGCCGGCGCCAGAGTTCGCGATCGAGGAATGCCTGGTCCACTTTCAACCCGGCAGGCAGCCCTGACACGAAGGCGATGAGCGCTTCGCCGTGAGATTCACCGGCTGTGAAATAACGCAGCATGAGTGCTCGATTCTACCTGATGCCACGTCTCTCTTGGAGTTTTCAAACGAAAGAACAAGAAAGTTAAACGGTGAATAACTCCTAAAAAGTTTTGCCGAGCCTTTTTTTCGGACCACAAACGCAAATGATTGCTACAATCAGTCAAACATTTACATTTTGCGGTTTGAGTTCCACCCTCCGCTCGCGTCATTTCGCAACTTTTCTGGTCAATGAAGGACAAGTGTGCCCCTACAGACAGAGATAACGAACACATTTTTTCTACCCCGCAAGATTCGTTGCGGGCTGGCTTACGACCACGTGCTATTGCGTCAAGGCTTGCGCCGTATCCTGGAAGATGAGCCTGACATCGAGGTCGTCAGCGAGGCTCGCAATGCCGCAGAATGTTTGCGCAAAGTTCATGAGCTACGTCCGGATGTAGTAGTCGCGGACGTCGTGACCTTTGGGCTGCCACCGGACGAAGCTGAACGCCTGATAAGCCGCGAATCTTCGTTCACCAAAGTAGTATTTTTTAGCTCACAGAACCAGGCTTCGGCTGAAGAACTGTTGAGGATGATACGGCACACACATGCGTCCCGGAGAAATGATCACGAAGTAGCTACAGGCCAGGAACTCCCAAGCTCACCCACGGCACTAATTAAGCAAGAAAGGGCCCTGACCGTTCGTGAGCAAGAGGTGTTAAAGCTATTAGCGGAAGGCAAAACGGTGCGTGCTGCGGCAGAGATCCTGGGACTGAGCGGTAAGACCGTAGACGCCCACAAATTCAACCTGATGCGGAAACTTGGCATCCACAACAAAGCAGAATTGGTGATGTGGGCGATCCAAAAAAATATCGTTAAGGTTCCGGTAAATTTCTAGGTTCAGCGGCGCCCGGCGGCGAGGGCAAGCTCCGCCAGGCTGGAGACTTCTAAGTCCGGACGGCCTTCAGCTGCCTTCACAGCTCCTGCTCCAGCTCTTAAAGAGGGACGGTTCACCCATACCGTTGCCATGCCAAGCGATTGCGCGGGAATGACGTCGTGGTAAATGCTCTGTCCGACATGCAGGATGCGCTCCGCGGGAGCGCCAATGCGGCTCAGTGCCAGGTTAAAAATCTTCAACGACGGCTTGTAGGCTTGCGCTTGTTGAGCTGTGATGACCTGATCAAATGTCACCCCTAGCTGCGGTCGAGTGGAAGCGAAAAGATCGTCATCCACATTGGAAATAATTGCCAGGCGAAAGCGTCGTTGAAGTTCTTGAAGCGCGCTCACCGTGTCCGGCCACGGTTTCCAACTTGACAGCGATTCGGGAAGCGACCGCACCTCGAGTTCCGTGGGCACAAATTTGAAGTGCTCCCCAAATTGTTTTACGACCGACTGAAGGACATCCCGATAGCAGCGATACGTTCCCTGTTCGGCGTGGGCCTCGAAGTCACCGTAAAGTTGAAGGATCTCGGCATCGTCGGCTTGCTTACGATGCGCCGCAAGAATTTGGTGCAAGCAGCGGAGGATTCCATCTTCCCAGTTAATCAGGGTGCCGTAACAATCAAAGGTAATAATCTCGAAGCGCTTGAAGTCCAGCATATTGGAATGACAAACTCCCGCCTTGGCGACTATGGCGTATGCAATCACTCAAGATACGAGATATGGCAATGACCGATCATGAAGAGCAAGATGGAGAGAATGTTTTCATAACAAAGATCAAGGCTTGAAACTCGCCAGAGGAGGCGTTTGTTCGGCGGTTTCATAAGTGTCTTCCGCCTCATTTTCAACTGCAGGGGTGGAAGCCTCCGCCGGAGTGGATTTAGGCGAAAGAAACTTTGCGCTATTTAGCAAGGAACGGCCGAGCGAAGCGTTGTAGCTCGTCCATGGGCTCTCCAGATCGGCCTCGCGCTCAAACTGTGCGCGCATGGCTTCCATCTTTGAATCCAGGTCATCCATGTAGTGCAGCAGAAGCGCCTCGGGAAACATGGGTAATTTCGGCGAGCCGAATTCGTACTCCCCGTGGTGGCTGATGATGAGATGTTCGAGCAGAGTTTTCAGTTCGGCAGGGAACGCCGGAAGCAACGCAAGTTTCGCCTGCAGCATCTCGAGTTCAATGATCATGTGGCCTAAGAGCTGCCCGCGCGTGGTGTAGGAAAATGAGCGGTTGTAGGCCAGTTCGTGGATCTTGCCGATGTCGTGAAGAAAAGCTCCGGTCAGCAGCAGGTCACGATTGACCTGGGGATAATTTCTGCTCACCAGATCACAGGAACGAAAAAGCGAGACTACGTGATCGAGCAGACCGCCGATGTAGGCATGGTGCAACGTCTTGGCCGCGGGAGCGTTACGATACGCCGCGGCGATCTCCGGATCGGCCATAAAAGCCTGCACCAGCGATTTGAGATGAGAATTCTGGAAAGAGGCTACGAAATCGGTGAGCGTCTGCCAAAGCTCGTCAATGTTTTTTGTGGTCTTGGGCAGGTAATCGGAAAACTCGATTTCCGTCTCGCCAAGTTTCCGCAGCTTGTGAACCGTGAGCTGGAAGCGGTTCTTATATTTGTTAACCAGCCCTTTGATTTTTAGAAAATCATCCTGCTCGAAGGCGTTGAGCACTTCCTCCACGTTGTCCCACACTTTGGCGTCGAGCTGCCCGCTGCGGTCGCCAAGGGTGAGCGCAAGGTACGGCTCGCCGGTTTTTTTGGGTTTAATTTGCTTGCTGACCACGACAAAGTTGGAGGTAATGATTTTGTTCTCGTGGCGGTTGCAGTCGCAGATATAGAACTCTTTCATTCGGATAATTCAGTGTAAATCAGAAGGCAATCGTCGGCTAGGAACGATCAGTTCCAAGTTCCCCCCAAATAAAGCTCCCTGTACGTCAGACAGAGCGGCGGTGCAGGTGACGCGACGGTCCTGCACGTCTTTGCGCTTTCACGTCCCTGAACGGAAGATGGAAGTAACTAGCGACCGAGGGTCCTGAGTAAGTGAAACTTTAAAGAGGAACGCCCAGAACTTTCTTTTTCTTCTTTTTCAGATTCTTGGCGTCGTTGGCCTTAGCCGCGGTAGTTTCAATCGGCTTGGTCTGGTTTGGGCTGGCGCCGGAATCGATATATCCGGACTTGATGTCGATGTAGGCCTCTTCGCGCAGCTTGGTCAAATATGCACGCAGCGCAGGCTGCAGCTTCTGATAATAGAGCGCATCCTGAATCTTGGGCTCAATATCTTTCAGCGGAGGAATCCCCGCCATCTGATGGCTGGTGACCTTCAAAATCACGTAGCCCTGCTTGGTGCGGATCACCTCCGTAACCTCGCCAGTCTTCATGGCAAAGGTTCTGTCTTCCAGTTCCTTGGCCAGCGTGCCTCGCTTAAAGCCTCCCAAATCACCGCCCTGCGCTGCTGAGGGACCGTCAGAATTCTTCTTCGCAATATCTTCGAAGCTCGCTCCCGCCCGAATCTGCTTGAGCAAGTCGTTGGCTTTGGCTTCGGCTGCAGCCAGCGCTGCCGCCTCTTGCGCTTGTTTAGCGGCTTCAGGGGACATGTCTTGCGTCTTGGCTGCATCGCTTGACGGGGAAGAATCGGGTGCCCCGATCAGAGCCGGTTTTTCGGCTGCTTTATCGGCGGCCGGTTTCTGTGCAGGCACAACGTGCGGAGCTACCAGAATCTCGCTGAGTTTTATCGACTCTGGTTGCTCCATCTCACTCTTGTGTTCGTCGTAAAACTTCTGCTCCTCATCTTTCGGAATGCTTAGATGAGAGCCGACTTCTTCGCCGATCACCTTTTGCGTGATGAGCTGGTTCCGCATGTTCTGTTTGAAATCTTCATACGAAATACCTTGTGCGGTAGCAGCCTTTTCCAGTTCCTCCATGGTGTCGAGCTTCATGTCTTTGCGCATTTGATCGAGGCGCTTGATCAGGTCGGTATCGCCGGTAATGCCGAGATCTTTGCCTTTTTCAATCAGGAGTTGCTGGTCGATCAGATCGCGCAGAACATCTTTTTCGCGGTCGGCATAAACTTTATCTGCGTCCGCGGGGGCCTGCTGCTTCACGTCATCCTTGAGCTGGTCTTTGCTGCGCACGAACTCCGAGCGGGTGATGATCTGGTTGTTCACCCGCGCGATAATCTCTTCGACCACCTGCCCCGCGCAAACCACGGGCAGGCAAGTAATACCGCCGACGAGTACAAAGAATAGTTTCTTCATAGGATTCCTGGTGGGTCGCCTCGCTGCCCCGTGCTCGCGGGCGAAAACCTTTTGGGTATTTTACTACGTTCCAGCTGAGACCACCTTTGGTGATGTAGCCCTAGCCACTGCGCACAAACGCCAGGGCGGTCATATCGTCGGGGACGAGAGGTTGGCAGGTGAATTCGCCGACGCTGTTTAAAATGGACGCGCTTATCCCCTGCGCGCTAGACGCCGCTTCGCTTTGCAATCGCTCGTTCACCCGTTCCAATCCAAATTCCTCATCCTCGCTCTTAGCATCTTTGCACTTACCTTCGACTACCCCTCGCGAAACCAGTAGCAGCACTGCCCCTTTTTGCAAAGCCACCGTGGGAGCCTCACACGTAGCGTGCGAGAAAAGACCCAGTGGCAGTCCAGTCGACGCGAGTTCGACAATGCCAGTGTTGTCGCGAAGCAGCCCTGGGGTGTGTCCCGCATTGGTGTAGCAGAGAGTGCCAAGTCTCTCGTGATAGCACCCCAGAAATGCCGGACATGGGTGAACTCCCGCAGCGGCTTCCATTAGCCCGCGATTGAGTTGCAGACAAAGTGCGACCATGGCTTCGGATTCGTTAATATCGTCTTGAGCAAACAGCTCGGCACCGCGAGAACGGAATATATTCTGCGCCGTCGAAAGCATGAGCTGATTGGTTTCACGCCGTCCGGCAACATCGAGCAGGCCAAACAGGATCCGTTCCGGCCCTACCCGCAAAGAATCGTAGAAATCTCCGGCGACTCGTTTTCCGTAGGTGGTGGCAGCTATCTCAGCGCCGTCAACCTTAGGAAAGCCGTTTGCTACCGGCTCCACCGGCGGAGGAGGCTCGAGAA
The DNA here is from genome assembly GCA_035602195.1 of Candidatus Acidiferrum sp. Lineage (GTDB taxonomy): Bacteria > Acidobacteriota > Terriglobia > Terriglobales > Acidobacteriaceae > Sulfotelmatobacter. Next base: position 14,471 of record DATNMU010000174.1, read on the forward strand.
CACGGGACTTAAAGAGAGCACACATGGATACAAACTACCACCCGAACCTAGCATAAGCACCGGCGGGAGGCAATGAGTCCGTCAGGGGAAAATCGGAAGGTTCTAGTTTCCGTACTTGTCCGTTAGATACTTGCCGACTTCGGCCTCAAGTTGGCCGTAATCGGAATGGATGGTCGCACGCAGCGCAGCTTCAGCCGAGCTGCCTTGGCTGAGTAGTTGTAGAATCCTTTGCAGATCGCCGATTCCGTAAGCGTCGTTTATGTAGGAAACGGCCGCCAACGATTCCCCATAAGCAATGTAGGCCTGCGTTCCGGAGAAACGAAGGAAACTGCCTTCCAGCACATTCAGCGGGATGTACTGCTGGGTCTTGAACAGCACCGCTATCTGATGTCCTTCTCCGTTCAAAGACCTCGGTTCCAGAAGCTGAGCGATTCCCTCGTTCAACCAAGGCGGACAGCGATTAGAGGAAATCTGATTGATGAACGTGTGCGATAGCTCATGCTTCAGCACCCTCGCCAGCTGAGGGGTCAGTGAACCTAGACCGTTGACGGGGATGCGCAATTTGCCATCATTGATGGCTCCGGTCCACGAAGGAGCGCGCGTGACGTCAAAGAAAGCTTGTTCCGTGTAAAGCGTAACGAGAATATTGTCGCGCGGTGGCGTGCCCAGAGTTCGAGACAGGTCGTCGTAGTCCGCCTCGAGCGCCGCCAGGATTTGTCCGCGGAATGCTTCCGAGGACTGCTTTCCCTCATAATGAAGAACGAAATGGCTGCTCTCGCGCTGGGTGAAGTCAGTTTCGGCATTCTGCTCGCGTTCGGCTTTCGCCAGATATTTCTGAATCGCAGGATCAGGGCGCAATTCCAGGGAATGCTGCCAGGAAGCGATCGCGTCCTTGGTTCGGTCGGAGGCCTGTTGCGCGTAGCCCAGCACAGCGTAAGCGTCAGCTGATTCGGGCGCGGCGCGCGTAGCACGCTGGGCGTAAGTGAGTGCACGCGAAGCCTCGCCGGTGCGCGCCAGGAGCGCCGCATAATAGGTAAGGACGGTTGCATTTCCCGGTTGAAAGCCGAGCGCACTATCGAAGTAGCGCCGCGCCTCACCGATATTCCCGTGTTCGAACTCGAACTTGCCGGCGATAAAGGCTGCAGTCGCGCTCAATTCGGGATTGCCTACTCCTTCGAGCTTCGATACGGCGTCGCGGTCAACCTTGCCGTCCTTGATAATGATCTTGGGCAAGTCACCTTCGTTCGCGAAACTGTCTACTGGCTTAAATACAGGAAGATCGCCGGAAAGATTGCGGGGGTCCGATACCGCAGCTACGGGCATGCCACCCGCCTCGATGCGCTCCACCGAACTTTTCGGGATGGCGTAGGTGTCGTCGCCGATATCGTATTCGCAGCGATTACCCTGCTCGCGGACATGGTCGGCGAGGATGGTGCGGCCGTTCTTTAAATGGATGGTGTCACCTGATGCCGCCGCGCAAGCGAGCATCATATAAATGACTGCTAAATGAGTGACACGAAGCCGCATTCAAGCGCATTCTAGCAACGGTAGGGTGGCAAACCCACGTGACCAAAGTGCTGAGAGCATTGCGGAATTGGAGTATGGCGCTGGCCGTGTGTTTGGGCGGGTCGCCGTCTCTGCCTGCGCAAGATGCGTCCCTCTCCCCACAGGCGCGACAAGCCGGGCCAGCCGAAGCTCTTTACCTTCAGCTTAGCTCGGTCGACCTCGATGCCAGCCGCGTATTCCGAGTGCGTGGCGCATCTCTGGACCGAGCCTCGATCCATATCACTCTTGAGGACGGAAACATTTCGTTCACCAAAGACGTTCTGGGCAGAATTACGGGTGCGTTCTTTGAAGGCGATGGAGAATTATTGCTCGTCCCGCCTGACGATGTGGAACGAAGGTCGATGAGCCTGTTTACCGGAATGGCGGTTTTGGAAGAGCGTTTTTCAACTGCCTATCTCCGCTTTAATGACGATACTGCTCTCGAATTGCAATCCAGCCTCAGGCAATCTCAAGATGCTGAAGACTTCGTCACCCGCTGGAACCAGACTGCCCACAACCTGGCCCAAGAGGACGGCATGCGATTGCTGGCAAGTTTCACTGAGATGCTACCCATTTCAGGAGGAACCGACGGACTTGCAATCACCAGGACCCTGGATCCCGAAGATCGTTTATTGCATGCCCGTCTGCAGGGAAATACGCTTGGCGTCTTCGATGTTTTTTTCGATTCGACGGCCGCGGAGCAGGTGGAAGCCGGACAAGCCAAGAGAACAGATAACGGAGGTGTGTTTTACGATGTATGGACTTCGTTTTCGACTGCGAATGCTGCACCCAGCCGGGCGGCGGAAAAGGACATTCCTGAAACGCTGCCGCCCGAAACCGGATCGTACCAAGACCCAGTGCTGGTGCGGCGTTATGTTATCGATGCGCACGTAAAGCCACCCAAAGAGCTGGATGCTGCGGTCAGCCTGGAGCTGGAGGTAAAGCGAGGCGGATCACGTTTCCTGGTGTTCGAACTTTCGCATTTCCTCGATGTCAAATCCGTTGAGGCGGACGGCCGCCAGGTCGAATTTATTCATAATC
>DATNMU010000175.1:0-5575 GCA_035602195.1 Candidatus Acidiferrum sp.
TACTCTGTGGCGCTCCAGGCGTTAAAACCAAAATCCTCTCCACGAAGAAGAAGGGGCCTGGATGCAAGCACCGATCGAGGTCTCACGGAGAGAGTGCAGAAGTATTTTTTCTTGACATCCTCTCTCATAGGATGAGCGCTAACGCCCTGTTAACAGCAGTTGACTTCCGGTTTGCCCGTTATCCACGCAGAATGGTTACTGCCAAGACCGACCTCAGCTCAGGATACGTGTTTAGAAATACTCGTGCGACTCCCCGACGAGATTGAAGCGCGCCGTCAGCGGGCGGCTTCCCAAATTTCCGCCCGCCAAATGGGCAAGTTGCGAGCGCACCAGTCTAAAACTTGTTTCAATTTGTCATCCGAACGAAACCGTGGATCGCCTGCATTCCGAAATGGGCGGTAGGTGGGCCTCCGAATGTTAAGGTTATGTTCGATAATGGCAGGACGTGCCCGCCTACCACATCAATGGTCAGCGTACACGGCGTCGTCGGCGAGCATTTGGACATAAAAGGCGCCGCATTTCCATCGTTGGTGATGTAGACTGGTCCACTCACTTCGAAGCCGCCACCTGCAAGCGCGGTGATGGAGGCATTCTCGACCGTGATGCGGTGTGTATGGGGGTGCCGTCCCGTCGCGGCAGAGTTATCGTCAGCTGCACCAGGATTCAACACTACCCAATAATCGCTGTGGGTCATGTTCAGGTTCGCCGAGAAATTCGCCAAGCCGGAGTCCCCTTTCAAGTCCAAGGACCACTCGCCACGCATTTCCCATGGACCCGAGACTCCTGTCACGGGTGTATAGTCGCTGATCAGCCCGCTTAGATGCACGGACGGCGGGGGATCTTGCGCGAATCCGCTAATACTCATGGTCAACACCAAGACGGTTATGGCCGGCACCGCCGCCCACCGCGAAGTTCTGCTCTTCATAAGACTCCTCCAAGTTTGAGAGTTGCGCACGCCGACACGTTCGGGCATAGTGGCTTCTAGAGTCAACCGGCAATGCACGGAATGGCCGTTTACCGTCGAATGCCGCCTTTCGCCGTCCCGGCGTCGTCGGGTACAATCACCAATCAGGCAACCTGCCGCGCGACAACAGTACTTGCAGAAAAGCCCCACAGACGAACCGGTCCCTGGGATAGAGCCGTCCGAGCGCATGCCTGAAAAACGGCTGGACTCATGGAAAGAAATCGCAGCACACCTCAACCGCGATATGACCACCGTTCAGCGGTGGGAGAAGCGGGAGGGCATGCCTGTCCACCGCCATCTGCACGATAAGCGTGGTTCCGTTTACGCCCTGAGTTCCGAAATTGACGCTTGGCGGGAAAGCCGCAGACTCAGCTTAGAGGAGGGACCGCAAGAGGCAACCGCAGAAGCGCCGACGGACTCGGACACTGGCCGTCCAACTGCGGCTCCGACAATACGTCGCTGGATTGTTCCGATCTCCGGGGTGGCCGTACTCGCCTTGGTAACGTTTGCCTATGTCATAACACGAATCCGCACAGGGAATGCCAGCCCGCCGAAAATCAAATCGCTGGCCGTGCTTCCGTTGCAAAATTTGAGCGGCGATCCGTCGCAGGATTACGTCGCCGACGGCATGACCGAGGAGCTTATCGGGCGGCTGTCTAGAATTCATGGACTAAAGGTTATATCTCGTACTTCCAGTATGCACTTCAAGAACACGCAGCTGCCGGTGCGAGAAATTGCCAAGATGCTCGGAGTGGATGCGATCGTGGAAGGCTCGCTCATACGAGAGGGGCGGCAGGTCCGTGTCCACGCCCAGTTGATTCGTGCAGGCACGGACGAACACATTTGGGCAGGAGAATACCAACGAGAATACCGGAGCCTCCTCGAATTGCAGGATGAGATCACTCGCGGCATTGTTGACCAGATCGAAGTGAAGCTCACACCCGAGGATAGGGCGAGTCTGGCATCGGCTCACTCAGTCGATCCCGAAGCATACGAAAATTACCTGAAGGGCCTTCACCATTTCAACCAGCGAACAGAGGATGCGCTCAACAAGAGCATCTCATCTTTCCAGCAAGCTATCGAGAGGGATTCGGGCTACGCTCCCGCGTATAGCGGCCTCGCAGAGGCTTACGCCATGCTTGGGTTTCGCGGTGGGTCCCCATCGAAAGAGGCTCTCGCGCGTGCAAAGACAGCGGCGCTAAGAGCGATCGAACTGGATGACGCTTCAGCCGAACCGCACGCCTCCCTCGCATTCATTGCGGAGACTTATGAGTGGAATTGGGTGACCGCCGAGCGAGAGTACAAGCGGGCCCTGGAACTAAATCCTGGTGACGCCCAGGCTCACAACTGGTACGCCGGTTATCTTACCTACATAGGGCGATTTGATGAAGGGATCTCTGAGGCCAAGCGCGCCCGGGATGTCGACCCATTATCGTTGCCCATCAATAACGCGCTGGCGGGAAGATTGCTGGCAGCCGGCCGTTACGATGAGGCGATGCAACAAGTGCAGGAGACTTTGGAACTGGATCCTCACTTTCCAGCGGCTCACCAGACGCTGGGCTGGGTTTACCTGCATACCGGAAAGCAGGAGGAGGCCATTCGAGAATTTCAAAGCGCGCTCAAACTCTCTGGAGCGGCGGATACGGATCTTCAGTTGGATCTCGGTTTCGCCTACGCCGTTTCCGGCAAGCGATATGACGCCACAAAAATACTCACCCAATTGGAGAAGCTGCACGACCAAGGTCTCGTTCCCTCTGGTTCAGTCGCTATTCTGCATGGAGCGTTGGGTGAGTCGAATGAAGCCTTTTCATGGCTGGAAAAGGCATACGAGGAGCGGGACCCTCAGCTCACCTACATTAAGGTGGGGCGCAGATTCGAGCCACTGCGGAAAGACCCACGATTTCGCCAATTAGTGCGCCGTATAGGGTTACCCGATTAAGACAACGATGGAGGCCCGGGGTTTACGCGACCATTGAGCAATGGCCCCTTCTCCTAATCGCTCAGATCAGCCGGAGTTGAGTCGCGGTAAATCACGGATGTAACCTGTCCGTGATTATGGACAGATTGTCGCCAAACGGGAAGTAATCCGAGCTGCCAACAGCTAGGCAACCCGCTCAACTGGCGTAATATCGCCATAGGACTCATTGAGGAGTTTTGAATGCTACGCTTGTTCTCGACAGTTGAGGATCTGCTACTTCGCTTTTTCCCAGGTTAATGTGCGAACCGTCTTCTTGCCCGCGGCGGGGTCGTTCGAGGGTTCAGTAGTAAGCGTAAGCCGGTCGCCATCCAAGTTGTAATTTCGTACAAACGATTGGCCGGTGCGAGACTGGTCCCACGATACATCGATCTGGTGGGTAACGGTCTTAGCTTCGCTGTCGATCGTATAACCGCCGGCATACGCGAGCATGCTCCGGATCAGGGCCTCCGCTTCGTCGGGTGTGGCGACAGGACCCACAGGTTTCTTGCGGTCACTCCCAACAATAACCACGATCATCCGTCCGTCAGCGCCGTAGTTAATGTAACCGGATGGATGGGATCCCATGACGTCGGACTTGACGCCGGATGCAACCTCCTCGCGGACATAGGACACCAGCTTCCAAGTCCCGAGAATTTGCTGTCGAACGGAGGTCGTTTGCCCGGTCTGTGCCAACGGTCGGCAAGGAACGGCGAGAACCAATAGAACAAGAAATAGAGCAGCTCGTTTCATTAGAGTATCCCTGTCCGTTTGTTTCGGAACTGTCCGCCGCGTTTTTTGCCACCGTTCCAAAGATCTATTTAGCGAGCCGTCCTGCCGAGTGCGGCAACGGCATGAGCGGGAGCGAGGCGCACTGTAAAATGGTCCTCGTGTCCGCAGCTGATTACTGTCGTTTGATTGGTTAATTCTCTGACCCAGACCACCCGTTCGGGGTTCACAAAGACCTCCAGGCCGTCCACGTCTTCAAACATTACAAATTCCATAATGCGTCCTTTCGCCATTTCTGGGCTGCCCTGATTCGCCCAGCGGTTGGGGCATTGTACAAATGCTGAACTTGACAGCCAAATCGATGCTGGACGGAGAAATTATCTCCAGGCCAAAGTGGTCACCGAATTTCCCTTCAGTGACACCGAAGCCGCCAAATCTGCGAGCCGCAGTTCGATCGCCCTGGCAGGTCCCGTGTTGGTGACGACAAGCACCAACTGGCCGTCGGGATTTTCAAGGGCAACGTGCTGCAGGTCAGCGGCGGAGCTTTGGGACTCGAAACGGCGTGCTCCGCGACGGATTACTCGTGCGTAGTGGGCGAGAGCCCAGTATTCTCCGCTACGGGTGATCTCTTTGCTCTGCGAATTTATGGTTACCACTCCGCCGCAGGGAAATGGTCCGATGTTCGGCAGGCCATGCTCATCGAGAGCCAGGTTCCATGCGGTGATCGAGCGGCACCAGTTCTTCAGTGCCGCACCGAAAATTCCGGCCCACTTGCACCAATCCGTCAGATAACCAGGGTCGGTGTAATCGGGTCCGCCTTCGGTCCAATGCATCTCGGTTTCCGGATACGCATTGTGAACTTTGCTCATCATCTCCGGTTTGCCATAGTAGCCGTGCCAGGCAACGCCGGTAACGTATTTGCGAAACCTCTCGTCCTCGAGTGAGTCCATGACGCGTCCCCACAAGTTATAGTTGTGATCCAGAATCCAAATCTTGGTGGGCTGTCCGCTGCTTTCCAGAAGCGGGCCCAGATGGTCGCGTACAAATTGAATTTCGTACTCCTGTCCCCAGATACAGGCGGGCATTCTGCCATCCTGATCGGTGTCGACCTCGTTCTGCGAAGTCAGCGCCTGCACTGGGACGCCTTCGGCGGCGTAGGCTTGCAGAAATTTCAGATAGTACTTGGCGTAAATCGGGAAGTAGTGATTGCGCATGGAGCCGCCCAGCATCGAGTTGTTGGACTTCATCCAGCCGGGCGGACTCCAGGGAGTTGAAAAAAGGAACAGATCGGGATTCACCTGCCGCGCCTGCCGCAGCATGGGCAGAATGTATTCGCGATCGTGATCAATGGAGAATCGCGCGAGATCCAGATCAGTTTCGCCGTCGTCGTAACTGTAAAGCTTTGTCGAGTAATCGCTCGACCCAACGCAGACGCGGCCAACGTTCAATCCCATTTCTGAGGGATGGAAATACTCATGGAAAAGTTTCTCGCGGGCTGCGGGCGCGAGTTGATTGAACATGTAGCAGGCAGCGTCGGTAAAGGCGCCGCCGAATCCTAATATCTCCTGGAACTTTATGCCGGGGTTCAGATGGAGCGGATCGGCTGCGGGCGTCCCCGCGGCAGGACGCCAAATGGCTTTAGGAGCGGGGGCAAAACGTTCTTCGCCAGCTGTTTCCCAAACGGAAATCTCCGGGCTGCGATTCGACAGTTCATTGCGAGATGGGACGTTTGCCGTTGCCGCGGCCGCCGGCCGGATCACCTCAGGAACCACCGCAGCCGCCAATCCCAAGGCGGAAAGTTCGATAAAACTTCTTCGCGAAGTTTGGTTTGTCGTAGGCGTCTCCTCTGACAACTGTTTGTGGTGCTAGTTGGGTGCGGCTGCTTTGATCCCGGCTATTATCGTCTGAGGCGGGGTGGCGCGCCAACC
>DATNMU010000176.1:0-4281 GCA_035602195.1 Candidatus Acidiferrum sp.
CGCTCCGGCGCCCTACTCGCTGAGTTGCTGCCGCAAGCCAGCAAAGTTTTCATAGTGACTGTTCCGCCCGTGCGCCGGCGCTGGGGCGCAAAGCTGCTTCGATCCTTGGTTTCGGCTGGGTTCACGCCGCAGATCATTCAAATGCCCGACGGAGAGCCGGCTAAAAAGCTCAAGACGATTGAAACCCTTGCAGAAAGATTGTCTCGCTTAGGCGCCGACCGCAAAGCCGTGCTGATCGCTCTCGGCGGTGGCGTGGTGGGCGATGTCACAGGTCTGCTCGCCTCGCTTTACATGCGCGGCGTGGAGTTGGTGCAGATTCCCACGACCGTTCTTGCACAGGTGGATGCATCGGTCGGCGGTAAAACCGGCGTAAACCTTGGGGCAGGGAAGAACTTGCTCGGCACGTTCCATCATCCTCGCGCCGTCCTAATCGATCCTGAGGTTTTGCGCACACTGCGCGACCGCGAGTTTCGCGCCGGCCTCTACGAGGCCCTCAAGTGCGGAATCATTGGAGATCTCGATCTCTTTCTGCGCTTCGAACAGAAACGAGCTCAGATTCTGAAGCGCGATCCAGTGGAACTTGAAGGCGTGATCGCCCAGTCCGTCAAATTGAAAGCTGAAGTCGTCTCCGCCGACGAACACGAAGGCGGTCTGCGGCGCGTTCTCAACCTGGGTCACACTATCGGCCACGCCCTTGAAGCCGAAACCGGCTATACCACGCTGCTTCACGGTGAGGCGGTTGCATGGGGCATGATTGCTTCGACCAACATCGCTCTCGCTGTTGGACGCACAGACAGCGTGACTGCGGGCCGCATCGCCGATGCCATCCTCAGCCTGGGACGCCTGCCGGAACTGAAAGTGAGCGCCCGCAAAATTCTCGCACGCCTGCAAGCCGATAAGAAAACTCAGAGCGGCGTAGTGCATTTCGTCCTGCCGCGCGAGATTGGAAAAGTCGAAATTGCCGCCGATGTCCCCGACGAAGTAGTGATCGGGGCCGTCGAGGAATTGCGACGCCTGTCCCGCGGGGGATGGGGAAAGAGAAAACGAAATTGATGATTGCCTGAAATTGAAATTGTTGATTGCTGATTTTTGATTGCTAATCAAAATCTTGTGAAACTTGGCGTCGCCGATCTTCAATCAACAATCAACAATTCCCTATGCCTGACTCCCGCAAACTCGTGATCGGCGCCGCTCCCGAAGGCGCGCGGGATGCCGATACGGCAGCCCTCGCCGTCCGCCAGATGTTTACCTCGATCGCGCCCCGCTACGATCTTCTCAACCACATTCTGTCGTTCAACATCGACCGCCTGTGGTGGCGCCGCACGGCGCATACCTTCGCGCAAATACTCGCCCAGCCCGGCGCGCGAATTCTGGATCTCTGCTGCGGCACCGGCGACATGACATTTGCTTTACGAAAGCAGGCAGGGGATCGCGATCCGCAACTTCTAGGCGCCGACTTTTCCCATGCCATGCTGCGACGCGCGTATTCAAAGTCCTTGCAGAAGATTTCGAATCGCAAATCCCCAATTCCTGCCTGGATCGAGGCCGATGCTCTCAGCCTCCCGTTTCCCGAAGAGCATTTCGATCTGGTCACGTCAGCCTTCGGCTTTCGCAATCTCGCCGACTACGATGCGGGTCTGCGGGAGATCGCACGCGTTTTGCGACCGGGCGGCGAATGCGGCATTCTGGACTTCAGCGAGCCCAGCGGGTTGATTGGACGCTTTTATCGCATTTATTTCAAGCAAGTGCTGCCGCGTGTCGGTACTTTGATCTCTGGAGTTCGTGGGCCCTACGCGTATCTCCCGAACTCCGTCGAACGCTTTCCCCAGCCTGCGGAAATGCTCGACCGCATGCGCCGCGCCGGCTTCCGCGAAGCCACTTGGATTCCTTATACCTTCGGTATCGCCGGCTTATATCGCGGAAAAACGTGACACTCAAAGAAGGTTTTCTATTGGGCGGGCACAACTGAGTTTGCGGCAGAGACCGTCATAAAGCTGTCGGCAAATGCATCGGCAATTGTGTATCGCATCACATTTTCATATTCCCCGCCTAAGAAGGCTCGCAGGCGATCAGTGTTCATAATGTATTCCCCGCTCATGTAGGGCAGGGCCTCTGGGGGAATTGCTGAGATCTTCCGCCGCCAAAGAAATGTGAGCACCAACCCCATCGCCCACTTTCCCGGGACGCGCAACAATTTTGCATGCGCCATTTGAACACAGCGGCCAAACGTAAGTGGCTCGCCGCGTCCGGCGACATTGAGAACTGTCAGCCTCTGGGCTTCGGGATCACGATGCAAAATGTGACCCAGCAGCCGCGCCATGTCGTCGACGTGCACGAACTGAATTTTGTTGTCGAGATATTGCTGGCCGTGCGGAAGCATGCAAGGTAAACGCTTGCCTTCGTTGCGCATTTTCTCTGCCCGCGCGCTCTTGCCATTGGGCGTGCCGCGGAACGCGCCCAGCAAATAATTCTCCACGCTGGCTCCAGCAAAAATATGCGGACGCAGAATATAGACGCTGCAGCCTCGCAGCGCTGGCGCGCGTTGCTGCACCACCTCGTCTGATTGTTTTTTGTGAATTGCGTAAAGCAGAGTGTGCGCCGCCAGCACCGACTCCTCGGTTGCTGGCGCTGGCAAATTCGGGCCATAAGCGGAAACGCTGCTGGGAAAAATAAATTGCCGGGTCGGCGACTCACCCGTGCGGTTCGCCTCGGTCACCGCTTCCATCACCCGCGCCGTGCCCGCCACATTGATCTGCCACATGCGTTCGGCATCCAGCACGCCAGTGCGTACAGGATCGATTACGAATGCAAGATGAATCACTGAGACGGGACGCGTCTCCCGCACCAGTTCGTAGAGCGTCCGCGTCGAGGACTCGTCCCCCAGATCGAGTTGCTCGAACCTCAGCGGAAGATCGGTGCGGGGCGGACTCAAGTCCACCCCAATCACCGAGAAATCTCCGAGCAGCGGAAGCAACCGTGAACCCAGGTTGCCCGAAATCCCGGTGACCACGACGACAGGCTTCTCATTCATCAGTTAGGCTTCGATGGAGGCGCTTGAGCCGAGGGAGTTTGCTCTGCGGGCTTCGCAGGCGGTGCAGCACTTTGCGGTTGTGCCTGTGGCTGGCCCGCTGCTGGGGTCGTCTGCGGGCCCTGCATATGCGGCCCCGGACCTTGACCTAATCCCATGCGCCCGGGACCTGCGGCTGGCCCAAAGTAGGCCTCGTTCGGCACGGCTTGAAATGAGTTGGTGTATTTGTCCATCATTTCTTTCAGGCGCTCGCTCTTCAGCTTGTTATGGATTTCATCCTTCACCTGATCGAGCGGCAGAGTCTCTGCGCTCACCACTTTGTAGATGTAATGTCCGCCATTGTCGCTGATCACCTGCGAAACCTCGCCCGCCTTCAGGTCAAAAACAGCGGCATGCGCCGGAGGCAACCCATTGCGCCGCACCTTGGGCAAATTCACTGTCGGATTTTCCACCTTGGTGCCAGCCGCTTCGAAAGCCTCCTTCTGAAGTTCGGTGAAATCCTCACCTGCAGCCGCCCGCGCGCGCAACGCGTCCGCCAACTTATTCAACTCCTGCTCGCCCTCCTCCTGCTTAGCTTTATCGGCGGCTTCCTTGGCTTTTTGCTGCTGTGCGGTTAGTTTCTCCGGTTCCTTCCCCGCTTCTCGTTCCTCTGCCGTCATCTGCTTGAAACGCGGGACGAACAGGCGGTCGAGGGAGAACTGCTGGTAAGCTTCCGGATTTTTCTTGTAATAGTCCTCAACTTCCACCGACGAAACTTTGTCTGCATCCTCCTGTACCGAGCGTTGCAGTTCCGTCGTCAGAATCTGCATCTTGGCGATCTTCATCGTTTCTAAGAATCGCGGAGTCTTATCCAGACCTTTCGCCTTGGCTGCCTCCGACATGGCCATAAACCGCGGAAGCGCCTGTTCCAGTTGACGTTTTAACTGTGGCGTCACGTTCGGAGAAAGGCCATTGGCAATCTTTTCGAACTGCGCTCGCGTAATTTCAGTCTTGCACTCCGCCGGTTTCTTCGCGGCGGCGGCGCTTTTTCCGACGCCCGTCTTGGCTGTGGCCGCTGGCTTCGGCTCCGGGCATACCCCTTGGATGGTCAACACCACCGCACTTTCCGGAACTTCCGCGGCAGCCTCCGGCGCTTTACCGGCAGCACCCGGTGCCTGACTTGGACTCGGCTGTGCCGGAGCCGTTCCGGGCTGTGCCTGCCCCCATGCCAGCGATCCTAAAAGCACACACAGCAACCAACTCTTACCCATACA
>DATNMU010000177.1:0-13729 GCA_035602195.1 Candidatus Acidiferrum sp.
GCGGATCGAGCGTCCCCCGAAGGGCAGGGAAGAGGTGCCGGTGCAGATTTCACGGCTGCTGGACGCGCACCAGGTCATCATCGGCCATTGCCGCGAATTAGCCGAGCGTTCCACCAAGCTCGGCGACGCGGGCACCAACGATCTGGTGGTGAGCGACGTGCTGCGCGCCAATGAATTGCAAGTTTGGTTCCTCAGTGAGCATCTGGTGGATGCGCCGCTCGTTCATGCGGAGCAGCCGCGACTGCGCAGTGTCGGCTAGATCCACTCGCGTGAATTCATTAGATTCGCCAATCGAGCAGGCTTTGCGTCTGGAGCTTGCTCGATGTTGTTTTTAAAACCTTATGGGACCCGCTTATTCCTCCTCATTTCGAAAGTTCAGCGCCTCTGGCTCCGTCGCAAAATTACAACCTTCTCCGATAGCCAATTTCCAGCTAATATTGGACTCGTCTCTGAACCTACGACATGGCAGCTTCCATTGAGCAAATCCTTTTGGGTTACGATGATCGCGCGCCCCTGGCGCGGGCCTCAACCATTCCGGCGGAGTGGTATACCGATCCGCGGATTGCTGACCTTGAGCGGCTTAGCGTATTCAGCAAGACCTGGCAACTGGTGGCGCGTGCCGATCAACTGCAAGCTTCAGGACAGTTCGTTGCCACCACCGTCGCCAACGAACCCGTGGTCGTGGTTCGCGGGAATGATGGCGTTCTGCGCGCCTTCTACAACGTTTGCCGCCATCATGCTGCGGCGGTGGTGACTCAACCCTGCGGGCAAGCGGCGCTGTTGCATTGTCCCTATCACGGTTGGAATTATGGCCTGGACGGCTCGCTCAAGGGCATGCCGGAATTCGAAGGCGTCGAGAATTTCGATCGCGCAAAAAACGGCCTGGTTCCGATTCGTGTCGAAACCTGGGAGTGCTTCGTCTTTGTCAATCTCGACAACCAGGCTGCGTCCCTGATCGACTTTCTCGGCGGATTGGTTAAGCGCGTCGCGCCGCTCGGTATCAGCAAACTGCATTACTTCGATCACCGCACTTATGACATTCATTGCAATTGGAAAGTTTACGTCGACAATTATCTCGACGGTGGATACCACGTTCCCCATCTGCATAAAGGTTTGAATTCGGTGCTCGATTACAAGCAGTACACCATCGAAAACGAAGACCGTTACTGCCTGCAGTCGAGCCCGATGGTTGCTTCTGATTCGGACGCGGCTACTGGCGCGGCGCGCAAGGGCGACCGCGCCTGGTATTTTTGGCAGCATCCGAACTTGATGATCAATTGCTACGAGGGATACATGGATATCAATCTTGTGATTCCCATCGACGTTGATCACTGCACGGTGATTTTCGATTTTTATTTCGCCGGCATTGGCGACGCGCATCGTGAATATAACGAGCAATCGGTGAACGTAGGCAATCGAGTGCAAGAGGAAGATCTGGGTATTTGCGAAGATGTGCAGCGCGGGCTGAAGTCGCGCGCCTATCGTGCCGGACGCCTTTCGGTTCGGCGCGAGGCCGGAGAGCAATTATTTCACCGGCTGCTGGCCGCCGATCTGAAACGTGACTTCGAAGCTTCGCCGGTGGCGGCCGATTGAGAGCGAGGAACGTGCCAAGCGGCGAAACGATGCACCCACCTCACGTGTGGGATAAGGAAGCGAAATGATCAAGCCCCAGCGGGGGAAAAGAGTAGCCAATGTCGGGTGCAGATGTTTGATGATTGCAGGCTTGTCTTATGCGTTGCTGTTCGCGGCTGCCGCCGCCCAAGTGACCGCGATCCACGCCGGCAATCTGATTGATACGGATTCCGGTTCCGTTGTCTCCAACAAGACCATTCTTATCCACGTCATGAAAGACGGGAAGATTTATAAACAGTGATTTTTCGGGAAAGATTTTCTAACCATATTCGGCGATGAAGTTTTCATCGAGAACAGCGGCAACGGAAAACGGTTACGCCACGACCAGCCGCGTCTCCAAGGCGTTGGTCGAGTCGATGGGCTTGCTGCGCGCGCCTCAGCGTGTAGTGCCGTTGATAAGAAGTTTAGTCTCTGACGGCCTTCGCCTGAGTTTCGAGCAGCGCCATCTTTATTCCTATACAAACACCAAGCGCCCAACCGAAGAAACGCTGAACCGATTATTGCGATGGATGCTCGAGGCACAGCGTTCCGATGGGGGCGTCGCGGCGTACTACAGTCTCCTCACGGGATACTCGAACTCGTATCCCGAGGTTACTGGTTACATCGTCCCGACGCTGTACGATTTTGCCCACGCGACGGGAGACCATCGCGCCGTGGCTGCGGCGGAGCGAGCCACGCGGTGGTTGACGTCGCTGCAACTGCCAACAGGCGCATTTCCTGCCGGACTGCATGGCGGATTGCTGGGTGAGGATGCGCAGCCTTCAGTTTTCAACACCGGACAAGTCCTGCAAGGCTTGGTTCGCGCTTACGCCGAAACCAAGAAAGTGGAGAGTCGCGCGGCCGCGGTCGCTGCGGGTAATTGGTTGTTAAGTTTGCAACGAGCGGACGGATCATGGTCCGGCCAGGGAGCGTATCAAGAGACGTCTCACACTTACTACAGCATGGTTGCGTGGGCGCTCGCTCAATTACCGGAACATATTTCCGATGAGGGTTACGGACGGGCCGCAGAAAGAAACCTGGATTGGGTTTTGGCGCACTTTCAGCCCAGCGGTTGGGTGGAACGCATCAACCTGCGAGGGCATCCCAACTATCTGCACTTCATCGCTTACGTGCTGCAGGGTGTTCTTGAATGTGCCATTCTCCGGCGGCGCGACGATGCCGTTCAAACGGTCGCGAAGTCGGCATGGGTGTTGCTGAGAAAGTTTGAGACGAATAAGTTCCTGGCGGGTGCATATGAGAGCGATTTCACGAGCGGGCGTCGCTTCGTTTGCCTTACGGGGAATGCCCAAATATCGTGTGTTTGGCTGCGGCTGTACGAGGTCACGGAAGATCTTCGCTACTTGAATGCCGCGCTCAAGATGAACGAGATGCTCAAACAATTCATTCCAGCGCGTGGCAAGCGAGGAATTGCGGGGGGAGTCTGCGGATCGTATCCGGTTTGGGGCAGCTATCAGCCTCTCCGTTACATTAGTTGGGGATGCAAGTTCTTCGCGGACGCTCTGTTGCTGGAACGGCGCCTGACGCGCGCATTCGATGCGTCTAAGGCGGAGGCATTGCCATGCGCATCGTAATTCTCGGCTCGAGCGTATACAGCGAAACTGCGTGCGCGATGGCGGTGCGGCTGGCTGAGATGGGAAACGTTCCCGAGGGCGCGCTCGTTCTTTCCACTCTGAATCGCGGAACGGTGCTCCGTAAACTTGGACAGTGGGGAATGCGAGATGCGGCGCGTTACGCGCTCGCGAAAGTTGCACCCGGAAAGCGTAATGGATCGCGAAAGGTCCTGAACCGCTATCTTGAGCCATGGCTCAAGCACGAAGGCGGAGTTTTCCACAGTTTGCGAGAGGTCGCAGAGTGGTATGGATTTCCCGTGTCTACCTGCGGAGACCAAAATGCCCCGAACGCAATTGCTCGGTTGAGAAAATGGTCGCCAGACCTGATCGTTTTTACCGGCGGGAATATTTTGCGCAAGGATTTGCTCGAGGTACCCCGACTCGGAGTGCTCAACGTTCACCTCGGCTTGCTGCCGGCAATCCGGGGCATGAGCAGCCCGGAGTGGTCGTTGCTGCAAAACGTGCCGGTGGGCGTCACCATTCATTACATCGATTCGGGAATTGACACTGGGCCGATTCTTCGAAAATACGAACTGCCCGATTTGGATGGGTCGGAGTCGCTGGGTGATTTACGCAGTCGGCTGATCGCATTCGGAATCGACAAGATTGCGGAGGTGATTGCCGATCTCGGACGGGGCGCAATTTCGCCGGTCCCTCAATCCCATTTCATTGACAGCCAATTCTTTGTGATGCACGAGTTCTTGCGGGAGCGAGCGGCCGAACGGCTTGCCAGAGGCCGCATGCGGGCCGCGGCGGGAACTATGAATGGGTAAGCTCGGGACCATATTGCAGGTCGGGCGCAGCTTCGGTGTACGCGACGGTGTGCTGCGCTTGAAATACGAACTCGAGCGCAGCAGCGGGCTGATGTCATGGAAAATGCGGACGGTGCGCGGCTGGGATTCCTGGACCTTGAACCAAAAGGAAGCCGCCGAGCTTCTAGACGAAATGCGTGCCGCTTCAAACGGCACGACATCGCGACGTTTTTTCTTCGGCGATGCGCAGGCCCTGGCGCCGGCAATCAGGAAAGTCATCGGCCTTGCCGACGAACAATCAATTCATGAGGAAGCGGAGAAGGTTCTGGCTGGCGAACTCCCGTACTTCGGAGAACTTTCTTTCCAGTGCGGACTTCCTCCTCGATGGTTTGAGAATCCTGCCACAGGGCAGAAGGTGTCAGAGCGGCTGAGTTGGACGCAGATGCGTTTTGCATCTGCCGCCTACGGCGACTTGAAATTTATCCTCGAGCCCTCGCGGTTTTTATTTGTTTACCCGCTGGTCCGGGCGCATGCTCTCAGCGGCGATGAGCGATTTCCTCAGGCCTTTTGGAGCGCCGTCGAGGATTGGGCGCAAAAGAGCCCGCCCATGCACGGTCCGCTGTGGATTTGTGGACAAGAATGCTCGCTGCGCATTCTGGCGTGGTCGTTCGCGCTGCACGCTTTCATTCATTCGCCGTCGACCACCAGCGAGCGGGTTGCTTTACTCATCTCGATGGTTGCGGCTCACGCCTGGCGCATCGCGCAGACCGTCGACTATGCTCGCTCCCAGCGCAGCAATCATTTGATCAGCGAGGGCGTAGGTCTCTGGACTGCCGGCACGCTTTTTCCAGAATTGAGAGAAGCGCAAGTCTGGAAGAACCTTGGCGCGCATCTGTTGCGGGAGGCGTTACTCGACCAGATTACGCCCGAGGGAGTGTCGCAACAGCATTCATTTAACTACCAGCGCATGATCGTGCATTTGCTGTTGTGGACGGTGCGGCTTGCCGAAATTCAGGCTGATCCGCTGGGCGAGGAAATTTGGGAGCGCACACAGGCTGCTTTAGAGTTCATGCGGCCGTGGGTGGATGAAATGTCTGGTTTCGTCCCGAATTACGGGTCTGACGATGGCAGCTTGATATTCCCACTTACCACATGCGCATATAGGGATTTCCGTCCAATGTTGCAGTTGGGTGGCGCCGTTCTGAATCGTTCTGCTCTGCGCCAAGGTCCGTGGGACGAAGCCGCGTTGTGGTTTGGCGTGAACCCCGCCGTTACCCGCAGAGATAGAGATAAAGATGAAGTGGTGTCGATTTCATCCTGTGACGAAACCGGGTATTTTCGTCTTGGAGATAAAACTTCGTGGGCAATGATTCGCGCGGGGCGCTATACGCGGCGTCCATTTCAAGCTGATCAGTTGCACGTGGATTTATGGTGGCAAGGTTTGAATCTGGCGCGCGACGCGGGAACGTATCTCTACAATGGACCTGCGCCGTGGAATAATGGCCTGGCCGGTACGGCTGTTCACAACACTGTTACGATTGATGGTCTCGACCAGATGCGTCGCGCCAGCCGATTTTTATGGGTTGATTGGGCTCAGGCTTCCGGAAGATTGTATGCTTCGTCGAGCACTGCGGCCCTGGATTGCTTCGAGGGGAAACATGACGGCTATAGGAGTCTTGGAGTTGAGCATCGCCGAACTGTTCGATGGCTGCCTGACTGCGGTTGGGTGATCGTCGATGACATTCTGGGAGCGGGCGAGCATGATGTGCGTTTGCATTGGCTGGCTGCCGATTTGCCCTTTGAAATTTCTGACTCGCCGTTTGAAGTTGTTCTTACCGCCGGGAAGTCGCGGCTTCGGTGGAACATGTTCTCCAGCAGGCTGGGGAACGGTTCAGCGGTCCGAGCTGGAAAGCTTGTCTGGAGCGGCAAGGGCGTCACACCTGCAATCGAAAGCGACTCTTTGTTGGGATGGGAATCAGGCACGTACGGCGATCTCAGGCCCGCGCTGTCGCTCTTGTATCAGAGTCGAGCGTTATTGCCAGCTCGTTTCATCACCGCAATTCTGACGAACGACAAATCCACGATTCAACTGGGAGATGGGGAACTGGTAATTTCGCGTGGCGAACCTGGAACTGAGTCCGTAGTCTATCGAGTGTAGGTTTCAGAGAATGTGACGCAAAACGCGGAGACCGCAGTGACGAGAGTGCCAACAGTATGAAACAGGTTTTCCAGGATGCCCGCAGCGCAGAAATTACGGTGGTAGAAGTTCCTGCGCCGAAGCTGCTGGAGGGATGCGTACTGGTGCGCACCGCAGCGTCACTGGTTTCTGCGGGCACAGAGCGGGCGTCGTCCGAGTTTGCCGGCAAGAGTCTTCTGCAAAAAGCGCGCATGCGGCCCGATCTGGTGCACGCGGTTCTCAGCAAAATAAGTCGAGACGGATTGGTGGCGACGGTGTCTGCGGTGCGCAATCGCCTGGAGCAACCGAGCGCGTTGGGATACAGCAGCGCCGGAACCGTAATCGCGGTGGGCGAAGGCATTCGCGACATCAATCCCGGTGATCGCGTCGCATGCGCTGGTGCCGGTCATGCGGTCCACGCGGAGTTTGCTTGTGTTCCCCGCTTGCTGGTGGCTCGAATTCTTTCGGCGAATGTGGATTTTGGCTCCGCCGCTTTCACCACGCTGGGTGCAGTGGCGCTTCATGGTGTGCGGAATGCCGACGTCAAGTTAGGCGACGTTGTGGGTGTGATTGGCCTTGGTTTGCTGGGTCAATTGACGGTGCAAATTTTGAAAGCGGCTGGCTGTTGCGTGTTCGGGATGGACATCTCGGACGAGCGCTCGCAGTTGGCGCTGCGCCTGGGCGCGGATGCAGTCAGCACATCGCCTATCGCTTTTCAGGACTTGTGCCTGGAACATTCGGGAGGCCATGGCGCCGACGCAGTTCTTATTGCGGCACAGACCGCCAGTAATGAACCGGTGAATCTCGCAGGTGCGGTTGCGCGGAGTCGGGCAGTGGTGGTTGCCGTGGGCACCGTCGCCATGGATATTCCGCGGCGAACGTTCTACGAGAAGGAACTCGACTTCCGTGTTTCCCGATCGTACGGACCCGGCCGTTATGATGCAGCGTACGAACAAAAGGGAATTGATTACCCCATCGGCTACGTGCGCTGGACCGAGAACCGCAACATGGAAGCGTTCTTAAATCTGCTCGCAAATGGCAAGCTCGATCTGCGGCCTCTGATTACCCACAGATTTCCCGTGGAGCAAGCGCATTCCGCGTACGACTTGATTACGGGCAAAACGAATGTGTCGTTCATGGGCATACTGATTGATTATCCAGATGGCGCAAATCTTTCTCGTCGTGTTGATCTCACGAATGTCGAGCGGCCAGTAGCGAGCTTCAACTCCGTGCGGGTCGGTGTTCTGGGAGCAGGGGCGTTCGCTGCTTCCACGTTACTACCGGCGATGAAGCGAGTAGGCGGAATCGAAATGGTCGCGGTGGGTGCGGCGAGTGGCTCGCGCGCGCGACATGCTGCGCAGAAATTTGGATTCCGCTCCTGCACTACGGATGAGCAGGAAATTGTTAACAATCCGGCGATCAACACAGTCGTAATAACGACCCGCCACCATCTTCACGCCGCACAGGCGGTCGCAGCTCTCAACGCCGGCAAGCATGTCTTCTGCGAGAAGCCGCTCTGCCTGAATGAGGAAGAACTTGTCGGAATCGCAGATGCGCACAATGATCTTGCCTCGGGAAGTCTGCTGATGGTTGGATTCAATCGGCGGTTTGCTCCTCTTGCGGTGCGGCTGAAACGTTTTTTGCAGGACGTGCATGAACCTCTTGCCCTTCATTATCGAGTGAATGCCGGCTATCTGGCAGCAGATCACTGGTTGCATGATCCGCAGCAGGGCGGAGGACGCATCGTGGGTGAGGTTTGCCATTTTGTGGATTTTCTCTGCTACCTGCTCGGTTCGTCGCCGGTAGAAGTTGAGACTCGATCTCTTTCGAATTCGGGCCGCTACAGCAATGACAACGTGGTGTGCTCTCTGCGTTTTGCCGAAGGCTCTCAGGGAACCATCAGCTATCTGGCAAACGGCGATAAGTCTTTTTCGAAGGAAAGGCTGGAAGTTTTTGGCGGGGGCCGCGTAGCTGTGCTGGAAGATTTTCGGCGGTTGGAGTTGATTCAAGGTGGAAAGAAGAAAGTGCTTCGCACTTTTCTACGGCAGGATAAAGGACATCGCGGGGAATGGGAAGCTTTCGCCGCGGCAATCAAGAATGCGACTGAATCGCCTATTCCGTTCCGCGAAGTTGTGAGCACGATGATGGCGACATTTGCTTTAGACGAATCACGGTGCTTAGGCCGACCCATCACAGTGAAAGAGTTGCGCCGGAACGGCGTGGTTCCGAGGGCCAACGGATTTGATCGGGCTTCTTGATTCAAAAGTTTTCTGAAACGTGGTTTCCCGTCGCATGAAGATTCTCTACGCTTCGCAATATTATCCGCCTGAGATGGGTGCGCCGGGGGCGCGAGCTTCCGAGTTGGCGCGGCACTGGGCTGTCGCTGGGCATGAAGTTACCGTCCTCACGGGATTTCCCAATCATCCGACAGGAGTGGTGCCCCCGGAGTACCGCGATAAATTCAGGCGACTCGTAGTTCGTGAGCGCATCGACGGTGTAAATGTGGTTCGCACCTGGCTGCTTCCCTATCCGAACCGGAGGGCGCACGAGCGAATGTTGAACTACAGTTCATTCTGCCTGTCGGCGTCGATTACCGGTCTCTTCTCGTCGCGACCGGATGTGGTGATTGCGTCGTCGCCGCAGTTGCTGGTGGGTCTCTCCGGATGGTGGCTGGCGCAGTGGAAGCGGGTACCATTTGTTTTCGAAGTGCGCGATCTATGGCCGGAATCGCTGGCGGCGGTGGGCATGGGCGATGGAACTTCGCTGTTGCATCGATCTCTCGGGAAGATTGCCGGCTTTCTCTATCGCAAGTGTGATCGGGTGGTGGTGGTTACTCCTGCGTTTGAAGAGCATCTCGTGGAACGTTGGCGAGTGCCGCGAGAAAAGATTTCAGTGGTCGAGAATGGCGTCGAAACGGAGGTCTTTTCTCAGCGGGCAGGGAAGGATCGGCGCAAGGAATTGGCGATGGAAGACAAGTATGTCGTTTCTTACATTGGCACGATGGGCATGGCGCACGGGCTGGAAACAATGATTGCCGCCGCCGGCGAGTTGCGCGACTCGAATCCTGAAATTACTTTTTTGATTGTGGGAGAAGGCGCCGAGAAGGAGCGCATTATCACGATGGCGCGTGATCGAGGTTTGAGCAACATGCGATTTGTCGATCAGCAGCCGCGCGAGAACATCCCCTCTTATATCTGCGCCTCGGATATATGCCTGGTGTTGCTGAAAAAAACCGAACTCTTCAAGACCGTCATCCCCACCAAGATGTTGGAATTTATGTCGTGCGCGCGCCCGGTGATTCTGGGAGTAGATGGACAGGCTCGCGCGATTCTGGAGGAAGCTCGGGGCGGGCTGGCGATCGAACCGGGTAATTCCGAAGCTCTGGTGAAGGCGGTGCGCTATTTTGCGGCGAACCGGGACTTAGCTATCCAGATGGGACGAAATGGCAGGGAACACATCGTGCGAAAGTTTTCACGCCGTCACAGCGCGGAAAAGTACGTTCGCATTCTCGAGCAGATGCTGATGTTACCGGAACGAGACAGCAGTGAGATTGCCGCGTAGTTTTCTCTGCGGCGGCTTCAGGTTTAAGGGTGAACCGCGATGACTGCCAGCCCGGTGGCGGCGCCCATCGCCGCCTCAAAGCCTCTTCCTGCCGCGACACGGACTCCGCTCAGCGGCACAAAAAGGATGTCATCGGCCTGCAGCGTGACGTCGGGAGCTTTCGCTTCCAGCATTCTTTTCAGCGGAACTTTAGTCTCGGTCATTCCTGCGGTCCCCTTGCGTATGATGCAGGTCCCACTCATCTTCGCCGTGTGATTCGTGCCTCCTGCCAGCGCCAGAGCCTGCAGGACAGTCAAGCTGCCGTTGTCGACCAGCAAACCTGTGGGATGGCCGACATCGCCCACGACATAGATAATCGGCGCGCGAGGTACGGTAATAGTGTCTCCCGGCTGAATCTCGATATTGTCCTGCATATCGTCGGCCAGATTTCTTGGCAGGTTGACGGTAATAGGGGTTTGCGCGTGCTGCCGGATGATGCTTACTTTCCGTCCCGCCGACGAAGAAAACCCGCCAGCCGCAGAAAGCAAATCGTAGAGCTTGCGGTCACCCAGAGCCGGATAGATGCCGGGCCTCGCAACTTCTCCGAGAACGGTCACGCCCTGGGACGCGGATTCATCGAGGAAAATGGTGACGTGTGGGCTGCGTACGAAGCCGCCATCCTCGAGTCGTTTTTGAATCAACGTCTGTGCTTCTCCTACAGTAAGGTCGCCCACATGCACGTAGTCAATCAGCGGCAGGTAAATGTCTCCGCTGTTGCCGACCCTCGCTTTGGTAGCGAGTTCGGGCACGTTGTAAACGGCGACTTCCAGCAAATCGCCGGCTCCTAATCTCAGCTGCGAAGGATTTTCAGGAAACGATGTGGGCGCACTGGAAGAATTATTTTGAGCGTTTGTCGCCGGTGGATTGTTGCGGGGGACGGTTCCAACCGCAGCTTGAGACAGAGGTTGCGCGGCGGGAAGCCCGGGCACCGTATTCTGCGCGGGCGAAGATGCGGGCGTTTGCTGCGAAAACGCTGTGAATCGGAAACCGCAAAACGAAACCAGAACAAATGCGAGCAAGGTGCGGGCACAACTAAATCTGCCAAACGCCATTACACGCCTCGGTTGGGTAGGAATGAAAAAAGTCTAGCACAGACACCGGGCGTCAGAGTTTTTAAAAAAGGTAAGAGGATTGAGTATTTTGCGAGCAATCTTTTTTTCCACAGATTTTTTTCTTTTTCACGGAATGATGATTGAAACGGTTCTCGTCGGCTGTTAGATTTCCCCTACCCTCAACGCAGACAAAAGCAGACGAACCTGTTAACTCACTTCCAGCCGCTGTCGTGCTGCTGCAATACTTACATTTGGATGAATGAATACCTCGCGTGTCGAGGCCTGTAAATAAGAGCCTGGGGGGAATGGTTGACAGTAGCTTTTTTTGCGATTTTCTTTTTGTCGCTGCTGTTCTCGTTCGTCCTTACTCGTTACGTGCGCGACTTCGCCTCGCGTCGCGGCTGGGCCGCGACCCCTTCCCATGAGCGACATCTGCACTCGACCCCTCTGCCTCGCCTCGGTGGAGTGGCGATTTTCATTTCGTTCTGTTTGAGCCTGTTGGCGGCTGCGGCGATGGCCCGCTACGTTCCTGGTCTGCACTCAGCCCTTTCGCCGAAGACCTTGTTCACTATTCTCGTGCCGGCAACAGTGGTTTTTCTGCTGGGTGTCTACGACGACCGTTACAGCGTTGGCCCTTACGTCAAGTTCGCAGTGCAGGCTTTGGCTGCCGCAATGTTGTTCGCCGGCGGTCTGCGCATTCTTAATGTCCCGGTGTTATTCGGCAAGCATCAACTGCCGTGGTTCGTAGGGCTGCCGCTTACGATTTTGTGGGTACTGGCCATCACTAACGCATTCAATCTAATCGATGGCCTTGACGGTCTGGCCGCCGGTTCCGCGTTGTTTTCCACGCTCGTGGCTTTTGTCGTTACGCTGTTGAATGGATACTCGCTGGTTACGGTGATGACGATAGCGCTGGCCGGTGCCATCCTGGGATTTTTACGCTACAACTTTAATCCCGCGACAATTTTCCTGGGAGATTCCGGCAGTCTTTTCATCGGATTTCTCTTGAGCGCCCTCGCGCTGGCTGGCGCCGAAAAGGCTCCGACAATCGTTGCCGTGGCGATTCCTGTCGTTTCCTTCGGACTGCCGATCCTGGAGACTTCGCTCTCCATCCTCCGCCGTCTGATCAGCGGACGCCCCGTTTTTACCGCGGACCGCGAACACATCCACCACAAACTGCTGCAGCATGGACTCACCCATCGCCAGGTCGTGATCGTGCTTTATGCGGTTTCAGCTGTGTTCGCTTTGCTGAGTCTCTTTCTGCTTTGGCCAACCGGGAGTTCGCTGGGTTTGGTGCTCGCGGTTCTGGGAATCGGCATTTGGATCGGGGTGCAGCGCTTAGGCTACCTGGAACTCGGCGAACTGGGACGGGTCGCGCAGCGAACATTCGAACAGCGCCAGATTGTGATCAACAATCTTGCCATCCGGCGGGCCATCGAGGAACTGAAGGCAGCTCGCGACTACGAACAGATTCAACGAGTGCTGGAAGCGGCCTTCGCCTCCAATGATTTCGACGGCTTTGACGTTCGCTGCAAACTGCTTCCTGGCGAAATCCACCCGGACAGTTCGGTCGAAAACGGAGTATCACGTCGCGGAGAAGTTTTTTTCCACTGGCACAAGGTACTCGTGGGTCCTCAGGAGGGGCTTGCGGTCTGGACGCTTTCCCTGGATCTGGTGAGCTCCTCAAACCGCCGCCGAGGCGCCCTGATGGTGCACCGGCTCTACTCGCAAAGAGATTTGCAACTGGATATAAATTTATTAACGTCGGCATTTCCGATGGTGCTCGCCGACGCGCTGGATCGCGCCCTGCAGCACACCGTGCAGGTGATTCCCAGCGCAGGCCAAGATGAGGGATTTATGGCAGCGCAGGCGGGATGAAGCCGGCCGCGAGGAAGGAAATACCCTTCGCCGATCATGCTGAAAACCAGAGGCTTAGGAATTATAGCTTGGCGCTGACGTAAGAATTAATCTCACAATTCAGGCAAATCTCTTCAAAAACAGGGGCCGTCCATTGCATGGTGTTTTTCTCCCAATTCTTCGATGCGGGTTGCCGCGAATAAGTTGCGATTTTAGAGCATTGGACTTTCGCGAGGCAATACCACCAAAGAGCCCCCTCGAAAGAGACGCGACTACCTCTTTAATCAATACCGGGCTACTTTTGAAGCGACCACCTTTTCCACAAGCGGAACCTCTACGGCTACTGCCTAATCAGGCCATCACCGGTTTACCCTAAGTTTCTTTTTCAGGGCGAGGGCGCATTGATGTTTGGCAAGACGGTGTATGGTTCGACCTTTAAAGACGTAAACTTTGTTCCGCTTCAGTCGGCCACTTTTTGCGTCCAGTGCGAGTCGATCTGCAGCAACAGCCGGCCTTACTGCCTGGCCTGCGGGAACCCATCGCTGCTCAGCCTTTCCCGTGTTCTGGGCGGCTCGCTTCGGCAGAAGCAGACTGCCCACCTGATCACTGATTCTGAGCTCGACACCCTGGTCCGCGACTTGCTGCGGACGGTTCCTGATCCTCGCGTGGTGGATGTTGCCGAAGGCCACGCGCGGGTGCCGTCGGTGGTTTTGCGCAGCCAGCTTCGCGTGGCCAATGCCGCGCATCCGGTATCGGGCTTTCGCGCGGTGCATGTGGGAGAAGAAATTGACATTCGCGCCGCGGAATTAGATCTTGAACCGGCGATCAGCGCCATCACCGAGCGCGCCCAGCATCTGACCGGGGCCACCGGAGCGGCAATCGCTTTGCGGGCGGGAGACGAGATTGTTTGCCGGGCCCGCGCCGGACGCACCGCCCCCGATCTCGGCGTTCGCTTGCAGACCGATGCCGGCATCTCCGCCGAAGCCGTGCGCACCGGCGAAATCATGCTGTGCCACGATGCCGAACGCAATCCCCGCGTGGATCTGGCCA
>DATNMU010000178.1:0-2646 GCA_035602195.1 Candidatus Acidiferrum sp.
GAAAAGCCGCATGCGATTCAGCAGGCTTTTATCGACGAAGGAGCGGCCCAATGCGGCTTTTGCCTCAGCGGAGTGATGCTCACGGCCAAAAATCTGCTGGATGAGAATCCAAAGGCTTCCGAGGAGCAAATCCGCGAGGCAATGTCGAGTATCTTGTGCCGCTGCTTCACACATACCCGTATGATTCGCGCGATTAAGCGTTACCAGCGGAGTCGCGCATGAAACGAGGAATCTCGCGCCGTGATTTTGTTAAAACTTCTGGCGCTCTGGTGGTTTGCTTCAGCGCGGCGACCTTCACAGACTCTTTCGCAATCGCGCAAGGCCCCTTCGATACGCATAAATCGCATATCGATCCCGATAAGCTCGACTCATGGCTCGCCGTGGCGTCTGACGGCGCGGTGACGGCCTACACGGGAAAATGCGATTTCGGGCAGGGCATGTACACCGTACAGAGCCAATTGGTCGCCGAAGAACTTTGCGTTCCGCTCGATAAAGTAAAGCTGATTCAGTGCGACACGTCTGTTACTCCGGATCAGGGAACGACCTCCGGCAGCCAATCTACTCCCACGAATTTCAATGCACGGAATCTGGCGCAGGCCGCGGCTACCGCGCGCGAGGCTTTAGTCGGCATGGCGGCGCAAAGATTAAACGTACCGGCGGACGAACTCACCGTCGAGAATGGCGCCGTCAGCGCGAAGAGCGGAGTTCACGTCACCTACGGAGAGCTGATTCAGGGCAGGCATTTCAATATCGCTGTGAACCCCAAGGCGAAACGCAGGTTACCGGACGAGTGGAAAGTACTGGGGAAGCCGGTTCCGTCACTGGATCGAGTTGCGCTGATGACTGGAGCGTTTGAGTTCGTTCACAATGTGCGGGTGCCGGGAATGGTTCACGGGCGCGTCGTGCGTCCGCCGGAAATCGGAGCGACGGTTGCAAATGTGGATGAGGAGTGGGTGCGGCATGTTCCCGGGCTGATTAAAGTGGTTGTGCGAAATAATTTCATCGGCGTGGTGGCGGAGAAGCAATGGCAGGCCGCACAAGCAGCTATGGCTCTGCAGGTCACATGGAAGCCGGGTTCCGGGCTGCCGCCGCAAGAAGATTTTTACGGCTACATGAGGAAGCAGCCGTCCCGCGATGTAATGTCGGTCAATTCCGGTGACGTGGAAGAAAAGCTGAAGTCGGCTTCGCGAGTTTTGAAAGCGACGTACTTGCATCCTTATCAGGCGCACGGTTCGATTGGTTCCTCCTGTGCAGTGGCCGACGTGCAAAGGGATCACGCGACAGTGTGGTCTGCAACTCAGTCTGTGTATCCGACACAGCATGGAGTGTCAGCGCTCACGGGTTTGGCGCTCGACAACGTGCGCGTAGTGTTCGTCCGCGGGGCCGGCTGCTACGGACTGAATGCCGCGGACACGGTCACCTACGATGCGGCATTGCTGTCGCAATCCGTTCGCAGACCGGTTCGCGTGCAACTCACGCGACACGACGAATTTATTTCCGAAAATTATGGCTCGGCGTGTGTGGTCGAGCAGCAGGCCGCACTCGATGCCAGCGGTGCGATTGACGTTTGGGACTGCGAAACGTGGGTCGCTTCATTAGGAGGCAGACCAGGATATGACAAACCTGGGAACGTAATTACAGGCATGCTTGCCGGCTTTGACCCTGACACAATCACGCCACAGCCGGCGTCTCAGCCCACCGCGGAACTCCGCAATCGTAACAACGCTGTACCGTCGTATGTTGCGGGATGCTTCAACGGCAAGTGCGCGGGAGCGGGTTCCGTCCGCAGTGAACGAGTACTGACGCACGAGGTGAAATCGCCTTTCTTCACCGGACCGCTGCGATCGCCATTGCGACTGCAAAACACTTTCGCACATGAATCTTTTATGGACGAGATCAGTGCTGAAGCCAAGGCCGATCCAGTTGCCTATCGGCTACAGCACTTGAAAGAGGTGCGAATCATTGATGTCGTAAAGGCCGCCGCCAAGGCGGCACAATGGGAGGTGCGTCCTTCACCCAAACCCGGCGCTGCGCGCACCGGCACGGTCAGCGGACGTGGTATCGCTTGCGTTGCCTACGAAGGCGACAACGGATACGCCGCGCTCATTGCGGAAGTAAAAGTTAATCAGGAGAGCGGAGAGGTGCAGCCCATACGTTTTGTCATTGCCCACGACTGTGGACCCATCTCTAATCCTGATGGCTTGCGGAACCAGATCGAGGGCGGAATACTGCAAGGAACGAGCCGCGCACTGCGGGAGGAAATCACCTGGGGCGATCGTAAGGTAACTTCGATCGACTGGGAAAGTTACAGCACGCTCTCGCTCGGATTCCAAGCCCCTGCGATCGAGTGCGTTCTACTTGACCGGCCCACAACGAAGGCGACCGGCGCCGGAGAGACGGCGATCACACTGGCTGCGGCGGCGATTGGCAATGCAATTTTCGATGCAACCGGCGCGCGAATTCGGCAGGTGCCATTCGCCCCTGATCGGGTGAAGGCGGCGCTGTCTTCGCGAGGATAAGACGCCAAACGTGAGGGCGAATAACCACTCGGGCGAATGACAAAAACCAAACCGATCATCTAGACTGTGATTTCGGCCTCCACCCCAAGCCGGGATGGCGGAACTGGCAGACGCAGCGGACTCAAAA
>DATNMU010000179.1:0-8773 GCA_035602195.1 Candidatus Acidiferrum sp.
CGCGCATTCGAAGGTGATGCGTGGCATGGTCCGGCGTTATTGGAACTCTTGCGAGACGTAGATGCCCCGACTGCCGCAGCAAAGCCGTTGCCAGACGCTCACAGTATCTGGGAACTCATGTTGCATATTGCTGCCTGGGACGATGCGGCTTGCCGTCGGCTCAGTGGGGAGAAAATCCAGCTTACCGGCGTCGCCAATTTCCCTATCGTTCCCAAGCCGACCGAAGCTGCTTGGCGCAAGGCAGTTGCTCAGGTCAAGCGCACGCACGACACGCTGGTAAAAACGGTCGCAGCTCTGCCGGAGTTTCGCCTGCGCAAGCGGGTTCCGGGAAAGAAATATGATTTTTACCACATGCTGCATGGAGTGGCGCAGCATGAGCTTTACCATGCCGGGCAGATTGCCATTTTGAAGAAGGCGCAAGTTGCGGGCGGGAAGCGTAGTAGCTAGCATGGGCGGGTTCTTCTGGACGAAGAGGCTGTCGAGCTTCGCTCGACTAGACAGCCGGGGGCGGATGTCTCCACATGAGCATTTCTCGGACTAAGCATTTGCCGGATTGCTGATCTTCTCTTACCAGTGCTTGAAAATCACCGCGACTGCGGCCACGATCATCGCGAACCCGAGAGCGTGGTTCCAGCGCACGGGCTGGTTAAGATAGAAGACCGAAAAAACCGAAAAAACCAGCAGCGTGATCACTTCCTGAATCGTCTTGAGTTGCACTGCGCTGAATTCGTAGGAGCCAATGCGGTTCGCCGGCACCTGAAAACAATATTCAAAAAAAGCGATCATCCAGCTGATTACGATCACTTTGAACAGCGGCACGTTGCGATACTTCAGGTGACCGTACCAGGCGAAGGTCATGAAGATGTTTGAGACGGTGAGCAGCGCGATGGTTCGCATGGGGTGAGAGACGCTCCTATTGGGCGATTGGGTCATTGGGCGATTGGGTGATCGGGTCATTGGGCAATTGAAACCTCACTACGTAAGAGCGGTTTAGCTTGCCCGATCGCTCGATCACAAAATAAGTCAATCTATCGCAGATGCTCTTTCTTCGCTTAACGTTTACAATTTGTTGTTCCTGGTGGCAACCAGCCAGCCGAGAGTCCTTTCCTGCCTGACAAATCGATTCCCGTGGCAGTGGTGGGCGTGGGCGTCTTTGGACGCAATCATGCCCGAGTCTACCAAGAGCTCGAGCAGCAGGGAGAGCCGGTTCGACTGGCGGGCGTGGTTGATTCCGATCTCGATCGCGCTGATGAGGTAGCGCGCGAGTTTGGCTGCCGGGCTTTTGGGTCAGTCGAGCAAATGCTCACCACGCACAGCGAAATCCGTGCGGCTACGGTGGCTGCGCCTACGGTTCATCATTTGGAAGTGGCCCGCGCGCTCATGAAAAAGGGCGTCGATGTTCTGATCGAGAAGCCGTTGGCGGCGTCGCTGGCCGAGGCGGATGAGTTAGTAAAATTCGCCTCCGCTCACAAGCGCATTGCTCAGGCCGGACACCTGGAACGCTTCAACCCGGCGGTGCGGGCCACGCTGCCATTGCTTACGCAGCCGATGTTTTTCGAAGTTCACCGGCTCAGCGTATTTACTCCGCGATCGCTGGATGTGGATGTGGTGCTGGACTTGATGATCCACGATCTGGATATTGTTCTTTCGTTCGCGAATTCTCCGGTGAAAGAAGTTCGCGCCGTCGGCCTGCCTATTCTGTCGGGCAAGGTGGATATCGCGAACGTGCGGCTGGAGTTTGAATCGGGATGCGTGGCCAACTTCACGGCCAGCCGCGTTTCTACGGAGCGCGTGCGCAAGCTGCGTTTTTTTCAACCGCATCAGTACGTGTCGGTCGATTACGGGCGGCAGGAAGTTTTGGTGTTTACGGTTGGAGCGGAGGGAGCAGCCTCGGGCGCTCCTACGGTGAATCCGCAAATCAAAGTCGCCAAGCCGCCGGTGACTTCAGAAGAACCGCTGCACGCGGAGCTGAAATCGTTTCTGCATGCGGTGCGGGAACGGTCGACGCCGGTGGTGCCGCTTGAAGATGGGCGCCGCGCGCTTGAGCTCGCGCTTGAGATTGTGGCGGCGATTCGAGAGCATGGGAAGAAAGTTGGGCTGGGCGGACTGGCGAAGGCGAAGGGCTAGGGAGCGAGGGGTTTGGAGTGTGACCCTGATTTCAATAATCGTCTAGAGCGTTGTCATCGCCATCCCACTGATAACCGCACGATTTGCATTCACATACTTTCTCGTGAACAGGAAGAGGCACGCTGAGCCAGGTGCCAGTGGACATAGGTTTGTCGAGTTCGCGGAAGGTGATATCTGCGGAGTAACACTTTGGGCAGCGAGGTGGCTGATCGTTTCTTCATCCGCAGGGTCGACACCCTCTTGAATTGGTCGCTCGAGAAGTGCCATGGCCGCCTCGGCGTCAACTCGATTCACCTGCATCCTCATACCGCCAATCACGTTTGAAATAAACCCGAGCATATGGCCTGTGTTATCGTCCACCAGGAAGCATTCGATGCCAGCCGAATTAAGCATCCCCTTGGCAAGCATGGCTTCGGGAAGCTCGCGGAAGCTCTGGATCGTGACTAGGTCTCGTTCAGAATCTATGTCTGCCATGGCAAGAAATCATACCGGAGGGTGTCTCTGCGGAAAAGTATTGGCGCTGGGAGATACAATCGTTTCGCCATCCAGGCGCGAAGCATCCCACAGCCTTTTACAAATGTTTACACACCTAAGGCGCACCCTATTTGTGAAGAGCATAATCCCTGAAAAGATGCGAAAATAAAGGGAGCTTGCTGCTCCCATTCGCTGGGTCATCTTGTGAAAACGGATGTATCGTAGCGAGGGGGATCCGTGTCTAACGGACAAGCCTGAGCGCAGACAAACTTAGTCCATGCCCATCACGCAGATTCCATTTCAGGATCCCGTAGCTCCCGAGAAGCCGCAGCCGGAACAACTCGGCCTTTACGACGCGCAGGGATGGGAAACGGCTTACCGCGATCTGGATGACGATGCGCGCGTACCGCATCTGCTGATTCAGTTGCAGGACGATCTGGCGCGCTCTCGCCGCCGTGAAGCCATATATATCTCAGTAATTGTTCACTCCGTTATCATCTTATTGCTCTATTTCGGAAAGTATCTTCCTTTTCATCCGGTCGTAGTGAGGAAGGCAACCAACGCTAACGACATCACGTTCCTCGAACTGCCTTCAGATCTGCAAAAGGCGCAACCACGCCCGAACACCAACATCGCCTCCGATAAGAACCGCAAGGCGATGACGCGGCATCCGGAGTTGGATATCAAGGAGCTGCGCAAGAGTCTGGCGACGCCGCCCGCGGGAAAGCCGGGCGCAAGTGGTCCGCAGATTCCGCAGCAACAGGCGGCGCAACCCGCTGCGCCGCCGGCGCAGAACCAGGGTGCTCAGCAGCAACAGCCGAATCAGCAAATCGCGCGGGCAGAGCCCACCGCGAAACCAAACATCGCGGATGAGTTCAGCAAGTATGCCGGTTCCATGTCTGCGGGTTCGGCTATTGAAGAGGCTACCCGGGCAGCGGCAGCCAGGCGCGGGGCCGGGCAGCAAGGCACTGGCGGAGATTTTGGATTAGGCACCGGCGCGCACGGGCGCCAAATGGGCAACCTCGACGTGCTCAGCGACACCATGGGGGTCGACTTCGGGCCTTACTTGCAGCGCGTACTGCATGATGTGAAACAGAATTGGTATAACGCGATTCCAGAATCCGCGCAGATGAAGAAAGGAAAACTTTCCATCGAGTTCGCGATTACGAAAGATGGAAAGGTCGCGGGCATGAAGCTGGTGGCGGCTTCCGGCGACATTCCTCTGGATCGCGCGGCATGGGCGGGGATCACGGCGTCCGATCCGTTTCCTCCGCTGCCGGCTGAGTTTGGCGGGCAGTACCTGGCGCTGCGTTTTACGTTTTTCTATAACCCTTCCAAAGAAGATCTGGAATAGTTTTTTTCTCTACCAGACGCGGCAGCGATTTTGATTTACCATCGGCGATCCCGCTTTGCAGTGAAATGCCTCCTGAAATTCGGGCATGTTTGAGACCACGCCGTTGGTCCGATATTTTTCGGGAGAGTGCGGATCGACCGTTGCGCGCAGCCGCTTGGTCTCGTCGCGCGATTCCCCACACCAGCTCTGGCCGTAGCCGACAAAAAATCTTTGCTCGGGAGTGAGGTCTTCGATGGGTTGCAGGTTTTGACCCTTGGTATCTTCCTTCCACGCCATGTATGCGAGGATTAGCCCTCCCAGGTCAGCTACGTCTTCGCCCAAAGTTAACTTACCGTTGATCTTGATGTCATCGATGATGGTGTAAGTCGAGTATTGATCGGAAACGCAACTGGCTCGCTTCACGAACTCTTTGCCGTCTTCGTCAGTCCACCAGTCGCGCAGATTTCCCTGAGCGTCGAACTGGCGGCCTTCGTCATCGAAGCCATGCGTGAGTTCGTGCCCGATGGTGCCGCCAGTGTCGCCATAATTTGGAGCGGCATCCGACGCGGGATCGAACGCCGGTGGCTGCAGCACTCCGGCCGGAAAGTTGATGTCGTTCATCTGCGGGT
Source organism: Candidatus Acidiferrum sp. (assembly GCA_035602195.1). Taxonomy (GTDB): domain Bacteria; phylum Acidobacteriota; class Terriglobia; order Terriglobales; family Acidobacteriaceae; genus Sulfotelmatobacter. The sequence continues at coordinate 4,564 of DATNMU010000179.1, forward strand.
TGTAATAAGCGTTTACAGTGGGTGGAGTCATATCCCACTCGCCGCGGTCGAGAGGCTTGCCAATCTTTGCCAACTGGCGATCGAATTCAAATTTGCGTGCGCGCTCCACGTTACCCAGTTCGTCACCGCGAATGATTTCCAGCTTGCTGTAGTCGCGCCACTTGTCGGGATAGCCGATTTTATTGGCCATGCCGTGCAGCTTCACGATTGCCTGCTGTTTGGTATTCGCAGACATCCAGGGCAACGAGTTGATGTCCTGCTGCATGGCGGTTTCGATCTCCTTCACCATCTTCACCGCTTCCTGTTTCGCCTGCGGACTGAAATATTTCTCGACATACACCTGGCCTAATGCTTCACCCAGATCGCTGTCGACGCCTTCGGTGCAGCGCTTCCAACGCGGCTGCAGCTGCTCCTGGCCGCGAAGGGTCTTGCCATAAAACGCGAAGTTCTCGTTCAGAAAAGCCGACGACAAAAACGGTGCATTCGCGTGCACCAGGTGCCAGCGCATGTAGATCTTCCAGTCAGGCAGGGTTTCTTTGTTGAGCTCCTCATCCATGGCTTTGAAGAAGCCGGGAGACGCCACGTTCAACGACACCAGCGACGGCAATCCTACTTTGGTGAAATATGCCTGCCACTGAAAATCAGGAGTGATCTTCTCGAAGTCTCCGCTGTTCATTTTATGGTCCAGGTTTTTCGGATCACGGCGTTCGACGCGGGTCATCGAACCCCTGGCCAGCGCGGTTTCAATCCGCATTACGGTCTGCGCTTCGTTAGCGGCCACGGCGGGCTTATCGCCGAGCAATTCGAACATCTTCTGCACGTGCGCCACATAGGCTTTGCGCAGATCGACAGACTTCTGATCGTCCTTCACGTAGTAGTCGCGATCGGGCAACCCAAGACCACCCTGGTCGGCTTCGGCAATCATTTGACTGGCATCGCGGAAGTCCTGGGTCGAGCCGAAGCGAAACAAAATGTTGTCATCGATCATGGCCGCGGCCGTGCCGGCGATTTCTGCCTTCGATGCAATCGCCGCGATTCGATCCATATCCGGTTTCAGCGGTTCGGCCCCTTTGCTCTCGATTACTTTTTCGTCGGTGCAGGAAGCGTAGTAGTCGCCAATTTTCTGGGTGGCGGCGTTGCGGTTGGAGTCTGGAGCAGAGGCGGCTTCCAGAATCTCGCGCAGGCGGCCGAGATTCTCATCCTGCATTTTCGAGTAGGTGTCCCACGAGGACTGGTCGGGAGGAATGGGATTGTTTTTTATCCATCCGCCGCAGGAATATTTGAAGAAGTCGACGCAGGGATCGATGCTGCGATCCATCGAAGTGACATCCAGCGCGGGCTCATGCTTTGCTTGCGGAGTAGACGATTGTTGGGCGCCGGACAGGGATGCCAGAGACGCGATAAAAAGCGCAATTGCAAGAACGCGTGAGAGTGACATGTCCATACCTTCTTCCGTTTTGCCTGCCGAGAATACTGGCGGAGGCCAGATTCATGTTGCGCGTGACGAATGTCGAATGAAAATTACCGTGTTTCAGGAACAATTCGAAAAGCGCGCTTGCGCGCCGTTCGATAAACGGAAAAGTCTCGCCGATCCAAGGTGAAGATCGTCTCAATTCTCTCGCGGCCTGCGAGGTAAACCAGTGCGGCGTCGGCAAGCTGGGGGCGAATGCCTTCATATCGCTTCATCACCGACGCGATGGACTTGGCTTCGCTGCCGCCAAGCGGCAGCAGTTCGAGGAAGCCGGTGTCGATGCTGGCCAATAAGCGTTGAACGGCTTGCGACGAGCGCCGCAACAACCAGGCAGCTTCAGTGATCACGGGCCAGCAGGATAGTAAAGGGCTGGCCATTTCGCGAAGAGCCTCGACGCAAGCCTCATGGTGCGCATCCTGGCGCGATAGAACGGCCACCAGGGGCCCGGTATCCACCAGGATTCTCCCCGTCATTTACGCTCTCCGAACCCTTCAAAGTGACGGCGATTCGTGCTCAGGTCTTTCGGAGCGCGGCGTACGCAGCCGATCAGACCTGCCTCCTCGGCGATTTCGTAAGCCGATCCCGCACTGCCCTGCTTACTCAGGTAACTCTTCAGCGCGAGGCGAACAAGGTCTGAAGGGGTCTGCCCATTCACTCGAGAACGCTGGCGAAGGCTGGCCTCCAAAGTCTCAGGAATTCGGATGGTGATGCGATGAGGAGCCATGTCAGACATTTTATCACATTTGTCAGACACCCCCAGCCGAACTAGCTGTTTCATGAACTGGCTGTTTCAGGTAGGCCATCCGAATCAAAGTTCTTTCCGAGAAGGGAACGTAGAGCAGGGCTGCGCTTGCAGCAAACGCAGCACCCAGACCGATCTTCTGCGTTAGAAGGAACGGAGCCATAGCCCACAGCTGGTCCATCGCCAGAACGAAGGGGAACATCTGCTGGAACTTGTCTCCCAGACGCCGATAGTCGAATCCGACAGCCGAGAGGAGATAGCAGCGCCCGGGAATTCCCACGCCCGCAGTCACCATGAGCGTCGTTACCAGCGAGGTCGCGCCCCAACGCGGCAAAATTGAATCTGCGATTGCCAGCACGGCGTGCAAGCGAAAAAGCGCGACTACGTAAAAGATCAGATACATGAGCTGGACAAGGGCAAATAATGCACGCGTCAGTCCGCGACGCGGTATCGGAACTTCCAATTGAGGGTGCAGAGCGGCTGGGGAATCTTGGGCCCAAGTTGCCGCCACAGAGCTTGGCGCGGGGGGACGGGAGAATGCGCCCGTCTCCACACTGTTCTGTATCGGCGCGATGAAGCGATATCCTCGCCGCGCCAGGGTTTCGATATATCGCGGACTGGAAGCGGAATCGCCCAGGGTTTCTCGCAGCTTGTTAACGGCTGTGTTGAGGCCGTGGTCGAAATCTACGAAAGTTTCGGCAGGCCAGAGCTTCTGGCGTAACTCTTCGCGAGTTACCACGTTGCCGGCTCGCTCCAGCAGCGATGCCAACACCTGGAAAGGCTGCTCCTGAAGCCGAAGCTTTGCGCCGTTCTTGCGCAGTTCGCCCGCGGCTAGATCGAGCTCAAACAGCCCGAAGCGCACGATTCTGCCGGCGGATTTTTCCTGGGAACCGGACATAGAACAATCCCGACGTGTAACGACGCGTAGTGTAGCACCGGGCCAGTGCATGCCGTGTGGTACTGGTTTCAGTCTGGCCGCTCGTGACGAGAATAGCGGTCGAGCTTCGCTCGACTCTAGAGCCGGAGGCGGTAGCCTCAAACAATTAAGTTTTACCCGCGGCGTACAATACGTTCGTGGATGCTGCTGAACGCCAAAACGAAAGGGCGCATAAGCGTGCACGGCATGCGGCCTACGCCACTGAGACATCCGGCTTGCTCCTGATCGCCTTTCTGGTGCTCGTTCTCACCCTGGTTCGGTACTGGCACGCTATTCGCTGGAGCGTGCGCTAACGGTGGCATCCGTGCGGCCTGATCCGCTGTTACTGGTTGTGCTCGGTCCCACGGCCAGCGGAAAGACCTCGTTATCAATCGCGCTTGCCGAACAGTTCCATGGCGAGATCGTGAATTGCGACTCCGTCGCTTTGTACCATGAGTTTGACATCGGAACCGCCAAGCCCACGTCTGCAGAACGCTCCCGCGTGCCGCATCACCTCCTTGATTGCGTCGCGCCTACCAGCCCCATGACTGCCGGAGAATATGCCCGCCAGGCGCGGCGAGTGATCGAAGAAATCAAAACTCGGGGGCGCTTGCCGATTCTTGTGGGCGGTACCGGACTCTACTTGCGCGCCGCCCTCGAAGGTCTTTTCGCGGGCCCGCAACGATCAGAAGAGTTGCGCGAGCGATTGCGCGAGCGGGAGAAAGTCGGATCCGGCTATTTGCATCGCATACTTCGCCGGCTGGATCGCGCAGCTGCGGAAAAGATTCATGCCAATGACACGCCGAAGCTAATTCGAGCGATCGAAGTCTGCCTCGCCTCTCGACAGAAGATGACAGAGCTCTGGCAGCGCGGCAGTGATCCCCTCCGCGGCTTCCGCATCCTACGTATCGGCCTTGATCCTGATCGTCAGGCGCTTTACGACCGCATCAATCGGCGCGCGCAAAAAATGTTCGAGGATGGACTGATTGAGGAAACACAGCGTCTGCTGGAGAAATATGGAAATGCGGCAAGTCCGCTTTCGTCCTTGGGATACAAGCAAGCGGTACAGTTCCTTCGCGGC
>DATNMU010000180.1:0-10637 GCA_035602195.1 Candidatus Acidiferrum sp.
CTTCGATCTTGAAACGCACCTCCCCATCAAGAAGAGCTACAGCTGGCGCGATCCCATCGACAAAGAACGCAACGTCGAAGAGGAAATCTTCGACAATTACCGGCCAATTCAAGGTGTAATGACGAATTACGGCTTTACTCGCTATTTCAATGGCGACATGCAAACCCAGCGCTTCATCAGTGCGGCCCATTACAATCAGGGGCTCGACGAGTCCATGTTCGACCCCAATTCCCACTACAATCCCAACAAACCCGGAAAGCGCTGACAAGGCGGCTTTTAGCTGATAAGCAGCTTCTCAATTAGAGTAACTCGCTGGCTTGCACTCGCCCCAGCCGATTACCCTAAATATTAACTTTCGTCACGGAAGTGTGGCTTTTTTGCCACAGTCGCGATTCCTTGCGACACTGTAATCTACTCATTCATCGGAACATATTCATATCACTTTGACTCAAGAGCAGACATGTCGCTCAAGCGTTGAATGCAGCGGGGTCGGGCTCCACAGCGGCGCACCGGTCTCTATGCGGATTCTTCCGGCTCCGCCGGGAACTGGAATTGTCTTTCGCCGCACCGATCTCGACGACTTCGAGATCGAGGCCATCAGCCGCAACGTGGCCCGCGTCAGCTACGCCACCAGCCTCATGAAAAAAGGCGTGCTGATTTCAACCACTGAACATCTGCTCTCGGCCTTTATCGGCTTAGGCATCGACAATGCCGTGGTCGAGCTGGACAACCTCGAACTTCCCATCCTGGATGGCAGCGCCCTGCCTTTTGTCGAGTTGATCCAAAAGGCCGGAATCCGCAAGCAGCGCCGCCCGCGCAAGTATCTCAAGATCCTTCGAGAAGTCGAAATGCGCGAGGGCAACAAATTTATCTCAGTGCAGCCCGCGGACGTTTATTCGGTTTCTTACTCGATCAATTTCCCCCACCCCCTGATCGGGAAAGAGACTTTTCAGGTGGAGCTTTCGAACGGAAGCTACCTGCGGAAGATCGCGGCGGCGCGCACCTTCGGGTCGCGCGAGGACGAGAAGGCGATGCGAAACATGGGACTGATCCGGGGAGCGTCCAAAGACAACTGCATTGTGCTGACTCGCGACGGAATCGAGAACGGTCCCTTGCGTTTTCCCGACGAGTTCGTAAGGCACAAAGTGCTGGACTTGGTCGGCGACCTGGCGTTATTAGGCAAGCCAATCCTAGGCAAAATCGTTGCAGATCGTGCCGGCCACGCCATGCATACCGCTCTGGTCTCGCGCATCCTGCGCGACAAGACCCTCTGGGAAGAAGTCACGGTATCCGACGACGCGCACACTGCGAGCGCTTACAGTGCTCAAGCTATGGCGGGGAGCTTTCGCTAAAAGTTCCGTCGTCCGGAAAGGTTGGGTTCCCGCAGGACTACCCTCGACTCAAATTCCAAGCGGGCTCCATGACGCGAAGCTTCGGTCTTCTTCTTCTTTTGCTTCTGCGATCTAGCGCCTGGAGCATGGCCGCGGCTTCCTTGTTTCCCTCACGGACGTGAGTTTTCAGGAGCTGCCGGGCCTCATCTTCAGTTAGTGGTTTGATTTGTGGAGGAATGTATGGCTTTCTTTTACCCTCGGAGTCTAACCCCATTAGTTCTGTCCCCTTGTTCCCCTTGTCCGGAGTCAGAATTTTGGCAGACGATCTACTACATGGGATAGGCGAAGGCAGATTTTTTACGAAATCGGGACAATCGACCGCTGCTGGGGGATGGAACACGCATCGTATCGGACAAAGATCGCTCTGGGCTCTACAGTGAATCCCGTAGTTGCGGGAGTGCTGTCGTGATTCGTTTTTTACGAAATCCGAACAATCAGTCCGCAGGTTCGCAGGGAACTTCGTCCGCCCCAGGGCCGGGCTTGGGCTGTTCCTGCAACAGGCGGTTTAGTTCGGCGCGAGTCTGGCTGATGAGCGCAGCGGCGAACTGGCGGGCGGAATGCTGCCTTTCCGCCGATAAGTCCTTCACCCTCATGTTCAGCATCGGGATGTCTTCTTCAAACCTGCGCAGCGTTTTCTCGACTTGCTTGATGCGGTAAGTGCTGGGGATCATGATGGCTCTCCGGTTGATCTCACCAGATTGCCATGCGCTCGTTCTCGCACAAGTTACAAAGTGAATACCTGCAGTCGGGAGCATGTTGCGGGGACAATTATTGGACGGCTTCAGAACCTGCGCCAGCCGCGTCCTTTGCATCAGGAATCTTTTTCTGCATCTGCTGGTTCAGCCATTTTTCCAGATGCTCCTGCGAACCGGGGGCCACATTGCGAAAACGCAATCCGACGCGGCCTTTCAAGTCGGCCCAGGCTACTTCTGCTTCCAGGTCCAGTGAAAGGCTGGTTTCAGGCAGGGTGAAGTGCACTCGAGGGGTGGCATTCTTGGGAATCGCCTGATGCAGTTGCAGCGCCATTCCTCCCTCGCTGAGATCGGTGCTGCTGCCTTTTATTTCTTTTTCTCCCGCGACTATCTTGACCAGCATCTTTACCGGATGGCGATAATAGCGGCGCCGTTCGCGCACCATAAAGTTAAGGGCCGCATGGAAACAACGGGCCGCATTCACCGGGGTGATGGGCTTTTGCAAAACGAAATTCACTCCCATGGCGAAGGCTTCCTGCGTGGTGGTTTTTTTGCCATTCAGAACGGCAAAGGTGACTGAGCTCTTATTGCTGGGAGTGGCCCGCAGACCCTGCAGAACTTCCAGGCCACCGCGCAAGTCATCGCAGTCAATGATGACGGCATCGAACTTTTCGGCAATGAGAATCTCGGCAGCTTTCTTCGCTTCCTGGCAGATCTCCACATCAATCGAAAGCTTTTCCAGCGTCGGGCGCAAAACGCGCACAACTTCGGCATCCCGGCTCAGAAGGAGAGACTCCAGCGTCATCGAATGATTCTAGAGCCTCGCGCCGCATGTAAAAAGTGACGAAGGTGTGGGGGTATTTCCCGAGCCTTTAATACCGTCAAAGCTGACAACATCGACTGTTTCACTGGAAAGCCGCCGCCGAAAGCCTCACACTATTCATTGCACATGGTTACGACCGCCTACCTTTCACTCGGATCAAATGTTGGGGCTCGCGAGTCGCAATTGCGGGAAGCGCAACACCGGCTCGGTAAGATCGGCCGCGTGACTGCGGTTTCATCAGTCTATGAAACGGAGCCAGTAGAATTCACCGAGCAGCCGTGGTTTTTAAACTGTGTTGTGGCGCTCGAAACCGACAGATCCCCGCAAGAACTGATGGACGCGATTCTCCGCATCGAAGAAGAAATGGGACGCAAGCGCGTCCAAAAAAAGGGTCCGCGCTCCATCGACATTGACATCTTGCTCTTCGGCCACATGATCGTGAAATCCGAGCAACTGACGATTCCTCATCCCGCCATGCAGCACCGCCGCTTCGTGCTGGAACCTCTCGGAGAAATCGCACCCCAGACGCTTCATCCAGTTTTGAATAAGACAATTCGAGACCTGCTTAAGCGGCTGCCGCCAGGACAGGCGGTGAAAAAAAAAACCGAGCCTAGGATTTCACGGATTGGCACGGATCAGAGCAATACCGCGAAGCATTAGCCCGGTTTGCAGATTTATCCGTAAAAATCCGTGGCCAGGTTTTTGCCTAAGGCACGATAAGCCGGCTGCCAACTTCTGCCGGGGCAATCACGGCTGACTGTTTCTCCGGAAATTGCGCGAAGAGAAAATCGATGAAGGCCCGCGACTTCGGCCTGCCTGACGTGCGCCCATGCGCCAACCGCACCAGAAACACTAGAGACTTCAGCACGTCCGAATCACGCAGGGTCGAGTATCCCAACTGCTTATGCTCGAGATCGCGGAACTCCTTCAACATTGCTTCTACTTGCGCCGCGATGGCATGCTGAGCCGTACTGGTCAAAGGCTGGTCATAATGCAAGCCGGAGTTCACTAGCCGCTCATACCTCGTGCACATTGCCGTGAGCGCTGCGATCAGATCGCGATCCTTCAGACTGCGGTCGCCGTGGGCTGCCTGCGCCAAGGCGTAGCTCAGTCCCATGAGCAGGTGCTCCCGTTCGAAAGTGAATTGCTCGGAAATCTCAACCTGCAGGAACAAAGAAGCGGAGTCGAACTCTTCCGCGGATCGCGGCTTTTCGTGTTCGCGCGCTTGCCGCAAGTATGGACAGTCGCTGGGGCAGTCGAGTGTCACCTCGCGCTGCTCGCCGCAGCATTGCGGACAGATGCGGCCATGCACTGCCGGACAGAACCGCTTTTCCTTACGAATTTCGCAAATCTCACAACTCAAGCCGATATTCTCCCTGTTGCTATTATGGCACCCGATGAGGAGAAGCTGGAGAAGCTCGGAGCAGAGTGCCGATTGCTATCTGCCGATTGCTAGTTGCTGAGACACCCGCCCTCCGATTCCCACCACGACGTAACTCTTCTGGTGCCCGTATTTGGGCCATTTTGGAACCCTTCATAGCGAATAACCGTGTAAAAATGCTATTGTTTGTTCGCTATATGTGCGGGACCCGCGTAAAATAAGGTGATTTCCACAGGGTACTGATATAAGATCAGGCCCGCTGGAATTAAATTCCAATACATTTCCCAGGAGGAAACATGGCATCAGGTTTGACCAAGACCCAGCTCGTCCGGTATCTGGCCGAGAAAACTGAACTTCCCAACAAAACTGTCACAGGCTTTCTTGAACAGTTGGCGGATGTCGCTGTAAAAGAGACCAAGAAGAACGGCGTGTTCGTCGTTCCCGGCTTGGGCCGCTTGGTGAAGGCGCACCGCAAAGCTCGCGTGGGCCGCAATCCGCAGACCGGCGAACCCATCCAGATCAAGGCCAAGACCGTGGTAAAGTTCCGCGTAGCCAAGGCCGCCAAAGACGCAATCGCTCCCAAGAAATAGTTCGTATACGATTCGTTACGAAGGCCGGCTTTAGGCCGGCCTTTGATTTTCTGCTGGCTTGCCTCGTCTCTTATGCTGAACTGGATCGTCATCGGAATCGGCGATATTGCTATCCGCCGCGTCATTCCCGCGATTCAGGCCGAACCCCGCAGCCGTCTCTACGGATTGGTCACCCGCAATCCGCAAAAGGCAGCGTCCTACCGAGCGAAGCTTTGGCCTTCCCTCGACCAGGCTCTCTCCGATCCTGCGGTCGATGCAGTTTACGTAGCGACTCCCGTCTTCCTGCATGCTCCCCAGACGATTCAATCTCTTCGTGCCGGCAAGCATGTGCTGTGCGAGAAGCCAATGGCCATGAACGAGCCCGAAGCGCGATCTATGGTGCAAGCCGCGGAAAAAAGTGGACGCATTTTCGGAGCGGCTTTCTATCGCCGCGCTTATCCCAAAGTTTTGCGTGCGAAACAACTGCTGGACGCGGGCGCGATCAGCCAACCCGTGCTCGCCGAACTCACCTGCCACGGGTGGCTGGATGGAAAAGAAAGCGATCGCAATTGGCTGATCGATCCCGCCAAGGCAGGCGGAGGCCCGCTGTACGACATCGCCTCGCATCGCATCGATGTCCTGAACTTCCTCTTCGGTCAGCCACTGCGCGTGAGTGCGCATTTATCCAACGCCGTGCATCGCTACGCCGTGGAGGACAATGCGACTGTGATGATTGAATACGCAGATGGCGTACGCGGCATTGTCGACGTGCGCTGGCATTCGAAGGTCAAGCGCGACGAATGCCGCATCCGCGGAACCGGCGGCGAGATGCAGCTGAGTCCGCTGAATGGTCCTGAGTTGACTTATCCCGGAGGTAAAGAAAATCTGCCTCTGCATGACAACCCGCTCTATCCGCTGATCGAAAACTTTGTCGACACGGTGCAGGGCAAGGCTGCGCTGCTGGCCAGCGGAGCGTCATCGTACTGGACTGATTGGGTCATTGAGCAGGCACGCAGAAGCAACGCTAACGCTGAAGGCTCTGGTTCTTGAAATAGGGTCGCGAAGCGGAAGATTCTTAACGTCGCCGTGCATCCAAGCCCCATACCTTCCCCGCATCCGCAGCGTAGAAAATAATAAACAACAACAGCAGCGGGAAATGATCAAGTTCTGCGCCGAAGTAGCGCCAGACCGGCACACCGTGTCCGGGTCCCCACCAGGTTGCAAGAATCAGGTTCAGCATGTAGAGAGCGCCCAGCACGGAAGCCAGCCGCACCCACAAACCCAGAAGCAGACATATCCCGATAAACGATTCGACCGCCCCCACCAGGTAGCCAAAACCCACAGCGTGCGGCAATACCAAACCTGAAAGCACCGGGCGATAGAAACCCACCGCGCCGTTGGCGATGAAATCCTGAAGATATCCCTGGAATCCGCCGTGCGCAAAGCCTGTGCCAGCCAGCTTGTATTCACCAAACAGAAGAAAGAAAATCGACGTAGCAATGCGCACGCCGGCGATCGTTCTTGCTGCAGCGGAAGAAGTGGTTGTCATTCATTCAGGCGAGCGAGCGGCACTTTAGCCGCCCGGCCCGTCATTCGAGACATACTGCTCAAGCGATTCCAGTTCGCGGCTCAGGTCTTCGACGCGCCACTCCAGCAGGTTCCGGATCGAAAGAATTCCCAGCAGCTTGCCGTTGTTGTCAGCTACCGGCAAGTGACGGAAGTGGCGTTCGAGCATGATGTGAAGCGCTTCTCCCGGGCCGGTGCGCCGCGTGGCCATCTCCACAGGTGTGGTCATCAATTCGCGGACTGGGGTCGTCTGCGGGTCGGTACCGCTCAGCGCCATCTTGCGGAGCACATCGCGTTCGGTAAAAATTCCAGCCACGCGGTATTCGGAATCCACCACAGCAACGGCTCCGACGTGATGATCGAGCATCTTATTAATGGCATCGGCGACGCTGGCTTCCAAGCCAACCGCCGCAATCTCCCGGTCACAAAGTTCCAGCACACTCATAAAGACCTCCTCCGGCCATCCGCCAAACCACACTGAGCCGGTTCGCCATCAAATACAAATCTTGGTGAATTATGCTCGCGTCAAGGCCGATGTCAAGTGAATTGAAACGATATGGCAAATCTTTCTCTTGCATGCCCCAAAAGCGTAGAAATCGTGCACCTCTCCTGAAGGCCCTCCTCAATTCTGCGAGTTCTTGAAGACTTTCCCCTCTTTCATCACGAACTGCACATTTTCCAGTGCCTTTACGTTGTGCAAGGGATCGCCGCTGACCGCAATAATGTCCGCGAACGCTCCGGGCGCGACCACGCCGATCTTTCCTTCCATATCGAGCATCACAGCTGCCCTCGAGGTTGCACTCTGAATGGCATCCATCGGTGGCATGCCAAAATCCACCATGCGCGAGAACTCCTGGGCGATCGGTTCTGTCCACGGGATTCCGCCCATGTCAGTTCCGAAGACAATCTTTACCTGAGCCTTCAGAGCTTTCTTGAACGATGGCTCGTGCACTGACGCCCGCAGGCGATCGCGCTGTCCGCCGGGGGTATCAGCCGGTCCCCAGTCGTTGTAATAGGCGCTGATCGTGGGAACGTACCAAGTACCTTGCTTCAGCATCTGCGCAATCGCGGCGTCGTCAAGATCGAGTCCGTGCTCGATCGAGTCACAACCCCCGTCCAATGCCCGGTGCAGCCCAGTGCCGCCGTAAGCGTGGCAGGCAACTTTCTTGCCCCAGCCGTGAGTTTCGTCCACAATTGCGCGCAACTCTTCCACCGTGAGCGTTGGCTGCGAGACGAGTTCGCCATTTTTGCCCACCCACGACCGGTGCGTCATGTAGACCTTGATCCAATCGGCGCCATGATCGAGTTGCTCTCGTGCGGCCTTCCGCGCCTCAACTGGGCCGTCGACAATCTGCGCGCCCTTGGGCATGTCGAGTTCGGGCGCGTAACCTTCCAGCGGATAACCGCCGGTCGTCGAGATAGCGCGGGTTGAAACAAACAGCCGCGGCCCCGGAATATAACCCAGATCGATCGCTTGCTTAATGCCCACATCGCCGTACCCTGCCCCCTCAGTTTCCACGTCGCGCAGCGTGGTGAAGCCCTGCTCCAGCGCCCGCCTGGCGGCCACTGTAGCCCGTGCGGCGCGCAAGGCCAGCGGCGCGTTTAGAATGTTCACATCGTATCCGCCCTGTGCGGGATCTTCGCCCTGCAAAAAAATATGGGTGTGCGAATCGATAAGACCCGGCAACACCGTCGCCTTCGACAAATCAATGACCTGCGCGCCGGCCGGAATCTTCGTAGCCGTCGCATCGCCAACACTCTCGATGCGATTCCCACGAATGATCACTACTTGATCGCGTCGAGGTTTCTCCGACTTGCCATCGATGAGCGAACCGGCGCGAATCACCGTCGTCGATTCCGATATTTGACTATTCCCCTGTTGAGATTGCCCCGTCGCCACCATCGCGATCGCAAGAAACAAAATCCATCCGTGATTTCTCACTCGTCTCTCCGCTCCTGGTAATTTCATATTGCTGAATTGCAGAACGCTGGAATCTTACTCCCACTTCGCGAGAACTGCCCGTCGGAATACATTCGGCTCTGTATTCGTTCTCCGGAAGCACAGTATTAGCAGCCGAGTCGAGTGTGTGCCAACAAATGCCGTTTACAACCCCGGATAGTGCCCTCCACTTCTAATCATTTGAGAACGTGATTGGTCCGATACACAAAAGTCACTTGCTTTTGTATCGGAAGTGAGTTAACTAGTTAGCAACGAACGTTGAAAGCCGCGAAACCCGAGGCTTTCGGGGAGACAAGAACAATGATTCCGGAATCTCATCCGTTACGGAAACTTTTCCAGGAATTGGTTGGCCGTCACTATGCAGAGGAAATCGGTATCCGCGATCCTGAAGTGGTGGCCTACGTATCGCATCTGTTGACAGAATTTTGCGAATCCGATCAATTGTTCAAAATTCAAGATCCTACGGGCCGCCCATTGGCAGACGTCGGCGAAATGCTGCTCGAATCCGACCCCGTCTACGGCCCCGCTCCCTCGTTCGATCGCGAACGCCAGGTTCGCAAGCACATTGGCGACTACGCTTTGTTCTTCGCCGGAATGTTTCCCGAGAGCATCAATCATTTTCGCCTGCGCCACCAGCGGCTGGAGAACTTCGTGGAATGGATGAAGGCGGGTAAAGAGAGCTACTACATCGTTTCGAAGTTCGAGCACTTCGAATATGCCAAAGTCGCTCCGCTGTTTGCTCACCTGTCGCGGGAGTTCGAGGGCTGCGTTTACGGCCTCAACATGGTGAAAAACGATTTGCAGGAAATGCAGCATCCCATTGTTCGCCGCGGCAACGAACGCCGCAGCAACGAGCTGCTCATGTGAAGGCGGCGGTCTTAGCCGCCGCTTCGTAATTGATTGAGATCGGCAAGACCGCCAATACGATAAAAGCTCAGTACCGAGCTCCCCTGTGCCAGTTTTCTAACTCTTCGCAGCGATCCAAATTCGTCGCCGGGATCGAACTTCTTCTCGTGCTCCGCAATCACCAATGACATAGCCCATACCAGCGACGACTCGGCCAGGGCGCTAAGCGTTACCTCGTAAGCCTGCTGCAATTGGTAAGGCGGATCAAGAAACACGACATCAGCGGCAAAGTGTTCCCGCTGCAAACGCCAGATCACGCCAGAAAGATCGTCTCGCAGAATTTTGTATCCTTCTGTAATCCCCAGGCTCTGCAGGTTGTGCTCAATCAACTTCCCTGCCGGAGGCGAGCTCTCCACAAAATATGCCTGCTTGGCTCCGCGGCTCAATGCTTCAATTCCCACCGCGCCGGTTCCTGCGAAAAGATCCAACCATACAGTTCCCGCAAGAGCTTCAGGATTGCCCGCAGTCAATACGTTGAACAAAGTCTCGCGCAATCGATCGGACGTGGGGCGGATGTCCGCTCCCCGCAGGGACCGCAACGGACGACCGCGATATTTACCGGCAATCACCCGCATGGCTCTGTACCTTTGAGTCTCGGAGGCAATATATCGGACCATGTAAAATAACAGCAGTGGCCGGAATCTCATGAGAAGTTTTTCCCTCCAGGTCGGGCGGCTGTTCGGAGTCGAGGTCCGGCTTCATCTGACGTTTCTGATTCTGCCCCTGTTCGTTTTCTGGACAGAATCGACCGTGCGCTCCGCGAACGGGCCGCGGGATCTGGCCCTGGTCGGAATCGTACTGGCCTGCGTGGGCGCTCACGAAGTCGGCCACATGCTGGTGGCCCGGCGCTACGGAATGATCCCCAAGGCCGTCATTCTCCTTCCCCTCTGCGGAGTCACGGTTTTCGACGAATCCCACGTGGAAACGCCATCCTCTGCTGTATCCGCTTGGAAGCGTGACGTTCGTATCGCCCTCACGGGACCGCTGGCGAATCTTCTGCTGGCGATCATCGCCGCCGGAATCATTATTCCTGCCGTCCCAGGCGCGAACCTCTGGAAGTGGCCTTTTTTGCAGGCCAGCAACTTGCCGCGCAGCCTGGTGTGGGCGAACCTTTATCTTGCCGGACTGAATCTTCTCCCGGCCTATCCTCTGGATGGCGGTCGCATTCTGCGCGCATTTTTCGCGCGCACCATCGACTCGGCTGCGGCCACCCGGCGCGCCGTTTCCATCAGCCACGCGCTGGCCATGCTCCTGATGGTCGCGGGCCTGTTCAGCGATACCTGGCTCACCATGGTGGGCGTCATCATATTTTCAGCGGCGCAACTTGAGGAACGTGCGGTCATCTTCCA
>DATNMU010000181.1:0-15565 GCA_035602195.1 Candidatus Acidiferrum sp.
CACGACAGCCGCGGACGCGCCTTCCCTACCGATGAAGGGCGCGTGGCGCACAATTCGCAGCTACATTCTTTGGCAGCACGAGCGTGGCACGCTGCATTACGACATCATGGTCACGCTGATTCTGATCTTCGTATTCCTCTCCCCACGCGTCATCAACTTCAATGACAAACCAAGGCCGTTGAACCCGCATCCTACGGGCGGCGTATTGGTGACCGCGGATGGAGCGGGCGGATTGGTTTATCAGATCGATGGCTCGAGCGTGTCGCGCGGAGATGAAACAGCCCTGCGGACAGAATTTCTCCGCGTGATCCAACCGATTTCCGGGGATGTTTCTATCGTCAGGTATGAACCCGTCTCCGACCGAAAGGGCAATGTGCAGGGCTACCGGGTTTGGGTGAAACGACGATAGTGAGAAAAATGCTCGCGAGAAAAATTGGCGCACGTAAAGGAGTATGGCCGGGAATGACGATCGCGATGCATTTGTTGGTCTTCTGTACGGCCTCGCTTTCATCCGCGCAAGATAACCGCCTGGACACTGTTCTCAAGAAAATGGATTCGGCTGCCGCCAACTTCCAGACGGCGCAGGCTGATTTTGTCTGGGATCAGTATCAGAGAGTGGTGGATGAAACCGACACGCAGAAGGGCACCGTCTACTACCGGAAGGCCGGAAAAGAAATTCAGATGCTGGCCGACATCAAGGAACCGGAGCGCAAGATCGTTCTCTACAAAGATGGCAAGCTTCAGGTTTACCAGCCCAAGATCGACCAGGTAATGTCGTATCCGGCGGGCGGCAATCGCAACGAACTGGAAAGCTACCTCGTGCTGGGCTTTGGCGGCAGCGGTGAAGATCTGAAAAAGGCGTTTGACGTGTCTTACGAGGGCGAGGAGACTGTCGACGGCGTGGCGACTGCGAGATTGGCTCTGGTGCCGAAGAGCGAGAAGGTTCGCGGTACGTTCACAAAAATTTTTCTGTGGATTGACCTCGCTCGCGGCATCTCAATACAGCAAAAGTTTATGCAAACCCAGGGGGATTACCGCCTGGCAAGGTACTCACAGGTGAGGTTGAACGGGAAAATTAGTAATGACGTATTTCAATTGAAGACAACGGGGAAGACACAGTTTGTCTCGCCCCGGGGCTAAGTACTTGAATCGAAAGCAGAAGAAGGTGTACTGAAAAGGGAGCGGCGGGCTTTATACTGCCCTAGGATTGATAACGAGTTCATAATGGCCAAAGTTTTTACGATTCCCGTCGCCCCTAATTTTGGCGCCAAGCGCAAAGAGCGCAAGGCCGACCCTCGCTACGTCGATGGACAGCGCGTGCTGGTGGAAGCTATGAAGTACCTGGCGCAGAGCGATGCGGTTGCTAACCGCTCGGCAATCGAACTGATCTCCGAGCACGTGCGCACACGCTTTCGCATGAGCGACTCGCCGCTGGCGTAGAACCGGCTTGGACCGCGGTAATCTCCCCAATCTCACATTCCCAAAGATAGGCAAAAGAAAAAGGGGCGGTGTTTCCGCCCCTTCGGAACTGAGCCCGTTCGCGGGTCAGAAGGTGTAGCGCAAAGAAAATTCCGATACCCGCGGGTTCGAGAGGGTTGAGCTAAAGTTGCCAAAACTGCTACTGCTGGAGAGTGAAGTGTTGCCGTTAATCGACATCGTCCCCACGTCGAAGCGAGCCGAGTTGGTCATATTGAACATTTGCCAGGAGAATTTGATGAACTGGCTTTCGGTGATAGTCCAAGTTTTCGCGACGCCGGTATCTATATTGAAGGTACCGGGACCACGAAGGCCGTTCCGCAACCCTGCCTCGCCGGGAAACGCGGCGCGAAACAGGTTGATAGCTGCGTTCGGATTAGTGCTCGAATCTGTGATTCCGGGATCCTGGAAGACATTCGGACCCGTCCCACCGCCGGCTTGGGCTACGATAAAGCTGCCGGTTTTCGGACGCGCAGCGCTTACCGGCACGGCCGGAGTTTGTAGCTGGAAGTTGGTGGACCATTCAGGGCTGAACAGAGAGAACGGATAGCCTGAAGACCAGCGCCAGAGACCGGAAACGGTCCAGCCGCCAAGCACAGCATTGGCAAACTTTCCCATGCCACTGCCGAAGCGTTTGCCGCGGCCAAATGGCAATTGGTACACCCAGTTAGCATTGACGATGTGCGTAGTGTCGAAATCCGATACGCCACGGTTTTGCTGGGGGAACCACGAATTGATAATCTGGCTGCCGAAGCCGAAGCCCTCAAACTCGTTGACTCGTTCGGCATTGGAGCCTTGGTCGATTGATTTGGAATAAGTGTAATTCAAATCGAATTCCATACCACCGGAGCGATGCCGCAGACTGAACTGGCCGGCGTTGTACGCGCTATTGCCGATACTACGCCAGGCAAACAGCGAGGAAAACTGAGGAGAGTAATAGTCATAGCCCTGGGTCAGGTTTCCGCCGATGGTGGCGCAGGCGGGGAAGCATCCTCCAGTTGCGGGGTCGCCAGTGGCGTTAATCAGGCCCGGCGCGTCGGCTAATTCGAGCGCCGTCGTTTCGTTACCCGCAAAATTACAGAACAGATCGTACATCGCCTGGGTGGCCGTCAACTGCTGCGTGGGAGAGACAAGGGCTGAGTTGGTGCCGCAGGGTTGGATAAGTCCGGCCGAGGGTCCGGTCTTAATGACGGGATCTAAGAGGACGTTCTGGGCCTGTCCCGCCGCAGCTGGAAACACATTTTGCCAGTAATTGGTGCCTACGGTTGAAGTGTTGACGTTCTGAATCGCCGTACCCGCGCTGTATTGACGTGCGAGGCCTTGTGCAGCCTGGAAGTAGGTGGTCTTGCTTGCCGGATCACGAAGGTTGGTTGGCTCGGTCAGATCCTCTTCCTGCAAAAGGCGGTGAGCGAAGCGGCCAACATACGACGCCTCGAACACAAAGTTCGAGGGCAGTTCGCGAGTGATCGAAAAATCAATAACGTGCGAGTAAGGAGTTTTTAGCTTGTCATCCAATCCCCATGTGATAGCGAAGCCCCCGGGGGTGGTGGCGCCGATGGGTGGGACGACCGGGAACGGACCGGTGGGCGGAGCGCCCACGAGCGAGCACGGCGGCGTGGCGCAGCCGTCATTGCTGCTCGTCGGAATGTTGAAGAGTCCTGAGTAGCGAGCAGAGCCGTCCACCGATTGAATGCCCGCTGGATTCACTTCAGACGTGGTCAGGCCGAAGGAGCCGTTCCGATCGAAGGTATTGGTGATACCTTCTCCGAAGTGGTCGAAGTAAATGCCATAGCCAGCCCGAATGGAAGTCTTACCCTGTCCGCCCCAGAGCCGCCTGCTCCAACCGCTGTCGCCTTTGGGAGAATAGGCGAAGGCAACGCGCGGGGCGAAGTCTTTGTAATCCCATGCCCAGTAGGGCGCCTTCCCGTTGGCTTGACCGTCGAGCGCAAAGCCGACGGTAGGGTCGTAAACCTGCCCGTTATAGGCGGCGATGGAGCGCTGGTTAAAATAATTGTTAAAGCTGAGCGTCGGCGCGACCTGCGTGCCAGTCGTCTCATAAGGCGGCTGCAAAAGCGAATAGCGCAGGCCGTAGGTGAAAGTGAGGTTGGGTTTGATCCTCCACTGATCCTGGGCGTAAAACTCAATTTCGTGATCGCGGAAATGCCGCGGGACCAGTTGACCCTGCTGAATCAGACTCAGGTTCTTGGTTAGCTCGTAGTTGGCGGTGACCTGCGGTATCAGGCCGACTAATGCAGCCATAGCGAAGTCGTAGCTCGCGGAAAAATTGGGATCGACTGCGGGAAAGAATTCCTGATTAGTAGCAGGGTTAATCGCGGCAGGATCGAGACTGCTCCCCGTGTTTGAGATGCCGGAATTGTTAGTCCAGAAAACATTCGTCTCAGCCGTGAAGAAATTCTGTGCATTCGACTCTCGTAAGTTATCAACCTGTCTGTAGTTGGCGCCGAACTGGAAGGTGTGACTGCCCATCACCTTGGTGATGTCGTCCACGATATTTTTCACCGGAATGTGGGTATTGATCGTCGGCGTGAAAGAGTTTATGTCGTCCATTCCGCGGAAGTGGACGAAGGGCTGGGTTTGAAGACCAGCGAGATTAAGAAGTTCGCTGCTGTAGCCGAACCGGAAATTGTTGATCAGAGTCGGGCTGAAGGTTGCCGTATAACCGACGGTGAAACCCTTATTGTTATCGTGTTCGACTTGACCCTCGGATGAACCTGGAAATTGTTCGCCTCCATCGTTTGTGATTGATGTGCTGATGTTGCGCTCAGCCTGGCGGTCATTGTTCATGATGCCGCGGACGAACACACGATGATTGCCATCTCTGGTGAGATTGTAGTCGAGCTTTGCGACATACGCGTTCAAGCCGGTCGGCAGAGGCGAGGAAAAGGTATAGCCAACATAGTCAAAACCATCGCCGACGGTATTGGTATTGGCATTTGGGTACTGGGTGAAGAGGGCGTTCGGATTCGCCCCACCTATGTTCGCCAGCAGCGGATTCGGTCCGGGGCCTAGCGGACAGGTGGGCGGAGTGTTGGTAGAGCACACAGTGTCCATGCTCGCGATTTGCGCCGCGTTCAGAGTTTCTACGCCACTGGCTGGGCAAGTTGGGTCTTGGGTGCAGGGATAGCTTATCGACCCGATCTTCATCCCCGCGCTGGGAATGACGCGCGTCACTTGCAGGTTTTCGCGCTTGCGTTGGCCTTCGTAGGCCGCAAAGAAGAACAGCCTGTCTTTAATGATTGGGCCACCTACGTTGACGCCAAATGTATTCCGCAAAAGGAAAGGGGCCTCATTAGGTTCGCCTGCACCGAGCTGCGCCGCCTTGTTGAACCAGTCATTCGCCGCAGCGAAAGTAGGTCGGTTGTAGATGTAAAACGACCCGTGAAAGTGATTGGTACCGCTCTTCGTCACTAGAGATACCTGCCCACCCGACGAGCGGCCGGAATCCGCATCGGAATTGCTGGTGGTCACCTTGAGCTCTTCCAAGGAGTCCAGGGGAGCGCGGATCGCACCTTGGAAAGCGGTACCCAGAAGTTGATCATTATTGTCGACACCGTCGAGGGTGATATTGGTCTGATCGCTGCGGGCTCCATTCACCGAACCGGCGCGACTATCCGCGGAACCGGCGATGTGGGTGCTGTTGCCGGTAAAGACAACTCCCGTCTGCAGACTGAGGATTCCTGCGGGATCGCGCCCCTCGAAGGGGAGATCCGCAATTTGACTGGCCTCGAAGGCATGACCGAGGGAAGCGTCCTGCGTGTTGACCAGCGGAGTTGTGCCGGTAACATCGACCGTTACAATTCCGCCCGAAACCTCCATCGTAATGTTCAGAGTGGCGGGAGAAGCGACCAGAAGCTCGATGCCGTTTTGCTTCATGGGGCCGAAACCTGCGGATTCCACTAAGAGGTCGTACTTCGCGGGAGGCATCTCGATAAACTGGTAGCTTCCCTGGCTGTCGCTCTTGGTGGAGCGACGGAAGCCAGTAGCCGGGTTAGTGATGGTCACCGTCGCGCCAGACACCACAGCGCCCTTGGGGTCAGAGATTGTGCCATGCAATGAACTCGTGGCGGTTTGTCCGAAAGCGAATAGGTTAAGAGCCACGAAAGCAAACAGTAAGGTGATTGCACGCAAACCAGAACGCATGAAGCCTCCATTCGCCCCCGACGGGCGCTGCACGTGAGTTTCTTCCCCAGGAATTTCCGCAGGTTGAGACCCTGGGGCACCTAATGGGGCGCTATTGTGCAACTAGCGGGCCGCAAAGTTCAAGCTAAATATTCGCGATTTTTGGGATTGAAACGTTTGAATACTGGTTTTCACATATAACGTTCCAGATATTGGAGCCTGTTCATGTGGATTTTCGATAGTGGCGATTTGTTTTCTCGGTGAGAAATGAGGCGGCCGCAATGATGATGATCGGATAACACTCGAGGGTGTAACGCGGTTCTGGATTTTCCAGAGTCCCGAGAAACAGCGAGCGGAAAATCAAAAACAAAACCAACAGGCCGATGCAGCATATTTCAGTGCGCAGCAGGCCGGCGATGGCCGATCCGATGTATATCAAGTTGATGAGGCCGAAGACGATGCTCACGGTGAGCCACAAAGGTTCATCGTCGAACTCCCACCATCGCGGATCTGATGGGAGCAGCTCGGTTCTAGGTCGCAGCCAGACATCAGCGATGCGCAGAGCGGGAAGCCAGAGGTAGAAGCGCAGAGGAGCGGAACGAATGCGTGCTGCAGCCAGAGCCGCGAAGCGCGCATCGAGTTCCGGCGTCAGATCGTGGTCCTGATTGTAGCCGGCGAAAAGCTGCTGGGTTTCTTCGCGTTGCTGGGCGGAATCGAAAGCGCGGCTGGGGAGCCGCGTGATATCAATCGTGTCTCCGGGAACTTTCCAGTAAATTTCCTGGACTGACGTGTAATCGGCGATCCAGGTCTCGGTCCAGCGGTTGAATCCGGTGGTGACCGGTTCATCGGCGTCGTTCGCATAGCGAGGAGCAAGCGGCTGAAACTTGTGCAGAGTGTGCAGGTTTCTCAGTGTCCACGGAATTAAAGGGGAGAAAGTTCCTAGAGTTAGAAATGCTGCAGCGCTAATAATCGGAAGCTTGCTGCGGGCGGAGCGAGATTCTGCCGCTGGCGTGGGCGTCCTGCGTGGCTGTTGCTGGCGACGAAACAATAGCAAGAGCAAGGGCAAGTACCCGCCAATCGCTGCGAACAGAATCCCCCCGTCCGGCCGGAGCAGGAGGGCGGCGCCGATGGACAGTCCGCTGCCAAGCCACATCGCCCACGCCCGGCTGGCATTGGGTTGGTTACGAAGACGTGCGATTCCGCAAATCGCAAGATCGAGCGCCAGCGTGGTGAAGAAAATTTCCAGGGTCTCGGTAAGAGCCGCTGCAGCGTAGCTTGCCAGAAACGGGCACAACCCGGCCAGCACGAAAGCAGCTTTTGCAGCCTTGTCGTTGATGGTTCGGCGGGCGAGATCTGCGATCAGAAAACAGGTGCCGAGATCAAACAAAACCTGGATCAGCAAGACGGCGCGGAAATTATTCCAACCGAAAATGGCGAAAACCGCTGCAAGAAATGCCGGATAGCCGGGCAGCCGCGACAAGGTTGGCACGACTTCGCCGGAGTTGGTAATGCCGTAAGTGCCATGCTGCAGCCAGTTTTCAGCGATATCGGCATAGAGCCGAGAATCGTCGACGACTGCGGGGAAGTGAATCACGAAGAAGAGCCGCAGCGCCAGGGCGGCCAGAATAACCGCAAGAAAAAATCGAGCATCCTTCCGCACCAGTTCGAGCACGGTGAGAATATACGCGTTCGGCGTGACTTTCGGACTGGAAAAGTGCATCTTATAACATAGGAATGCCGCCTCTACCCTGTTACTCACCTGTGTTTGTGCGGTACCTAAATGAATTGACCGTGTGCCGCGTGCGGCATACCATGAACGATTAACTTTGCATGCCCGAACCCGTCTTTTACGATCCGCAACGAGCCCGCTGGAAACGACTGAGGCGCCTGGTCGACGTAGTTGTTGGGGCGCTTTCGGCGCTGATTATTTTCTTCGCGTACACAACCCTGCGGGATGAACACCTTCCTGAGTTATTGTTTTCCCCGCAGAAACGTGCGTTCCGAGCGCTGAAGGAAAACGAGAAAGACAAAGCCCACGAGCGACAGAAGAAACTGGCGAGCCGTTCGCATCGCAGGTCGAAGCTGGCAGCGTCAGAAGTAAAACTGAATCAGGAAGAAGGCATCCGGGCGGCGTTTTATGTTCCCTGGGATGCGGCCAGCTTTTCTTCTCTTCGAGATTACTCCCGGCAAATTGATTTGCTGTATGCCGACTGGCTGCATGTGCTGACGCCGGACGGCCGCATCCAAGGCGTCGATGATCAAACCAATAAGTTTTTTGACGTGGTGCAGAACAATCGCGTGCGTTCGGTCGACGACCGTGTCATGCCTTTGGTAAAGGCGGAAGACAATGCGATGGAAGTCTTCCCCATGGTGAACAATTTTGACGGTACGGAATGGGCGGAAGGAATTGCGGATTTCCTGAATAATCCCGCGGCCCGGGCATTGTTTCGTAAGCAGGTCGGAATGTACCTTTCGTCGGACCGCTTCGGCGGCCTCATGGTCGATTTTGAAGCATTCCCCAAAGCAGGCCAGCCGGGTTACGTAGCACTGTTGAATGAACTTTCATCTGACCTGCACGCACGTGGGATGAAGCTCTATGTGAGCGTACCAGCGCACAACGAAGACTTTAACTATCCCGCGATCGCCGCGCCCGTGGACGGAGTGGTGGCAATGAATTACGACGAACATTTTCCTGGCGGAGCTTCCGGTCCCGTCGCTTCGCAGGATTGGTTTGTCGAGAATCTCAAGTTTGCGGTGAAGGTGATCCCGCGGGAGAAGCTGATCTGCGCCATTGCCAACTACGGCTACGACTGGGTGCTCAAGCCAAAAATGGGCAAGCTGCCAACCGAAGAAAAGGATCACAGCGTGTCGGTGCAGGAAGCATGGCTGGCAGCCCGCGATTCGGAGGTTGACGTCACTTACGACGATGATGCGCTGAATCCACATTTCAGTTATCTCGACGAGAAAAACCTGAGGCACGATGTTTGGTTTCTCGATGCAGTCACGGCTTTGAACCACATGCGAGCGGCGCAAACGCTGGGTATTCAGACGTTCGCCTTGTGGCGGTTGGGCGGGGAAGACCGCTCGATATGGCGCGTATGGGACATGCCGGGTGACGCCGGCGCGGCCGATAAACTGCGCAGCGTGCCTCCCGGGCAGGATGTTGACATGGAGGGCCAGGGCGAGATTCTTCGCATCGAAGACCGCCCAAGTCCAGGCACACGAGATTTGATGATCGATCCTGATTCGAAGTTGATTACCGACGAAAATTTTCAGTCCATGCCCGAGCCGTACCGGGTGGGGCGTTACGGATATAGTCCGAACAAAGTAGCACTTACTTTCGACGATGGTCCCGATCCTGATTGGACACCGAAGATTTTGGACGTGCTCAAGCGTGAACACGCACCTGCGACATTCTTTCTGATCGGCATACAGACTGACAAGTTCTCGGGCCTGGCGAAGCGCATTTACAACGAAGGCCATACCATCGGCAACCACACATTCTTACATCCGGATGTGAGCAATATTTCTTCCGCATACATGAAGGTCGAACTGAATCTCACGGAGCGTCTCTTCGCCAGCCTGGTAGGCGTGCGCGCGACGTTGTTGCGTCCGCCATATGCGATTGACGAAGAACCGGACACCGCCGATCAGGTTCGTCCGCTCGAAATTGCCCAGGAAATGGGCTACACCACGGTGGGAAACCGTATTGATCCCAACGATTGGAGCAGCAACCCTCGTCATTCCGCTGAGCAGATTGCGAGTTATGTGCTGGGTCACTTGCCGCCCTGCGGAGCCAACGACCTCCGCTGCGGAAACATTGTGCTTCTCCACGATGGGGGCGGAAATCGCGCAGAAACCGTGCGCGCTCTTCCGATGATCATCGAAGGCATTCGGGCGCGGGGATATGAGATCGCGCCGGTTTACGAGTTGCTGGGAAAGACTCGCGCCGACGTAATGTCGCCGCTTCCGACGGGGCAGCGCTGGGCGGCGCGCTTTGATAGGCTTGGCTTCTGGCTTTTTGACGCGGCGGTAATGAGCATTACATGGATCTTTTTCCTCGGCGATTTGCTCATGACCGGGCGGTTGCTGTTCATCGGCGCGGCGGCAGTATATGACCGCGTCCAAGAGAAGATTTTCGGCAAACCCGCGGAAGTCGCTTCCTACAAACCGAAAGTTGCGGTTCTGATTCCTGCGTACAACGAGGAAAAAGTGATTGAGCGCACCGTGCGGGCGGCGCTCAATTCCGACTATCCGAATTTGCGTGTGATCGTGATCGACGATGGATCTAAAGACCGCACGCTTGAAGTTGCACGCCAGGCATTCCGGGCCGAGCAAGCCGCGGGGACCGTTCTTATCCTCAGTAAACCGAACGCCGGCAAGGCGGCAGCCCTCAACTACGGCATTGAGCACATTCAAGGCGCCGAACTTTTTGTGGGCATTGACGCCGACACGATTATTGCGAGCGATGCAATCTCGCGCCTGGTGCCACATTTCATAAATCCGAAAGTGGGCGCGATCGCAGGCAATGCCAAAGTCGGGAACCGCGTGAATCTGTGGACGCGCTGGCAGGCTCTGGAGTACATCACCAGCCAGAATTTTGAACGCCGCGCTCTTGACGTGCTGGGCGCGGTCAGCGTGGTGCCTGGGGCCATTGGAGCCTGGCGAGTTTCGGCGGTACGCGAGGCGGGTGGGTACCAACTGGATACGGTCGCAGAGGATGCCGACCTTACGATGGCGTTGTTACGCCGCGGTTACCGAGTGGAATATGAAGACATGGCGTTGGCTTACACCGAAGCGCCGACCAATGCCAATGGGTTGATGCGCCAGCGTTTCCGGTGGTCGTTTGGCATTCTGCAGGCAGTCTACAAACATAGCGGTGTGTTTGCGCGGAAAGGAGCGTTGGGTTTTGTAGCGCTGCCGAACATTGTTATTTTTCAGATTTTGCTGCCGCTGGTGTCGCCACTAATCGACATCATGTTCGCTTTCGGCGCTCTGTGGTATTTCGTGCAAAAGTATTTTCATCCCGACTCCACAGACCCTGCCAGCTTTCACAAGCTAGTGGCGTTCTTCGTTGCATTCCTGGTAATTGATTTTCTGGCTTCAGCGCTGGCATTCGCGCTGGAGCGGCGTCGTCCCGACGACAAGGAAGACCCGTGGCTGCTGAGTCAGGTATGGCTGCAGCGCTTCGCCTATCGTCAGTTATTTTCTGTAGTTTTGTTCAAGACGTTGAAGCGGGCGCTGGAAGGGCGGCGGTTTGCGTGGGACAAACTGGAGCGGACAGCGGCTGTGAACTATGTGCCGACGGAGAATCGGGATCGGGTGAATGTTCCGTAGTTTGCGAAGCGCCCCAGTCGCACTATCGAAATAGCAACTGTGAGAACTCGACCAGATTTCTGCGCCATACCATCCAGGTGTGCATGCCGGGAGTTTCGATATCGACATGCTTAATGCCTTTGCCAGTCAACCATTCGCGCAGATTGCGGTTCAGCGAAATCAGATGATCTTCGGTGCCGCAGGCGATCCAAAGCAAATGCAGTTGCTTATTGGCTTTGGCGTCGAGTGAAGGAAAATCTTTTTGAAAATCTTCGGGAAGGCCGCCGGAACTGAACGCGCCAATCCAGGAAAACTTGCCCAGGTTGTTCAATCCAGCGAGCAACGATTCTGAGCCGCCCATCGATAGGCCGGCAATGGCGCGCGCATTGCGATCTTTGGTGATGCGGTATTCACTTTCGACTCGCGGCATCACTTCGGTGAGCAACTCTTCGGTGAACTCTTTGAAATTCCTATCACGTGGTTCAGCCTGATTCCATACATCCTCTGAGGTCAGAACAAAATCTAGTGTGCCGTAACCGAGCGGCATCACAACGATCATGGGCTTGGCTTTTCCCTGCGTCATGAGGTTGTCGAGAATCACATTGGCGTGGCCAACAGCAGTCCATCCGCTGGAATCGTCGCTGTAGCCGTGAAACAGGTACAGCACGGGATAAGTTTTTGTCTGGGACGGATCGTAAGTCGGCGGCGTGTAGACGTAGTAGTCACGATTGTCCTGGGCGACTGCCGACTTATAAAAATGACGATGGATTTCGCCGCGCGGAACGTCATTCACTTCCCATGGAAGAGACAAGGGCCCGGCCACGTGGACTGCGCTGGAGGTGAAACGCAAATTGGGCGTCAGGAGCGGGTTTGAGGGGTCGATGAGATGCACACCATCTGCGAGGAACGAATAGCTGTAGTAATCGGAAGCGAGTGGAGAAGTAGTGAGCGACCACACTCCTTGCTCATCTTTCTGCATTAGTTGCGCTTCTGCGGCGCCTTCGAGGGCAAGCTTGACCCCCTTGGCGTTGGGGTCGCGGAAGCGGAACGTCACAGTGTTGTCGGGGTGAACTTCTGGAGAAACAATCGCGGTTGGCGGCGCAGAGCTGGGCGCTCCAGGCTTTTGCTGCCCCGCAGAAAACGAGTGCGTTGACAATACGAGCACCAGCAAGCCTAAAGAGGGTGAAGGAAGGCGCAAGATTTCCTCCGAGGAATTACAAATCGAAACCAGTTTAGCTCTTCCCCGCCACTTCCAACCGCGTTTCAGCCTTGTGTACCGCGTCAAGAGAGCGCTCGACGTCGACGTTGGTGTCGCCGCTGGTGAGCCTCTGCTCGGCGCGCTCTTTGGACTTGCGGGCGCGCTCCACGTCGATTTCTGAAGGGCGCTCGGCGCTCTCGGCAAGAATGGTGACCTTATCAGGGAGCACTTCTGCGAATCCCCAGGCGACTGCTAGTCGCTGCTCTTCGGCGCCCGTGTGGAAGGTTACTTCGCCAATGCCCAACTCGGTGATTAGTGGCGCGTGCCCGGGGAGAACACCGAGATAGCCGTTCTTGCCAGGGATCTGGACCTCGGTAGCCGCCGTGTCAATCACTTTCTTTTCCGGCGTGACGATCTCGAGTTGGAAGGTATCTGGCATTTGGTCGTCGGTCGTTGGTCGTTGGTCATTGGTCGTTAGCAAAACCCCGCTTGGTTCACCTTCCGCACGCGTTTGGCGAACGACTAACGACCAGCGACTAACGACGGCTTTACGCTGCCGCTTTCATCTTCTCGGCAGCTTCCAGCACTTCCTCGATCGGTCCCTTCATGTAAAACGCCTGCTCGGGGATGTCGTCGTATTTGCCTTCGACGATGGCTTTGAAGCCTTTAACTGTATCGGCAATCTTCACATAACGTCCTGCCGCACCAGTGAACTGTTCGGCGACATGAAACGGCTGCGACAAGAAGCGTTGAATTTTTCGCGCACGGGCAACCGTCAGTTTTTGATCTTCGCTCAGTTCGTCGATGCCGAGAATCGCGATGATGTCCTGCAAATCTTTGTAAGTCTGCAGCGTCTTCTTCACCCGTTGCGCCACGTCATAGTGTTCCTGACCGACGATGCGCGCGTCGAGAATGCGTGAAGTCGAAGCCAGCGGATCGACCGCGGGATAGATCCCAATTTCAGTCAACGCGCGCGAAAGCACGGTGGTCGCGTCGAGGTGAGCGAAAGTGGTTGCCGGTGCGGGATCGGTCAAGTCGTCGGCGGGAACGTAAATCGCCTGCACAGAGGTGACTGAACCCTTTTTTGTCGAGGTGATACGCTCCTGCAGTTCGCCCATTTCCGTCGCTAGGTTGGGCTGGTAGCCTACGGCGCTGGGCATGCGGCCGAGCAACGCGGAGACCTCAGAACCCGCTTGCGTGAAGCGGAAAATATTGTCGATGAAAAGCAGTGTGTCAGCGCCTTCGGCGTCGCGGAAATATTCCGCTACAGTGAGTCCGGTGAGGGCGACACGTAGACGCGCTCCGGGGGGTTCCGTCATTTGACCATAGATGAGCGCGGCTTTCGAATGCGCCGGATCGCCCGGCTTGATCACGCCGGATTCTGTCATTTCCAGCCAAAGGTCGTTGCCTTCGCGCGTGCGTTCACCCACGCCGGCAAACACGGAGAAACCGCCGTGATTCTTGGCGACGTTGTTGATGAGTTCCATGATGACGACGGTTTTGCCGACACCGGCACCGCCGAACAGGCCGATCTTGCCGCCCTTCAAGAAGGGTTGGATGAGATCGATGACCTTTACGCCGGTCTCAAACATTTCTGCGGTTGTCGCCTGCTCGTCAAATGCGGGCGCGAGACGGTGAATCGGCATCCGCTCTTTGTACTCGATGGGGCCAAGTTGGTCGACGGGCTCGCCAATCACGTTCATGACGCGGCCCAGAGTGCCGCGACCGACCGGGACGGAAATTGGTCCGTTCTGATCGATGGCTTTCATGCCGCGTACCATACCGTCAGTGGCCGACATGGCGATGCAGCGCACGCGTCCTTCCCCCAAGTGCTGCTGCACTTCGAGAATTACATTGATGGGTACCGGGACGGTGAAACCGTCGTTGACCACTCGCACTGCTTCATAAATGGGCGGAAGATGGCCTTCGGCAAACTGCACGTCTACCGCAGGGCCTGAAATTTGAATTACGTGTCCGATGTTCTCTGGCATAAAGTCAGCTTCTAGCTGCTAGCTCCTGGCTTATAGCTAAGTCGTACTGATCGTTTACTGCGCGTGCGGAATGAACCCGCTCGAATTCGAATTCACAAATCGTTTTACTCGAAGCTAGAAGCTAGCAGCTTCACATTGCCGCCGCGCCGCTTACGATCTCGATAATTTCTTTCGTGATCTTGGCCTGGCGCGCACGATTCATCACCAACGTGAGCGAATCGATCATGTCGGTGGCATTGTTGGTGGCGGAATCCATGGCGGTCATGCGGGCCGCATGCTCGGCCGCAATGGATTCGAGCAGGGCGCGAAAAATCTGGATGGCCACGTATTTTGGCAGCAGCGCACGAAACAATTCTTCCGGCGGTTGCTCGTAAATGTAATCCACCTGCGAGGTGCCGAACTGCGTTGCTTCTTCGCCCGACTTCTCGGTGGAGCGCATGCCCACGCCCGCGCTAATCGCGGCTTCTTTGGCTTTTTTCTTTTCCTCTTCCGGCATCTCCTCGACGAGGCGCACAGCTGGCTCGCCGACCTGCTCGATGGGAAGAATCTGCTCGACGATGAGGCGCTGGGCAATTACCGATTTGAATTCGTTAAAGACCAGATACACCGAATCAATTTCTTCGCGTTCGTAGCGCTTGATCACGCTTTCCGCCAAGTCGCGCGCTTGTGAAAACTCGAGCTTGCCCAGGACGCCAACGTGTTCGCCGGTAATTTGTATCACTCCAGCGCGCTCCGCTGACTGGGTCTCGGCTTCAAGAGATTCTTCAGTTTCGGCTAAGCTGCGGGTTTGAACTGTCGCGGCGGGATAGCGGCGGCGAAAGAAGTCTCGGCCTTTGCGGCCGATGGCTTCGATGTCGATATTTTTTCCGGCTTTCGACTCGATGAAGCGGCTCGCAGCTTTCGTGATGTTGGCGCTGAAGGCGCCCGCCAGGCCTTTGTCTCCGGTAACGACGATCAGCAGAATATTTTTTTCTTCCCGTTGCGCGAGCAAGGGATGTTTGGGCTGGCCGGTTTCAGGATCGTATATCTCAGTGCGCGCTACCAGTGACTTGAGGACATTGGTCAACATCTGAGCGTAGGGACGGGCCGCGAGAGTGCGGTCCTGGGCACGGCGCAGTTTCGCGGCCGAAACCACCTTCATGGCTTTGGTGATCTGGCGCGTGTTTACCACGCTGCGAATGCGACGGCGGATGTCGAGAATGTTTGCCATTTGAAAGCAGTTCTCAGTTCCCAGTTGCCAGTTCTCAGTTAAAACCCTTCGGCGCTTGGTTCCTGCTGAGAACTGAGAACCGAGAACTGAGAACTATCATTTTGCTACTTCCTGACGCGATTCCACGAACTGCTGTTTCGCTTGCTTAATCAGCTCCGTCAGCTGCGCTTTCAAACTGTCATCGAGGATTTTTTTCTCCATGATGGCGCGCAGCAGGCCGGCGTTGGTGGCGTC